>JABDLS010000122.1 GCA_013002885.1 Gemmatimonadota bacterium | reverse complement strand
AGACCCGGACCTTGTAGGGGCAGTTGTTGGCGCAGTACCGGGTGCCCACGCAGCGGTTGTAGATCTGCGCGTTGACGCCCTCGGGCGTGTGGTACGTGGCGTAGACCGGGCAGACCGGCTCGCACGGCGCGTTGCCGCAATGCTGGCAGAGCATGGGCAGGATCCGAACGTCCAGCTCGCCCGCGTGGGTGGCATCGACGTGGTCGTAATAGCGCTCGATGCGCATCCAGTGCATGTCGCGGCCCATCTGGACCTGGTCTTCGCCGACGAAGGGCACGTTGTTCTCGGCCTGACACGCCGTCACGCAGGCGCTACAGCCGGTGCACTTGTCCAGGTCGATGGCCAGCCCCCAGCGAGGCTTCTCGTGGGCGTTCGCGTACTCACCGTGATCGGCGCCGGGGAGGGGATACTCGGTGGACGCCCCCTCATGGGCGGGCACCGGCTGCACACCGCCGTAGCCCTGAAGTTCGTAGAGCTCTCCGTGACCACCCTCTTCTTCCTCTTCGTGGCCGAGGGCACTCATGGCCACGGCCTCGACGATGTGACGGTCGTCCTGATCCGACGAACCCTCGATGGTCGCCAGGCGGCGGCGCTCTCCGGTGGGTTCGACGGTGACGGTGGTGGCCAGTGTGACGAGCGCTCCGGAGGGCTGCTCGGTGGTCGCCGGCAGCAGCGCCATCGGGTTCACACCGTTGCCCGTCGCCCAACGGCCGAAGTCGGTATGACCCGACCCCATCTGGAGGGCCACGGTGTCTTCGCGGATCCCAGGATAGGGCCAGAGCGGCGCCTGGACCGATCCGTGGGGTGAGGTGACCGTGACGATGTCGCCCACCCGAAGGCCCCGGGCCTCGGCTGTGGCCGGGTTCATCTCCACCCATGAATGCCAGGTGATCTTCGACACGGGGTCGGGGAGTTCCTGCATCCACGGGCTGTTGGCGAACTCACCGCCGCCGAAGCGGGCCGAAGGATACACGACCAGCGTGAGGTCGCCGTCGCCGTCCAGTGCCGGGACATCGAAGGTGAGAGCCTGATCGGGCGCCCGAAGGTCCGGAGTCCCCGCATCGCCCATCATCGCCGTGTGGTCGACGAAGCCGTTGCGTAGGTGGTCTCGCCATGTGGTATCGAAGTCGCCCATGGTGGACGAGTGCATAGCCTGGTGGCGGGCACGCAGGTACTCGTAGAAGGTGGCGGCGCCCAGTTCCATCTCCAGGTGACCGCCCACCGAGAGGATGACGTCTCCCGCCTGCTTCGAATCGAAGTGGGGCACCGGCTGCATGACCGGTTGCAGAATGGCCATGATGCCGGCCTTGGCTTCGGCGTCTCCCCACGATTCCAGGAAGTGGCGATCCGGCAAGATCAGATCGCACCGGGCGGCGGTCTCGTCCATCGCCGGTGCGAAGGAGACCTTGAAGCCAACCTGCTCGAATGCCTCCCGAAAGCCCGACGCCGGCGGCACCGAATACGCCGGATTCGTCCCGTGGACCAGGGCAACGCCCACCTGTCCGCCGGCCATGGCGTTGATGGCGTCGGCCATCTCGGCGTAGGAGGCCGCAGCCGCCCGGGGCCCGTCCCCGACGGTGACCGTCCGGCCAACGTTGCCGGCGACGGCATTGAGTATGAGGACCGCCAGGTTGGCGGCCGTGGCGTTGCGATGATGGGCTCCGACGCCTGGCCCCATGGCCAGGCTCGGACCTTCGCCTGCAAAGCGATCGGCCAGTTCCCGCAACTCGTCCTCGCCGATGCCCGAGGCCTCGGCGGCCTGGGCGAGGCTGTACGACTGGAGGAGATTTGCGTACGGACCGGCGCTGCCGCCGTTGCTCCCGGCAATGTGGGCCGCCATCCCCAGAGCCACCACGGCCTCGGAGCCGGCCTGGATGGGAAACCACTCGTCGGCGTTGAGGCCAGTGGTGGAGAGGCGGGCGCCCAGGTAGACGAAGCGGCCCTTGCTGTACTCCTCGCCCTCGTGCTCCACCGACGACATCCGGGAGAGGCCACGGTTGTAGCCCACGGGGTTGGCGCCGGTGTCGACGAAGTCGTCACCGAAGGAGAGGAGGATCTGGGCATCCTCCATGTGGTATGCCGGTAGCTCATTCACGCCGAACGCAATGCGCGTGGCTTCTCGAAGCGGCGCGTCGGAGACGGCATCGTGATGAACGCGGCGTCCATCCACCGCTGCCACGAATCCGTCCACCAGATCGCTCATCGTCGGACCCATGTGGCCGCCGATGAACATGACGTTGCCCACGTCCCGTATCTTGGCGGCCAGGAGCTGCTCCGCCTCGTCCCAGGTGCCCTCACGGAAGCGATCGCCCTCGCGGATCATCGGGGCGTGGAAACGGTCTGGGTTGTAGAGGTGGGTCAGGCTGGCGTGGCCTCGGGCACACAGCCCTCCCTGAGACACCGGATGGTCGGGATTGCCCTCGAGCTTGACCGCCCTGCCCTCGCGGGTCCGCACCCACATGCCGCATTGCGCGGAGCAACCCTGACAGGTGGTGGCGTACCATGTGGCGACGCCGGGGGTGATCTCCTCCGGGTGCACCACATAAGGAAGGAGGTTCTCCGCCGATCCCCCGCACCCCGTCGCGGCCGCGCCGCCGGTGACACCGAGGACCTTCAGGAAGTCGCGCCGTTTGATTTCAGTCATTGAGTCGAGTCTCGCAGAGGCCGCTGAATTCGCATCGCGGGCTCCTAGTAGTGGCAGACGGCGCAGTCGGTCGACGCCTGCTGCAGGCCAGTCTCCGGATCCGGCTCACGGTGGCAGTCGATGCACCACCCCATGTTGTCACCACCCCAAGCCGGGTCACGCTCGTTGAGGACGCCCATCGTCTGCACCTCACCGTGGCACTGCTGGCATTCGAGGCCGGCGTTGATGTGCCGCATGTGAGGGAAGTGGGCGTGGTCGGAAATCTTGTAAATGCGGTTCCAGGGAATCTGCTCGCCGCGCTCGAAGTAGCCACGCAGCTTCGCGATCTCGGTCTGGGCCTGCTCCGTCCGGCCAGCGACGACCTGGTGGCATCCCCAGCAGGAGTTCACCGACGGGAGGCCCGCGTCCACGGACCGCTCGGCAGAGAAGTGGCAGAACTGACAGTCCATGTTGTTCTGCCCTTCTTCAGCGCCGGCGTGCTGATTGTGGGGGAACGCGATGGGTTGCCCCGACTCGGCCGCCGCCGCGCCGTCGCCTTGAGCGTCACCGCCCTGGACGAAGGCGAGAGCACCCATTGCGAATACGACGGCCAAACCGCCGATCAGCCAGTGCGTTTTCATTCGAAGCTGCTGCTCCTTCACGCATCGTTTGCGCCCCGTTCAAGGGGACGCGAGGCAGGGGTTTTCCGCGTCACACAACGCTTGTGAAAAACGGAACGAGCCCTGGGGAAGCGGCCTCAAGCTACCCATTTTCGCGTGGACAGGTCAAGGCGCCGACGGGCGGTTTTCGGGGCTCCTGATAGGTGCTTTCCCCCACGTCGGGCACCTCCTCCAGCCCGTGGAATCCCGGATGGTCCGGGGGCGACTCCGCCCCCCCCTATTCGTTTCCGTTGATCCTCGGCGCAGTCGTCGAGAACCTTAGAAGGAGGCCGGTGTTTAAACCGGCGCCTTCCCGCGAACCCATATCAGGCGGCTCCTTGTCCGAAACGACGACTGCCACGCCAACGAGGGAGTCTCGACCTTCCCTCGAGCTCCTGGACCACCTCGTTCAGGAGGTGGAGACGGTCTTCCACGGCAAGAAGGAAGTGGTGCGCCTGGCCATGGCGGCCCTGCTGGCGAGAGGTCACGTCTTGTTCGAAGACGTGCCCGGCGTGGGGAAGACGACGCTGTCCCACGCGCTGGCCAAGACGTTGGGCCTCGGCTTCCGGCGGATCCAGTTCACCTCGGACCTCCTTCCCTCGGACGTGCTCGGGGTTTCGGTCTACAATCCCCAGACTGCGGAGTTCGAGATCCGGAAGGGGCCCATCTTCACCAACGTCGTCGTCGCCGACGAGATCAACCGCGCGCCGCCTCGGACCCAGTCCGGCCTCCTCGAGGCCATGCAGGATGACCGGGTCACCATCGACGACAAGACGTTCCGGCTGCCACAGCCCTTTCTGGTGATGGCGACTCAGAATCCTCTGGAGCACCACGGAACGTATCCCCTTCCCGAGAGCCAGCTCGACCGCTTCCTGATGCGCATCACCATCGGGTATCCCGACGCTGAGGCCGAGCGTCGGATTCTCACCGAGTCCCAGTCCCTGGACGCCACCGTGGATCGGCTACAGACCGTGCTCTCGGCCAAGCAGGTCATCGCGTTGCAGGGTCGCATCGAGGAAGTGCAAGTCGATTCTGCAATCCTCGACTACCTCATGGCCATCGTCGAGCGGACCCGGTCCACGCCCAAGCTCAGGATGGGCGTGAGCCCCCGGGGCAACATCTCCATCTTCAGGGCCGCGCGGGCGTACGCCCTCACCAAAGGGCGGACGTATCTGGTGCCCGACGACGTTCGGGACCTCATCGTGCCCTGCCTCGCCCACCGCATCCTCCCCGCCGGCGCCTCCGGTACCACCTTCGACACTCACGACGAGGCGGCGACCATTCTGGAAGGGATCATGGAGGAGGTCGAGGCGCCGGTCTGAGGCCGGCGTCGCGGCGTGGCGTGAACGCCTGATGAGACGGCTCCGAGCGGCCTGGTCCGCCCTCCGAGACGCGTGGGCCCGACTCCGGGCGTGGCGGCGCATCTCGTTCACCTCCGGGGGGCTGGCCTTCACCATCGGCACCTTCGCGGTCGGCTTCGCGGCCATGAACACCGGCAACAACCTCCTCTATCTGTTGCTGGGCTCCATGCTCGGGTTCATCGCGGTGAGCAGCTGGCTTTCCGAGCAGGCCATTCGGGGGCTTCGGGTCGAGCGACGAGGCCCCAGGTCGGTGACCGTCGGACACGACCTTCGCCTGACCTACGAGGTGAAGAACCTCAAGGAGCGACTGCCCTCCATGGCCGTCGAGATCTCCGAACACGGCCTCCCGGAGAAGGCCTTCCTGGCCCACGTCCCCCCAGGCGGGAACGCCACGATTCGGTCGGTGAACAGCTTCGTCCGCCGGGGCATCTACCCCCTGGGAACGGTGACGCTGTCCACCGGCTTCCCCTTCGGCCTGTTCAGGAAGGAGCGGGACGTCGAGATCCGTGGTGAGATCGTCGTCTGGCCACGAACCGATCGTCCCGTGCGCGAGCCCACTCCCGGGGTCGGCCGGATTCCCAGGGTCGGGGTGTCATCCGCTGGGTCGTCGGGTGCTCGCGGGGAGTACCGCAGCCTCCGCGCGTACCGGATAGGCGACGACTCCCGCGACATCCACTGGAAGTCGTCGGCCCGACTCCGCGAGCCCGTCCTCCGTCAGTACGAGCGCGATGGCGCCGAGACACGCTGGATCTGCCTCGACACGAGGGGCGAGCCGGGGGACGCAGCCGAGGTGGCCATCGAGGTCGCCGCCTCGCTGGCTGCCGCCGCCGTGGCCCAGCATCGCCCGTTCGGTCTCGTCGCCGGGAGTGACGTGCTCGAGGCCGGGGACGGCGCCGGGCACCTGGAACGTGCGTTGGATCTGCTTGCCCGCGTGGACTTCGACCCATCCGATCCGCCACCGTCACCCAGCGTCTCGCCCGACGCGTGCATCCTCGTGGGCATCGTGGTCCGCGGTGGATACGGCGACTGCCTCGCAGTCGGTCCCGACGCCGTGTACACCGAGGCTGTGACGTGATTCTCCCATGAGCCTCCGACTCCTCCACCGGCGCCTCGCCGTGGCCATGGGCCTCACCGGCCTCCTGGCGTTCGCCGGTGGCGCCGGCTTCGAGTGGTTGTCGGCGCTCCTCGCGACGGCCGCCCTCATCGTGGCCCTCTTCTGGCACCCCGACACCGAGCTCTCGGCTCGGCTCGAACGGCTCTGGCTGCCCCTGGCCACCCTCCTGGTCGTGCGGGCGCTCATCCACGTTGCCGTCATCCAGGACGACATCGTCATTCCCGTCGTCGATCTCCTGTTGTTGCTCCTGGCGGCGGAGGCCCTTCGCTCCCTCGACGCACCCAACGACCTCCGGCTGTACGCCCTCTCCTTCGCCCTCATTCTCGCGTCGACCGCGTACCGACCAGGCATCCTGTTCCTTATCGCCTTCGTGGCATACGTCGGTCTGTCCACTGTAGCGCTCATGGTGGGGCACTTGCGTCGACAATCCGAGCGGCATGGCGTTCGCGAGGTCCCCCTCGGGAGGGGGTTGGTCGTCACCACCGGGGCCCTGTCCGGCGTCATCTTGCTCGTGGCTCTTCTGGTCTTCGTGACCTTCCCGCGGGTGTCGCAGGGGTGGGCCGGGCGCGGCGACACGCCGGCCACATCCATTGCCGGGTTCAGCGATCAGGTCTCTATCGGTGAGCACGGGTCGACGATCCTCGGCAACCCTCAAATCGTCCTCCGCGTGGAGTTTCCCGACGGAGCTCCGGGCAATTTGGGCGGCCTCCATTGGCGTGGTCGGTCGTACGACCGCTTCGACGGCATCCGGTGGACCCGCTCCAACGGCCTACCACCGTCCTCAGCTCCGACCTCGTGGTATAGAGAGGAGTGGCGAGGCGAGATCCTCGAGCAGCGGATCTTCGGTTCGGCCCTCGATACCCGGGTCCTCTTCGCCTTGCATCCGGCTCTGGAGATCGACTCCAACAACGGTATCCAACCCCTGTTCGACAACGCCGGTGACTTCCTCTACTGGGGATCGGGCTCGCCCGCCTACACCGCTTTCTCGAGGGCCAGCCAACCGCCGGCCTCCGAGCTTCGAGGCCCCTCCCGCGGCTACTACCCGTCCGACCACTTCCTCCAGTTGCCTCGAAGGCTCGATCCGAGGATCGCCGAACTCGCCGACTCGCTCACCGCCGGACTGGACAACCGCTACGACCAGGCCATGGCCATCCAGCGGCACCTCCAGAGCTTCGGTTACACGCGCCAGCTCCCGGCCACGGCGAGAGAAACGACTCTCCACCACTTCCTCTTCGAGCGGCAGGCCGGCCACTGCGAGTATTTCAGCACCGCCATGGTCGTCATGCTCCGAACGCTCGGCATCCAGGCCCGGAATGTGAACGGCTTCCTGGGCGGTCAGTGGAACGAGTTCGGCAGCTACCTCGTCGTCACCCAGAACGAGGCACACTCGTGGGTCGAAGTCTGGTTCCCCGGCTACGGATGGGTGACCTTCGATCCGACACCTGCGGGCAGCGGCACGGTCGAGGTCACGTCGGCGTGGTTCTGGCCTGGAAGGATCCTCTTCGACGGAGTCCAGCACCGTTGGAACAAGTGGGTCCTGGACTACAGCGTCGACGACCAGGTGGGGATCTTCGGAGGCCTACTGGGCGAGCGCACCATGGAGGACATCGCGTCCACAGGAGCTCAGGAGGAATCGACGGCGCCGAACCCCCTCGGTGCGGTCGCCATCTTGCTCGTGCTCGCCGCGGCAGTGTATGGGGCCCGTCGGCTCGGCGGGCCGACCCCCGACCCGTGGACCCGGATGTACGTCCAGCTGCGAGAGGCAGCATCGAGAGCCGGCGTGGGTGTGACGCCGGGGGTCACGCCGCTCGTGCTCGTAGAGCGCATCGGTAGTGGGCGCGGCGGTACCGCACCCGCCGCGCGCGTGGTCGACCTCTACCTCCGGGCGCGTTACGGTGGCCAGCCCCTGGGGGAGTCGGAGCTCCGTGAGATGCGCGAGGCACTGGCCGCGGCACGGCGCTTGCTCCGATCCGGCTCCTAGGAAGGACGCGGCAAGCCGTGTCGAACCAGCCCGTGACGAAGACTTCGCGAAGCCCTATGCTCCACGTATGACCCTGTCCAACCGTGCGTCCGAATCGAGCTCCGGTCTCCACTTCGCGACCATCGCGCACGGCGGTCTCATCTGGGACGCCTACCTCCACTTCGAGGACGACCCCCGCCGCCCGACCAGCTTCCGGGCGAGCATCCGCTTCGTCCCGCCCACCGCATCGGCCGACGGCGGACCGACACCCGCCGAGACCACCGTTCTCATCATCGAGGAGAGCTACGACGCGGCCGTGGCGAAGGCGAGGGCCTTCGACGATCGCCAGCTCCAGGACTTCCTGAGGTCCGCTCTGCCCGGAGACCCCGAAGAGACCTGAGCGAGGAAGGAGTAGCCGAAGCCGTGGTCCGACAAGGAACAACGACTCCGCAGGCGTCGAGAGGCGCCCGGCTGGCAAGGCACGACGAGGAAGGAGTAGCAACGCTACTTCAACGAGGAGTAACGCAGCCAGACGGAGCGCATCTCGGCGCCTAGGCTTCTTTGATCCATCTCCATAGCTCAGGCAACGTCGGCCGCTTCCCGGCCATGAGGATCCCCACCTTGTAGATCCTCCCCGCCACCCACGCGATGGCCAGTGTCGCCAGGAACATGAGGACGAAGGAGAGGGCGACCTCGGCGGCTGGAGCCCCACCTCCCGCGACGCGCGCCCACATGAGGATCGGCGTGAAGAGGGGAAAGAGCGACAGGCCGGTGGACAGAGGCGTCGACGGATTCTCGATGACGCCCACCACCATGACGATGGGGATGACAAGGAGCAGGAGTACGGGGAATTGGGCCTGCTGGGCCTCTTCGTCGCTGTTGCACATGGCACCGACGGCTGCGTAGAGCCCCGAGTACATGAGGAAGCCGAAGACGAAGAACCCCACGAACAAGCCGGTCACCCCCAGCCCCGGAAGTGCGTCACGGATGGTGCTCAACTCGGCAAGCTCGGGCTGGGCGGCTATGAGCATGGGCAGGCCACTCACGAAGGCGAGCCCCCCGACGAAGAGCCAGATGGCCATCTGCGTCATGCTCACCGCTCCGACCCCGACGATCTTCCCGAGCATGAGGTGCCAGGGCTCCATGGAAGAGATGATGACCTCCACGATGCGACTGGTCTTCTCCTCGAGTGTCGCCCGCATGACCGAGATGGCGTAGACGAGGATGACCATGTAGAGAAGGAACGACCCCATGTACGCCACGAAGAACTGGGGGTCGTCCCCGCCGGACACCGTTTCAGCGAGCATCTCGATACGCAGCTCCCCTCCAGCAAGGAGGGCATCGACGTCGACGTCCTGTTGCTGGAGCTGGAACTCCAGTGCAGCCCGGGAAATGGCACCCCGGAGGGTCACCTGACGGATGAGGTTGGGCCTGGAGGTGGCATACAGGATGGCCTCGCCGGTCTCCAGCGTCAGCTCGTCGAGCATGATGAAGCCGCCGATGGCCCCGTCCTCCGCCATCTGGCGCAGCTCGGTAACCACGTCGGAGTGCCAGCGCTGCTCGAAGACGTCGTAGCCGGCCTCTTCGAGCTTGGAGGCAAGACGCTCGTAAAGGACGTTCGTTCCGTCGACGACCGCGAGAGTCCGTTCGCTCTCATCGCCCTGCTGCGCGAAGTAGGCCGGCACTACCATGAGCCCGATCATGAAGACCGGCGCCATGACGGTAGAGGCGATGAACCACCTCGACCTCACCCGCTGCATGTACTCCCGTCGGATGACGGCCCGTACGTTGGTCCACATCACGGCCGCTCTCCCATCGCGCCCGCCGGCACTCCGGCCGCCGTCGCCGCGTCCACACCAGCGTGCCTCACGAAGATCTCGTGCAGCCGCGGCTCGACGAGGTCGAACCGGAGGAAGCGAGCCCCCGCGGAGACCCCTCGTTTCAAGATCTCCTGGTGATCCGCACCGTCGCGGAGGATGAGGTGGAGCCCTCCGCCCGCCACCTCCACCCGCTCGATCTCCGGCCCGCGCAGCCAGTCGTCAGGGCCCTCGAATTCCACAGCCACGACACCCCTTCGCTCGGCGGCCTTCAGTTCCTTGAGATCGGCATCGAGGACCTTTCGCGCATTCGAAATCAGGCAGACACGCTGGCATAGCCGCTCCGCTTGGTCCATGAGATGCGTGGAAAAGAGGATCGTCGTGCCACGGGCGTGGAAATCGCGGACAATCTCCTCCAGGACATCCTGATTGATGGGGTCCAGGCCGGAGAAGGGCTCGTCGAGGATCAGAAGCTCGGGCTCGTGGATGACGGTCCCGATGAACTGGATCTTCTGCTGCATGCCCTTGGACAGGTCCTCCACCTTCTTGTCCGCCGACCCCTCGAGGCCGAGTCGGTCGAGCCAGCTACCGCCTCGCTTCCTGCCTTCCGAGCGGGGGACACCCCGGATCTCGCCGAGGAAGGTGATGAACTCGAGGCAGCGCATCTTTTTGTAGACGCCGCGCTCCTCGGGTAGGTAACCCACCTTCTCTCGCCGCATTCGGTCTGGATCGCCACCGAAGAGGGAGACGCTCCCTTCGTCGGGATGGAGGATCCCCATGATCATCCGGATACTCGTGGTCTTGCCCGATCCGTTGGGTCCGAGGAGGCCACAGATTACGCCCCGGGGCACATCGAAGTCGAAGTGGTCCACGGCGGTGTGTTTGCCGAAGCGCTTGGTGACGCCGTTGAGCCGTACCGCGAAGTCGCCCTTCATCCGGCTCCTTCCGCCTTTTGGTGACAGGGGCGAACCTCGGGCCAGCCCGGGCTCGTCACGACGCTTCGCCTACGCACCTCAGGATTCCTTTCTTCACCACGTACCGTAAGTCGGAGTCATTGCTTAGATTAGTCGGCTGCACGGTAACTTTAGAGGAGTATAGATGGCCATCTATCGTACGCTCTACTACACGGACGTGAGCGTCGGCGTCGGCGGACGCGTAACGATTCCGCAGGACATGCGCGAGGATCTCGGTATCGATGAGGGCGATTCCCTCACCGTTCGCGTCGAGGAGAATCCCCGCGGGGGTCGCCAGATGGTCGTCTGGCGTTCAGAGCAACAACCTGAAGGCTGACGCCCGGAACTAGGTAGCCGCGAGGCTGGACGAGTAGGCTACCCGCCCGAACGAAATGCCTTACGCGGTGCTCATTCCTCCTCGACCTCCATCCAGCGGACCAGTTCGGTAAGTGGCCCACGTCCGTCGTGGAGCCACCACGGCGGCGGAAAAGAAAGCGCACGAAACGGCACCACGCGTGACGCTCCGGCCTGCCCCAGCGCATCGGCCAGCTGCTCTACTCGGTCGCCCAGGCCAGCGTGGCCAACAGACTGGAGGTGCGGGCCCAACGAAGTGAGGATGTGAGGAAGCTCCGCCAGATCGGAAACCGGTCGGACACGCAGCGTCCTCGGCCCACCGTCGGGAAGCCGAACGGAATCGGTCTCGAAAACGACGGTCCAAGGAGCATCGCCGCCGCCGTGATGGACTTCCGCACGACCTGAAGCCTGGTGGATCTCTGCCGTTCCCCTCAGCTGAGCCAGCCCACCAGCCTCCCCCGTGGTTCGGCGAGGGCTGGGGAGCTCGCCCTCGAGCTCGCCGAGGGCGCCCGCCACTGCCCGCGCGAAGTCCGACGGGCTCGTCTCTCCGCCCTCCTCGACGAAGACGACCTGAGGGCACACGCACCCCTGCTGCTCGAAGAGCGCCACCGCACGAGCCAGGTCCAAGGCCACCTCCATGAGTTCCGCCCCGCTGCCATCCAGCGCGGCCCGCCCGACAGCGCCCACGCCCACGCGATGGTGGTACGCGACGACCCTGGTCGTGGCCGGCACCCGGGTCCGGAGCGCCTTCACCGTTTCGTCAGAACCGTAGATCACCGCCACGTCGGCGGCCTGGAGAACAAGGCCCTCTGCTTCCTGCGAGCCGCCGGGCCAATAGACGACCTCGAGAGCGTCGGACAGTTCGGCGTCCTCCTGGGCAAGTGCCTCGGCGAAGAGTTGGGCCAGAAGCGTGTCGCCCCGCCCGGGCTTCAGGAGCGTCGGGGACTTGACCAGAAGGCTCCGGATGAGCGCATGGACAGCGACACCGGGTACGCTTCCCGAGACGATCTGAACGCAGAGGCGTGGTCCGAAGGCACGGACCCGCCGGACTGCGGATGGGGCGGTGCCTCCGTCGGGTCGGTCCCCGTCGCTCGGCCCAAACGAGGTGAGCAGACCTCTCGGGACGGGCACCGTGACGATCCCGTCCAGTGCACCAGGATCCTCGAACTCCGCCGTCACCAACGCCCTCAACCTCTCCTCTGTCCAATCCACCGCCATGCCACCGAGAATGGCCTCGGCCATGGGGCGCGAAACACGGGCCTCCTCAGGAATACCGGAGAGGGCCCGCTGCCGGAGCGGGTCCTGATCGTCGAGAAAACGGGCGCCGACCCGGCCGAGGGCGGCGATAATCTCCCCGAGCGGGCGGGCTCGGAGCTTTCGGCCGGAATCCTCGAGGCGTTCGATGACGGCAGGTACGTTCGCGGCTCCGGCCGCACGGGTGTCAGCCACGCGCCGCAGACATGAGATCGTCCATGGCCCGGGAGCAGCCTCTCGGCTCCGCCCCCAGGGCTCGGCCCTTCAGGCGCACGCCGCCGTCATGGACAGAGCCGACATCCTCGGTGAGCACGTGACACACCGAGCCGAGGTTGGCGAGGTCGAAGAAGCCGAGGATTCCGTCCCGACCTTCGGGCAGGGGCGTGAGATCAGTGGGGTCCAGGGCCCGGACCTCGAGCCAGGGTGGTGGCCGATGCAACCCGTCCGATGGCGCACCCGATGACCTCGCTCCTCCGGACGAGCCTCCCTCGTAGAGTTGCGATAGCAATTCGGTCATCCCGTACTCGTTGACGATCCGGTGTCGGGCGATCCCCGTGACCCTCTCGATCCCCTCGTAGAGAGCATCGCGTGTCACCGAACGCCGCGACCCCTTGAACCCCCCGGTCTCCATGACGCGGGCGCTATCGGGAAGCGCGGCCAGGCACGCCGCCACATCGGGCTCTGACTCCGCCGACTCGATGAGGTGCACAAAGGAAAGCGCGGTGCCGAGAAGCAGGACCGGCTCTCCCGATCGCCTCGCAGACTCAACCTCCTCCGACGCCAACGGAACCGCTCCCTCCGCCCATCGTCCGTCGCCATCGACCAGCCAGACCACCTCGCGGGCGTATCGCTGTGCAGCCGCTCCCACCATGAAGGAAAGGGACGAATCCGGCGCCTCGGCGGGAGAGGGAATGAGGGACAGGAAGAGAGCCGTCGGGTCGCCGCCAGGCTCGAGCTCGGGCAGCAGCGCCCGCCTGAAGGGTTCGGCCAGGGAAGCCCGATACAGGCCCAGCGACGGAACATGATGACGGCCCCGGGCCTGAGTTCCCCGGGTCGTCCCGCTGGTGAGGAAGAGCCCGCTCTCGAAGCGCGGGTCGTGATGGGGGGCCATCTCCGGCGCAGAGGTGAAGTCGAAGTACTTGAACGCCGTCGCAGGGACCGCGGGAACCGCCTCCCAGGACCCGACGTTGTCAGGGGTGATCCCCCGATGTCGGCAGAAAGCCCGGTACGGTTCACACGTCTCGAACTGAAACGCGAAGGCGCTGAGAGCGCGGCCTTCGAAGTCGGCCTCCGTCCATGTCGACCAGTCCGGGTCCTCGAGTCTGAGCCTGAGCTCTTCGAAGGAATCCGCCGATGCGTCTCGGGTCTCTGGCGCCGCGGGGTTCGTCCGTCCGTCCATCCCTGAAATGTAGCCCCCCACCCACAACACTTCGCTCCACGGTGAGTGTCTGTACTACCGCAGCATCATTTCCGTAGTCGCTCCCGGCCTGCCCGCTACATCCTCCCGGAGTCACGAATGAATCCGACGGCCATACGCGCCGCCGTATCCATAGCCATCTTCGCACTCGTCGCCCTTCTCTTCCCCGGCGCCCTCCTGGGCCAACAGACCGGAGAAGGTCAGGGCGGGTCAAGCGGGGGGGCTCCTCTTCCGCTCATCGCAAACCGGATGGCCGAATCGGCCGAAATCGAGCTGGACGGCCGTCTGGATGACCCGGCGTGGACTGCTGCCACGCCCATCACGGACTTCACCCAGCAGGAACCGGTGGAGGGGGGAGAGCCGACGGAGCGGACCGAGATCCGCGTCACCTACGACGCAGACAATCTCTACATCGGTGCCATGCTCTACGACGATCCGTCGGGCATTCTGGCCTTCCAGCGGGAGCGCGACGCCTTCCTGAGCACCGACGACCGCTTCATGTGGATCCTGGACACCTTCCGGGACGGGCGTACCGGGTACTTCTTCGAGATCAACGCCGCCGGTATGATGGGCGACGCCGTCCTGACGGGCGGTGGTGGTGGCGGCGGCTTCGGAGGAGGGGGCCGGGCGTGGGACGGGATCTGGGAGACCCGCACCGCCATCCTGGACAACGGGTGGTCGGCAGAGATCCGGATTCCCTTCCGGACGCTGAACTTCAATCCGAACGAGTCGAGCTGGGGCATCAACTTCCAGCGCACCATCCGGCGCCGCAACGAAGAGATCCTCTGGCGGGGATGGCGACGCAGCGAGGGCCTCCGCAGTCCGGTCTTCGCCGGCGAGCTTACTGGCCTGACCGGCATGTCCCAGGGCCTCGGGCTCGAGGCCGTGACATCGGCCATTCAGAACTGGCGGAACCAGCCCAATCTCGAGAGCACGGCGGCGGTCGACGAAAACCAATTCCCCAGCGACGTGAGTCTCGACGTGAACTACAGCGTCACCTCGAGCCTTCGTGCCTCGGTGAGCTTGAACACCGATTTCGCTGAGGTGGAGAGTGACCAGCGGCGTGTCAACCTCACCCGTTTCCCGATCCGCCTTCCCGAGCAGCGCGACTTCTTCCTCGAAGGATCCGGCGTCTTCTCCTTCGCCCCCCGAAGCGGTCCCACGCCCTTCTTTTCCCGTCAGGTCGGCCTGAACCAGGGCCAGCAGATCCCCATCACGTACGGCACGCGACTCACGGGTCAGGCCGGTCCCTTCGAGTTGGGCTTCTACCAGATCGGCACCGGTGAACACGACTACACCCGTGTCGACGCCGACTCCATCGCTAGCGAGGTCGTGCCTCGGGAAAGCTTCACCGTGGCGCGGGTACGCCGGAAGCTCTTCGAGCAGTCCGCCATCGGGGCCATCTACACGCGCCGGGCCACGTGGGCCGACCCTCGAGACCCGTCCATCGACCCTATCGATCAGCACACGGCCGGCGTGGACCTCGACTTCAGCACCCGCAGCTTCCTCGGCGACAAGAACCTCGAGATGGAAGCGTTCGTCGCCTGGAACTCCAACCCGTTGCCCGCTTCCGATGCGGACCACGTCGACTATTCGTTCCAGGATCTTTCGTCCCACGGTCTTCGCCTCAGCTACCCCAACGACGTATGGACCGCCCACATCTCGTATCGACAGTTCGGCGACGAGTACGACCCCGCCGTCGGCTTCGTGAATCGCAACAATTTCCGTCGCATCGAGCCGAACATGGGTTGGCACCCCCGGACCCCTGGGGTTTCCTGGCTACGGAAGCTCGACTTCTCCGTTCAGTTCCGGGAGCTGGTGAGTCTCGATGACGATTTCCCCGGCGCGAGCGCCTACCTGCTCACCGGACTCGGTGGGGTCGAGGAGCGGGAGTGGGAGTTCAACCTTCTGGGCATGGACTTCGAGAGCGGCGACAACATCGACCTCGCCGCCACCCGGACGTACGAGTATCTGGACTTCGGGTTCAACCCCGACCGGAGCGTCGATCCCCAGCCCACGTTCATCGATCCGGGCGGGTACACCACGTGGAACTACCGGGTCAACGTCCGGACGGCGGGTCGGCGTCGGGTGTCCCTCTTCGGGAACCTCTTTTGGGGTGGCTTCTGGGACGGTGACCGTGTCGGAGGCTTCGGCCGCATCAGCTTCCGCCCGAGCCCGGCCGTCACGCTCTCGACCAACGTGCAGTACAACGACGTGACGCTACCCGACGGCAGCTTCACCGCTTCGCTCTACGAGTTGGAGACCGACTGGACGCCGTCTCCCTGGGTCGCAGTCACGAGCCAGATCCAGTACGACGACCAGTCGGAGCTCGTCGGCCTTTTCGCCCGACTGCGCTGGATCGTCAAGCCAGGCAACGACGTCTACCTGGTCTTCTCCCAGAACTGGCGCTACGACCCCGACGATCTCCTCGACCCCCGACGTGACTTCGTCATGTTGTCACGGGGAGCCAGCATCAAGGCGAATTACACCTACCGGTTCTGAGGGGCTGTCGAAGAAGAGGAGCCGACTCGCCCGGAGCACGTAGGCGGCGATCCAGGCCTCAGCGGGTCGCCGCCTCGCCTTTCGCACCTCGTCCGCCCAGCCGACCCGTGTGCTCCGCGTCCCGGAGGGTGAGCATGCCGTTCACCACGACGTGGGGAATCCCCTCGGGATACTGGTGTGGGTCATCGAAGGTGGCCCGGTCGGCCACCGTCGCCGGATCGAAGGCGACGAGGTCGGCGTAGGCGCCGACGGTCACCGTCCCCCGGCCGGGTAGTCGAAGCTTACGAGCCGGCATATGGGTGATCTTGTGGACGGCCGACTCGAGCGTCAGCGCTCCCGCGTCGCGGACGTAGTGGCCGAGGAGCCGCGGAAATGATCCGTACCCTCTGGGATGCGGCGACCCCGTGGAGAGTGGTCCGTAGGGAGCGTACGCTCCCCCGTCGGAGCAGCACATGCCCAGTGGGTGGGCCAGGATCGTGGCCGTGTTCTCCTCGCCCATGCCATGGCCGATCATCCCGACTCCACCGCCGTTGGCCTCGAGCAGCTGAAGCGTGAGAGCATAGGGCTCGACGCCCCGCTCCCGGGCCAGGACACCGAGGCGGCGCCCTCTCGCCCACGATGTCTCTTCGTTGGTGCTCGAGATCTGAACCGAGTTCCAGTCCCCGAGGAGGGCCACCTTGTCACGGCACGCCCGCTCCAGAAGCTCCGCGGTGTCAGGTGCCCGCAGGCGGCGGAGGAAGGCTCCGCTGCCGCCGGCCCTGAACTCGCTCGGAAACAGGTTGGACAGACCCGTCGCGTACGCCGTGTATGGATAGCGGTCGAAATGCACGTCGAGCCCATCGGCCCGAGCCCGTTCAACGAGCTGCAGCACCGCTCCGGCTTTCCAGTAGTTGCGCTGCCCTTGGGCTTTGAGATGTGAGATCTGCACCGGGACACCAGCCAGACGGCCCACGTGGAGCGCTTCCTCCACGGCGCCGAGAAGCCGGTCGTCTTCGTTGCGCATGTGAGAGGCATAGGGATAGCCCGAGCCCTGGAGGACGGTCGCAAGCTCCGCGAGCTCTGCTGCGTCTGCAAAGCCGCTGGGCGTGTACTCGAGACCCGAGGACAGGCCCACGCACCCGCGCGCGATCTGGTCGGCGAGCAACTCCTTCATCCTCGCCACCTCGGCCTCGGTGGCCGGGCGATCCTCGTTGCCCACCACGAGTCCTCTCAGGGCTCCGTTGCCCACCATCGTCGCGACGCCCACTGCCGGACGCTCCCGCGAGATCCGTTCGACGAAGCCGGCGGGATCGCGGAAGTCGATCTCCACCCCGCGGTCCCGGTACCGGTCGCGGGTGGATTCGAACTGACCGTCGGACCACGGCCCGATGGACCCGCCGTCCTGACCGACGACCTCGAGGGTCACGCCCTGCCGGATGCGGCTCTCGGCCCGGTTGTTCACCAAGAGGGAGAGGTCCGCATGGGAATGGATGTCGATGAAGCCCGGCGCCACAGCGAGGTCACGGACATCGAGCTCCGTCGAGCCGACGGGTAGATCGGCGCCGACGGCGGTAATGCGGTCACCTGTCACGGCCACATCCAACCGTCGACGAGGAGCACCCGTGCCGTCGACGAGGACGCCCCCGCGCAGGACGAGGTCGGCTCGCTCGCCGAGCCCGATGGGACCACCCCATCCGCTGTCGGGGGCGAGGCCCCGGTTTCCCGCGTCGCCGTCGAGCCCTCGCGCCAGGAGCTCTCCCGGTGCCGCCATCGCTCCCAGGCCCGCCACCCCCGCAGTCCGAACGAACCGTCTACGCTTCATCCACGACTCCCTTGGTATCAACTCCGCCTGACGCGACCAGGCTCGAGGCCCCCGGTGTGGAGGATCTTCTCCTGGAGGCGGCTCCCCTCTTCTTCGGTGAA
>JABDLS010000152.1 GCA_013002885.1 Gemmatimonadota bacterium | reverse complement strand
AGCTCAGGCAAGCGGCCGCAGGCGCCGGGATCTCCCGTGAAGCCTTCGATGCGGCCCTCCGCGAGGGTGGCCCGACACCGCCGCAAGGCAGCGGCATGGCCCTTTCTCCATCGACGGCTACCTACTACATGGACCTGCTGAAGGACCTCCTCGGGGACGACGCCGAGATCTCGGTCGTTGGAGAGCGGGTGGAAGGACGCAGCAAACGGGGCGTGACGGCCTCCGTCGATCCATCCACCGGGCAGGTGACCGGAGCCGCCTTCACACGCAGCTCGCTCCTGCGCAGGCTGACGGCCAACACGCTGGGTGCCATGCTTCCTCTCCTCATCTCGTTCATCGTGCTCGCTGAGGACACCGACATGGGTGCGGCCATGCTCGGTGGCGTTCTCTCCACGCTGGTCTTCGTAAGCATCGGGACCATCATCTCCCACCGGCGGGAGCTCAAGGAGCTGGAACAGGACGCAGACCGCCTCCGCCGTCAACTTCGCCGGATGCTGGGATCCCCGAGTTGACGCAGACATGACCGAAGCTCTGGTCCTGGGCTCCGTCCTCGGTCTCTTTTCAGGGATGATCCCAGGGCCCTTCACCGCCCTCATCGCCGCTGCGGCGTTGAGAGGCGGCTTCTGGGCAGGCTTCCGCATCAGCGTCGTGCCTCTCGTCACTGAGACGGTGGTCATGGCCGTGACGGCTGTTCTCCTGTCGCAACTTCCAGGCACCATCCTCCGTTGGATGGGCGTCGTCGGTGGGATCTTCATCTTCTACCTGGCCGTGCGCATCTGGCGAGACGCCGGGGATTCGGCGAAGGGCTCGACCGAGGAGGCAGAGGTAGACAACGCCAAGGAGATCCTGGAAAGCGGGCTCTTGGCGGTTCTCTCCCCCACCCCGTGGGTCTTCTGGCTTCTGGTAGGAGGGCCGCTCTTCTTGGCCGCCTGGAGAGACGGCTGGGCTGCGGGACTCGGCTTCCTCGGCTCGTTCCTCTTTTTCCTGGTGGGGGCCTACGTCTCGGTCGCCGGACTCGCCGCCTACGGCCAGAGACAGCTTTCGGCCGCGTGGCGGGCCCGCCTCATGCGCTCCACGTCCGCGGCCCTGCTGGTCGCGGGAACAGTCCTCCTATGGCAATCGTACGAGGGGAACTTCCAGCAGATGGTGACTGGCAGCGAAACCGTCGAGACGCTGGTGACCGACTCCATACTCGGCGGCCGATGACCCGCGGGACCAAGGGAGCGAGCCCGGGGGATTCCCCCATGAAACGTCTCGACTGCGGCCGGCGTCTCTTCAACATATGACCGACACCACCCAGCGCTCTCGATTCAGCCAGTTCCTGGCGGAGATGCGACGCAGACACGTCGGACGCTTCGCCCTCGGCTATGCCGCGTCGGCGTTCGTCCTCCTCCAGTTGGCGGAGATCATCTTTCCGGCCTTCGGTATCGGAGACAATGGACTCCGCGTGGTGGTGGCCGTCGCGACGCTCGGCTTTCCGCCCGCCCTGGTCCTCGCCTGGATGTACGACCTGACCCGCTCGGGCATCACTCGCACCGAGGTAGGCGCCTCCAGCCCATGGCTGAGGACGGCGGCGGTGGGAAGCCTTCTGGTGATCACGGTGCTCGCGGCTGCAGGGGCGGGTCTCTACCTCACCCGCCAGGGGGTTTTCGCGACCGCCGTCGAGGAACGTGGTCCCCCACAGCCCGTGACCATCGCGAGCTTCGATCCCGCGGAGCCCATTCGCTCCATCGCCGTCCTACCGCTCCAGGACAACTCACCGGGCGACGATGAAGCCTACTTCGCGGCGAGCATGCACGAAGAGCTCATCGCCAAGCTCAGCCAACTCGAGGAGATCAGGGTGGTCTCGCGAACGAGCACCATGCAGTTCGCCGACTCTGTGCCTCCGATGCCGGAGATCGCGCGGAGACTGGGCGTGGACGTGCTCGTCGAGGGCTCGGTCGTGCGTACACCCCAACGTACACGCGTGACGTTGCAGCTGATACACGGGCCCAGCGACTCCCATATCCAGACGCTTCAGTGGGACCGCGAAGAGATCCCGGACGTTCTGGCGTTCCAGACGGAGGTCGCGCACGAAGTCGTCGAGGCCGTCGCGGCCAGACACGAGGAAGAGCCCTTCGCGACGGTGGCCAGTGAGGTCGATCCGGATGCTCAGGAGGCCTACTTCCGGGGCCGCTACGCGTACGATCGCGGTACCCCCGAAGGCTACCGCACGGCGCTGACCTTCTTCCAGGAAGCGCTCACCGAGGATCCCGACTTCGCGCCCGCCCTGGCGGGACTGGCTGGAGCCCGCTTCCTCGGCGCCCTGGAAGACGAGACCATCTCCCAGGACGAGTTGATGCTCGCTTACGCCGAGGCCGACTCTGCTCTCGCCATGGACTCCACGTCGATGGAGACGCGCGAGGTCTTCGCTCTCATCGAGGGGAGCCTTCCCCGTTTCATGGAAGCTCCACCGGCGCCAGATGCCTTCACCGCCGTCGGGTCGGTCCATGTCGTGCGCCTCCCGGGTCGAGAAGACTCCATCGTCATCGACATGACGGGGTTCGACACTGCGTGGGTCGCACCGATGACCAGCATGGGAGAGCGCATCGAGGCCCAGGTCCGACGACAGACGGAAACGGTCACCCAGAACGAGACGGGCCGGCTCGCGCGTGACGGTCGGCGGCTCATTGGTGCGGGCCGCTTCGAGAACGCTGAGAGGGTCCTGCGGAGCGCGGTGACCGTCTCGCCGGAGAACGACGAGGCCTGGGACCTCCTCCTCCGCTCGCACGTCACCAGAGAAGATCTCGAGGGCGCCCTCGATGTCGCGTCGGAGTGGGCGGCGGCCGGTGGCATGGCAGCCCCCGATGCGACGGACGTGGCGGAACTCGATAACGCCATCGGAGCCGAGGGTGACCGGGGCTACTGGCGATGGCGTGCGGACCGACTCGAAGCGGCAGCGAGTGCCGGGACCCCGGTCCGCGCCTTCGATCTCGCCTCCACGTATGCAGCCCTCAGCGACGAAGATCAGGCACTCGAGCACCTCGAGCGCGCGCTGCGCGACGGAGAGCCGGCCGTCATGACCATCCGTACGGATCCAGTCTGGGACGATCTACGTTCGAGTCCACGCTTGCGCGAAATCGTCCGCGAGGCGCAAAGACTCCGCCTCAACGCCCCACGGGGCGGACGGCCACCTGGCGGCTGACGTTGCCACTAGGGGCCTGCCCGCGCGGTGGTCCCCTTACCTGCGCTCCCCCTCCGCGTTCAACTCTGCGATATCCGAGGCTGTCCGGCTATCGCCAAGGAGGTGCCGTGCGAAGTACTCCACCCGCAGCCAGAACCAGTAGTTGCTCATGCTCCCGAAGCCGTGTCTCTGGCTGGGGAAGATGAAGTAGTCGAAGCGCTTGTTGGCGTCGATGAGTGCCTTGGCCATCCGGATGGTGTTGGCAGGATGGACGTTGTTGTCCACGTCACCGGTGGTGAGCAGGAGCTTGCCCTTCAGGTAGGGCGCGAGCTCGATGTTGTTGTCGATTTCGTACTCGAAGCCCACTTCGCCCGCCGAATCAACGACCTCGTCCACGCCATGGTGCGTCTCGCTCCACCAGCGGTTGTAGATCTGGTTGTCGTGGTTGCCCGCGCTCGACACCGCAACGTCGTACACGTCCGGGTAGTTGAGCAGGGCCGCCGTGGACATGAAGCCACCCCCTGAGTGGCCGTAGATACCGACGCGATTGCGGTCGATGAAGGAGTACCGATCGGCGAGCTGCTCCACTCCGGCGACCTTGTCCGCCAATCCGTAGTCCCTGAGGTTGCCGTAGGAGTAGTTGTGGTACCACTTCGAGCGGTCGGGATGGCCGCCTCGGTTGCCCAGGGTCACCACGACGAAGCCGAGCTGGGCGAGGCCCACCTCGTAGGAGTTCGTCGTGAAGAACTTCGAGACCGACTCGGTCTGGGGCCCCGGATAGACGTACTGCACGATGGGGTAGACCTTCGTCGAATCGAAGTCGAAGGGTCTGTACATGACCCCGTAGATATCCGTGTAGCCGTCGGCGGCCTCGATCCGGAACGGTTCGGGCATCTGCCAGCCCGCCGCCTCCAAGGCGGAGACGTCGGCGGTCTCGAGCTCCATGAGGACGTCACCCCCGGGCCCCCGGACCACCGTCTGCGGCACCGTGTTCACCCGTGAGAACGAATGGACCACGTAGCTTGCGTTCTCCGGCATGGACGCTCGGTTGTCATAGTCGCCCTCAGACACGCGCACGAGCCCCGAGCCGCTGGAGTCCACACGGTAGAGATGGGCATAGTAGGGATCGATGTCCTCCTCCCGCCCCATGGCCGTGAAGAAGATCCGGTCCGTGGCCGGATCGACGCGGGCCACGCCATCGACGTGCCACGGGCCTGCGGTGAGGCGCGCGATGAGCGTGCCGTCGACCCCGTACCGGTAGAGGTGGGCCCACCCGTCCCGCTCCGACCACCAGACGAAGGTTCCGTCGGACAGCTGCCAGGGGTTCTGCCGCTCCTGGTAGGTATTGAGCCGCTCCTCCACTACAGGCATCACCGTTCCTGTGGTGAGGTCCGCCTTCATGAGGTCTATGCGGTGGCGGTCGCGGCTCTCGCGAGTGAACCAGAGTTCGTTCGGGTTCTCGGTGAACCAGCGGGTGACCCTCGGGCTCGTGTCGTCGAGGTACACGAAGGTCCGCTCCGAGACCACCGACATGCTCTGGTCCTTCCATGGATCGTCGTCGATGGTCGTCATCTCCATGTCGGCGAAGTCGAAGACGTGGATCGCCTGCTGAGTGACGTCCTCTTCGCCCGGCATGTCGTACTTGTAGCTCTCCACCTCCTGACGATCGTGCCCCGTGTTGTGGATGACGAAGAGCAAGCCCACCTCGCGCTGGTCGGAGCGCACCAGGGCGAACTTGTTCGAGTCATGGGACCAGGAGATGGCCGCCCGATGGCGTTTGGCCCACTCCTCTTCCTTGTCGACGTCGTTGACGCCCCGTCCCGACGAGTTCGCCATGTACGAGTAGTAGGCTTCACCGTCGGTGGTGAGCTGGACCTCGTTGACGTCGACCGAGTCCTCGGCTTCTTCGGCGTCGTCACCCGACTTGCCCCGCCGTGCATCGAGGATCTCGGCGTACTCGGCGCCGGTGATCGAGTAGAGGTTGTGATCACGGGCGAAAACGACACGCTGCCCGTCGGGTGAGACGCTGGCCCAGTTCGGATGGTCGTCGGGCTCCTCGAAGTCTTCTAGACGCCGCAGCGTCTGACTGTCGATCTCGAACTCGAAGTGGAAGACGATATCGTCGTCCTCCCCCTCGTCTTCGTCGCCTTCTACCTGGGTATCGCCTTCCTCCTCGCCGGCAGCCCGGGGCCCGTCGGGATCCTTGCTCACGTCCACGTCGAACTGGAGGGTGTTTCCGTCGATGAAGCGAACGTTCTCGATGGGCAGATTCTGACCATCCCAGGGGTCTCTGGTGATGCGCGTGAGCTCGGCGGCGAGGGCGTCCCTGTCGAAGATCTCCCGCTTGGTCCGAGTGGTGGGATCGACGATGTAGTACCAGGTACCATCGGCGTCCTCCCACTCGTACCAGAAGTCGTCGGTCCCCTGGATCCAGCGTGGAGAGACCGTCACCGAATAGAGCATGTCGCCGGTGTTGTACGGAGCCCACCGCGACGCCAATTCCCAGTTCGCCGAGCCCTCTCCGCCTACGAAGCCGGCCTCTTCGGCTCGAGGGGAATCGGTCGTGTGCGACGCCTGAGCCAGAAGACGCTGCGGAGCCATCGCGGCGAGGACGGCCAGACCGAGGAGGAAAAGCCCGGTACGGGCCTTGATGATCAGATCGTGAGCTGTGGAGGGCATGCGTTTTCGCCTTGCTCGGTTTCGAAAGCCGCGGACAGGACTCGCGGGGCGGGCGGTGCCACCCGGTGTCGGCACCGTGGGGCCGATATGCGGCAGCATGGCGCTCTGGGCAAGGCCCCACGCATTGCTCAGAACCAGGCACACCT
>JABDLS010000150.1 GCA_013002885.1 Gemmatimonadota bacterium | reverse complement strand
GAGCATTACGACCACGGCCGCTCCGCCGCCCACCAATGCCCACGTGGCCACGCCCGTGACGATGGACAACGTGATGACGATGAGGCCGCCCCCCTCGATGAGCGCCAGGGTGATGATGCATGCGGTGAAGTACCGGCTCATGCGCTCTTCCAGTGGCGCGTTTCGCGGTATCGCTGCAAGTAGCCTGCGGCGGAGGAAGAGGGCGAGAGCGATCTGAGCCACGGCGAAGCTGCCGACCAGGTTCATCACGTCCGGCCCCCACGACGTGCCGGCGTCGACGACGCCGAGCAGAAGCAGGACATAGGCGACGACGGTGTACAGCAGGGTACCCCCGACCATGGCCATCCAAATCGTGCGCAGGTGCTCGAAGCTCGGGGTTGTGCCGCTCATCAGGCCCTCGGAATCAAGCCAACTCCCTCACTTCCCGCACCAGGTCGGCCATGGAGTCCTTGGCGTCGCCGAAGAACATGAGCGTGTGCTCCATATAGAACAGGTCGTTGTCGATGCCTGCGAAGCCGGGTGAAAGGCTCCGCTTCATGATGATGACCCGGCGGGCTGCGTCGACATCGAGAATGGGCATGCCCGCGATGATGGAGTCCGGGTCCCGGGCTGACGGATTCACGACATCGTTCGCCCCGACGACGAGCACCGCGTCGGTGCTGCCGAAGTCCGAGTTGATCTCGTCGAGGTCGAACAGCTTGTCATAGCTCACATCGGCTTCCGCCAGAAGCACGTTCATGTGGCCGGGCATTCGGCCGGCCACGGGATGGATGGCGTACTTCACGTCCACGCCTCTCTGCTCCAGGAGATCTCCCACCTTCCGGAGCTCGTGCTGGGCTTGGGCCACGGCCAGCCCATAACCGGGTACCACGACGACCGAGTTCACGTATCCGAGCTCGGCGGCCACCGCTTCGGCGTCGGCTCTTCGTACTGGTCGCTGACCGATCTGCGCCCGATCGACACCCGCGCTCCCCCCGAATCCGCCGAAGGCGACATTCGCCAACGAGCGGTTCATTCCCTTGCACATCAGCTGGGTCAGGATCAGACCCGAAGCTCCCACCAGAGCGCCGGAGATGATGAGGACCATGTTGCCGATGACGAAGCCGGCGGCGCTGGCAGCGAGCCCCGAGTAGGAATTCAGGAGCGAGATCACCACCGGCATGTCGGCACCCCCGATGGGGATGACGATGAGCACGCCGAGAAGTAGAGCCGTGCCCAGGAAGATCCAGAAGAGGACCATCGGATCGGCACTGAGGGCTACGCCAAGACTCGCTGCCGCCAGAAAGATGACGCCCAGGAAGACGACGAGATTGAAGGGGTTCTGGCCCGGGAAGGTGATGGGGTTGCCCGTCATCAGCCCCTGGAGCTTGGCGAAGGCTACGAAGGAGCCGGTGAAGGTCACGGCACCGATGAGGGTCCCGATCATGATGGTCACCCCCGTGGTGCCCATGCCGACCGTCGGGTTCGCGGTGAACTCGGCAATGGCCACCAAGGCGGAGGCCCCCCCGCCGAAGCCGTTGAAGATGCCGACGAGCTGCGGCATGTCGGTCATCTCCACCCGTCGTGCGGCGACGCCCCCGAGGAGGCCACCAATGGCCACACCCACCAGGATGCCCGTCCAGGTGAGGATCTCGGTGTCCACGACGGTCGCGACGATGGCCAGGAGCATCGCCAGCGAAGCGAGAGCGTTCCCACCGCGTGCCGTCGCCGGCGACTGAAGGCGCTTCAGACCAACGACGAAGAGGACCGCGGAGAGAAGATAGACGAGCTCGATGAAGGTCTCCATCGGTCTACCTCTTCCGGAACATGCTGAGCATGCGGTCGGTCACCATGAAGCCGCCCACCACATTGACGGTGGCCATGGCGATGGCGGCGATCCCCAGGGCTGTCTGGAGCGTGCCCTCGGCCTTGGCCGCGACGACGATGGCTCCGACGATGGCGATCCCAGAGATGGCGTTGGCTCCCGACATGAGCGGGGTGTGGAGGGTTGGCGGCACCTTCGTGATGACTTCACGCCCTGCGAGCGTGGCCAGGACGAAGACGTAGAGACCGATCATCAACTCGCCCATCATGCCTCCAATGCGGATTTGACGCGCTCGTTCACGATCTCGCCACCGTGGGTCACCGTGGCCGGGCCGACGACGTCGTTGTCGAAGTCGAGTTCGATGCCGCCGCCCTCCTTTACCAGTTCGCCGACGAGGGTGACGATGTTCTTCGAGTACATCTGACTGGCGTGCACGGGGATCGTCGCCGGGAGGTTCACAGGCCCAATGACCTGGACACCGTGCGAAATCACCGTCTCGCCCATCCGGGTGGTCGCACAATTCCCACCACTCTCGGATGCGAGGTCGATGATCACGGAACCCGGGCGCATGCTCTTCACCATCTCTTCGGTGATGAGCAGGGGGGCCTCACGTCCCGGGATCTGAGCCGTGGTGATGACGATGTCGGCGGCCTTGATGGCCCCCGCGATGAGCTCCAGCTCCTTCTTGTGCTGGTCTTCGGAAAGCTCGGCGGCGTACCCCCCCTCTCCTTCCGCGGTGACCTCCTCGTCGGCCTCCAGGAAGGTCGCTCCCAGGCTCTCCACCTGCTCCTTCACCGCCGGACGGACGTCGAAGGCTTCCACCACCGCTCCCAAACGACGCGCGGTGGCGATAGCCTGCAGTCCAGCGACGCCGGCTCCGAGGATCAGGGCCTTGGCTGGCCGGATGGTTCCGGCCGCGGTGGTGAACATGGGCAAGAACTTGGGCAACGAGTCGGCTGCCATGAGGGCCGCCTTGTACCCCGCCACTGTCGCCTGCGATGAGAGGGCGTCCATGGATTGGGCACGGGTGATGCGTGGCACCATCTCCATGGAAATGGCCGTGATCCTCCGGGACGCAAGTGCTCGGATGCGATCCGGGTTGCCCAGGGGATCGAGGAACGAGAGCAGGATGGCACCCTCGCCGAGAAGCCCCAATTCATCGGGATCGGCGAGGGAAGGGGCGTTGATGTGAAGGACCATGCCGGCACCCGCGAGGGCCTCCTCGGGACTCCCGGCCAAAGTCGCACCTGCCTCGACGTACTCTTCGTCCGGGGCGCCGGCGGAAAGACCGCACCCGGCCTCCACTGTCACCGACAGACCCGCTTTCAGGAGGACCTGCACCCCCTGAGGGACCAAGGCGACCCGGGCTTCCCCGGGTCGAGTCTCCTTCACGACGGCGACCTTCATGCACCCTCCCCACCTAGGGTTCGGATTGGGACGACGGCATGGTACCGGGGGCCTTGGAGTGACACAAGTCGCCGCGAGTCCCGTTCGGGCATGGCCCGGCCCACACCCCGTAGACACCGTGAGGCATGTTCGTGCGCATCCACACCGCCACCGTACGGGGCATCGAGGCCTTTCCCGTACGTGTCGAGGTCAACCTGGCGTCGGGTCTCCCGGCGTTCGCCGTCGTGGGACTTGCCCAGGGGTCGGTTCGGGAGGGGAGAGAGCGGGTGGGGGCGGCGCTGAAGAACAGTGGATTCGGCCTCCCGAACCGCCGCATCACGGTCAACCTGGCTCCCGCCGATGTCCAGAAGGCGGGCACGGCCTTCGACGTCCCCATCGCCGTCGGAATACTCGCAGCGGCGGGGGCTATGCCAACCGGCCCTCTCGAGCAAACCGGCTTCGTGGGCGAGTTGGGTCTGGACGGTACACTTCGGCCGGTCCCGGGCGTTCTCTCCGTGGCGCTGTGTTGCCGGGACCAGGGCATCGACCGACTCGTAGTGCCCCCCGAGAACGCAGGCGAAGCACGTCTGGTGGACGGACTCGAAGTCATCACGGCCGCCGACCTCCGGGCCCTCCTCGGTGGACTGATGTGTGAGTCCGATGCGCACGCGGTGGGTTGTTCTCCGCCCGACAGGCAGATCTTCAACTCCCCCGGGCGGCCGACGGTGCCCGGTGTCTCACCGACCTGCGACTTCGATCTCAGAGACGTCCGGGGCCAGGAGACCGGAAGGCGAGCCATCGAGATCGCCGCAGCCGGCGGCCACAACCTCCTCTTCGTCGGACCACCGGGATCCGGGAAGACGATGCTGGCCAGACGGCTGCCAGGGCTTCTGCCTCCGCTGAGCAAGGACGAGGCCATTGAAGTCGCCCGCATCCACTCCGTCGCCGGATTGCTCATGGGCGGTGATCTTCCTGAGCACAGGCCGTTTCGCGCTCCCCACCACTCCGTTTCGTACGCGGGCCTCAACGGTGGCGGCACCCCGCTTCGTCCGGGTGAGCTTTCTCTGGCCCACCACGGCGTCCTCTTCCTGGACGAGCTTCCCGAGTTCCGCAGGGACGCGCTCGAGATGCTTCGGCAACCCCTGGAGGAGGGATGCGTCCGACTGTCGAGGGCAGGGCAGTGGGTCCGGTTTCCTGCTCGCGTCCTCCTCGTCGGTGCCATGAACCCGTGCCCGTGCGGGTTTCATGGCGACGGGTCCGATCGGTGCTGCTGCGACCCGGCGGCCATCGCTCGCTACCGCGGCCGCGTTTCCGGGCCTCTCCTGGACCGCGTGGACCTTCACGTCGGCCTGACCTCGCTCACCGTAGAGCAGATGACTCGGGGCCGAGGTGGAGAAGCCTCGAGGGTCGTTGCGGAACGGGTAGGAGACGCCCGAGACCGCCAGCTTCGGAGGTACGCCGCCCACGCTGGTGTCTTCACCAATGCAGGAATCCCTCCGGGGCTCGTTCGACGCACGGTGCAGGCCACCGAAAAAGCTCTGGGCCTCGTCGGCCAGGCCTTTGCCCGGAGCGGCTTGACCGCACGCGGCTTCGACCGGGTGCTTCGGGTGGCGCGGACTCTGGCGGACCTTGACGGCGCCGACGAGGTGCGAGCGGCCCACGTTGCCGAGGCGGTCCAGTACCGGGTGCCATCGAGTCCGTCCGAAGATCGCTAGGGACTGTGGTGGCGTCCTGTAGCCTTCCGCTCGACGCCCAATAGGCTCATCATGGCTCAGCGTTTTTGACCTACCCCGAGCCATGGCCCCAAGGCGATGATCGCTGCTGGCATTCTGCCTTTCCAGGAAGCGGGGCTTCAGGATGGCTGGACCCTGATGCCCGGTGTGAGCCCTGAAACGCAGGCCAACATCCTCCTGTCGCTCCTCTTGATCCTCGGCGTCTTCTTCCTGCGGCGAGGTGTCCTGGCGGTCGTACATCGTCGGGTCGACGACACGGAGGTGCGCTATCGGTGGGCGAAGGTCACCAGCAACGTGGCCTTCGTCGTCGCGGTCCTTTTTCTCGTCCAGGTCTGGTTCACCGCTCTCCGGTCACTGGGCACATTCCTCGGCCTGGTTTCGGCTGGTCTCGCTATCGCCCTCCGGGATCTGGTGGCTGATTTGGCCGGCTGGGCCTTCATCACCTGGCGGCGCCCCTTCGACGTCGGAGACAGAATCCAGATCGGGACTCACGCCGGAGACGTCGTGGACCGGCGGCTCTTCCAGTTCACCATCATGGAGATCGGGAATTGGGTGGATGCCGACCAGAGCACGGGTCGCCTGATCCACATCCCGAATCAGATGGTCTTCACCCAGCCGTTGGCCAACTACGTCGCTGGCTTTCCATACCTGTGGAACGAAATCAAGCTCCTCGTCACCTTCGAAAGCAACTGGAGGAAAGCCCGAGAGCTGGTGAACGAGCTCGCGGCTGACCTGACGATGGAGATCACGAAGGAGGCCACGCGCCCCCAGCCTAGGGGTGAGCCGCGTTTCCTCATCCGATATCGAAAGCTGACGCCCGTGGTCTACGTCTCGGTCCAGGACAGCGGCGTGCTGCTGACCCTCCGCTATCTGAGCCGCCCCCGGGCACGTAGGGGCTCGTCGTCGGAGATGTGGGAACGCCTCCTCGACATGGTGGAAGAGCATCCTGACATACAGCTGGCCTACCCCACGCAGCGGATCAACTTGAGCCGCGAGATCCCCGCCGAGCCGTGGGGCTCGGAGGTGGATGGGGGAGATGACCACGGGCCAGGCAGCGAGCGATCCGAAGGCGACGAACAATGAAGCCGTCCTGTCAAGCGTGGCCGAGCTCGCACGCTTCCCTCGCGGGCCCGGAAGTCGTCCTGTACGTTGCGGGAGACCCCCGGGCCTCGCTTCGTTGTCTCTTTTCGTCCTCGTCAACCCGGTCATGCGGCTCTTCATCGGCCTCAAGCTCCCGAAGAAGCAGAAGGCGCGCATCTTTCGCGCGGCCCGCCCGCTTCGTGAAGAGGAGCTTCCGGTACGGTGGGTCGACCCGGAGAACTTTCACGTGACTCTCAAGTTCCTCGGAGAGGTGCGGCGCGATCGCCTTCCCGCTATCGAGGGCGCTTTGGGCCGGATCGCTTCGGAAACGCCCCCTTTCTCCACCTCCATCGGAGGGTTCGGAGCCTTCCCTTCCGTGCGGAGGCCGAGGGTCATCTGGGTGGGCGTCGGCGCTTGTCCTGAGCTGCGGTGCCTCAAACAAGACCTCGAGTGGACGCTGTCGGAACTCGGCTTCGACGTGGAGACGAGGGCCTTCCACCCCCACGTCACTCTCGGGCGGGCGCGTCCGGATGGAGGGGTCGGAGTATTCCGCGGTCTCGACATCTGTTTCTCCGAGCTCCGACTGGAGGAAGAGCTTCGGATCCACACCGTGGACCTGATGGAGAGTCGGCTCTCCCCCGGTGGAGCGAAATATCGTGTGGTGTCGGGCGCGAGGCTCGCGGCGGCATGAGCACCGTACCCTCTCGTCGTGTCGCCCTCCTCGTGGCCGTCGGACTCGGTGTTGCTCTCGGCGCCTATGGGCTCCGGACGGTGACTTCGCCTTCGACACTGGAGCGCCTCGAGCCCGTTTCCGAGATGTCGCTGGCCCCCGCCGCCACGCCGGAGCGTGCCGCGCGCGTCATGGATCGCCTTCAGTTGTTTCGGGACGGACAGGCGGGCTTGCGACTATCCCTCGGATCCGACGACGTCACGGCACTCCTGCGACACGGATTGCCCGGAGTCCTGCCCGAAGGTCTCAAAGAGCCGCGGGTGACCTTCCACGCTGACCGGGTCCGGGTGGAGGCGCGGCTGGCCACCAAGGACTTCGTGGGTCGCGCGCCACTCGTTTCCGTCGTGGGTGCACTGCCCGACACCATCACCGTCGATGTGGTTGGGCGGTTGGTCAACGTGGGTGAGTTGCTACGGTTCGAGGTCTACGAGGCCTACGCAGGCCGCGTCCCGGTGCCCGCGCCCGCCCTGATGGCCATCGCCGCCGAACTCGCGCCACCCTCTGAGACGGCTTTCGTGGCCACGGGCGAAAAGCCCACTCTGAGCATACGCCGTCCCGCCGGATTCGCGCTCGCGGAGGTGGCAGACGGTCGGTTGGTGCTCCGCCGGGGAGAACCGACCATCGATCGGGCGGTAGACGGGAGTGACGATCCCTGACTCCACCGGTGTGCCGGCGGACGACTCGGCTCGGGCCCACTAGCGGGCCCTCCACACCCTACCTGACCGGAGTGACATGGCTCGCCTGCTGGTAATCGATGACGAAAGCGGTATCCGGAGCGCCCTCGCCCAGGTGTTCGAGTACGAAGGCCACGAGGTAACGGAGGCGGCCGACGGTCACGAGGGCATCGAGCTCGCCGACAGCTTCCGTCCCGACGTCATCTTTCTCGACGTGAAGATGCCGGGGCTGGACGGACTGGATGTGCTGGAGCGCCTCCGTGACGAGGACCCCAGCACGCTCGTGATCATGATCTCCGGGCACGGTACCATCGACACCGCCGTCGAGGCGACAAGGAAGGGTGCCTACGACTTCCTCGAGAAACCCCTCGATACCGACCGGCTGCTGGTGACGCTCAGACGGGCTCTGGAGCTTCGTGGCCTCACCCAGAGCATGGCCGATCTTCGCAGCCAGATCGAGAGCCGATACGAGATCGTCGGCACGTCCTATGCAATCCGGCAGGTGCTCGAGCGGGTGGAGAAGGTGGGGCCCACCGACGCACGGGTCCTCATCACGGGAGAGAACGGGACGGGCAAGGAGTTGGTCGCCCGAGCCATTCATCGACTTTCGCCTCGGTCCGACGAGCCCTTCGTCGAGGTCAACTGCGCCGCCATCCCTTCCGAACTCATCGAATCCGAGCTGTTCGGTCATATCAAAGGCTCCTTCACAGGGGCCGTTGCCGATCGGGCCGGGAAGTTCGAGCAGGCCGACGCGGGTACACTGTTCCTCGATGAGATCGGCGACATGTCGCCGGACGCGCAGGCGAAGGTGCTACGGGCCTTGGAACAGGGCGTCATCACCCGCGTCGGCGGTTCGAAGTCCATCGACGTCGACGTTCGGGTGATCGCCGCGACCAACAAGGACCTGAGTGAAGAGATCGAGGAAGGAGGGTTCCGTGAGGACCTCTTCTATCGCCTCAACGTGGTCCCGGTCCATGTGCCTCCGCTCCGGGAGCGACGGGACGACATCCCCATGCTCATTCAGCACTTCGCCGACATCATGACGCGTCGGGAAGGGATGTCGCCCCGGAGCTTCGAGAGGGCGGCCATCGAACGGCTTCAGGCGCTTTCGTGGCCCGGCAACGTCCGTGAGCTGCGCAATACCGTGGAGCGTCTGCTCATCCTGGCCGGTGGCGAGACCGTGCGAGGGGAGGACGTCGATCTGCTGGCCGCCGGCCGATCGTCCACCGGTGGGATCGGAGGCGAGTTGCTTTCGTCCGACACCTTCGCCGACTTCAAGGACGGCGCCGAGCGGGCATTCATCCTCCAAAAGCTGCGGGAGCACGATTGGAACGTCGCCGAGACGGCCCGCCAAATCGATATGCCGCGTTCGAATCTCTACAAGAAGATCGAAAAGTACGGCCTCGTTCGAGACGGCTGAGGGCGACGAAACCGAACCCGATTGCGTAGCTCGACGTACGTGGGCCAGCCGCCGGGCGGGCATCGAGGGTGCCGACATCGTGGGTTGCGCTGCGTGGCCCACCGGGTAGCTTGGGCCGTCACAATTCACAGTATCGGACGGGTCGATACGGAAGCCGGTGTGAATCCGGCGCGGCCCCGCCACTGTAAGAGGTCCGCCCCTTTTCAGGGTGCGGAACGGTTGCTCGGAGTGAGCCACTGGGATGGTCCCGGGAAGGCGAGCAGCCGGCCTCGAGCCAGGAGACGCGTCCTGTTCGAGCCACGCCATGCCTCCGCGGGGAGGTGGAGCCTGGATCGGATCTCCACCGATCGAGCCCGTCGTCCCCGCGCTGGAAAGGACGGGTTCCATCATGTACGCAGCTCGCGAGGGCCGAGCCGCAGCCGGACCGATTACCCTTATCGTCGGCCTCTGCCTGGGTTGGTTCGCCCATCCAGGGCTCGCGCAAGTCTCACCCGATCGTGGGCCGGCCAGATCGGACAGCGGGCAGGTCAGGCCGGATAGCGGCCAGGCCTCAGGAGATTGGGTCGACGCCTTGTCTCTGGAAGGTCTCGTCGTCACCGCGGCTCCGACGGCGCTCGAGGAGGAAGCGGTCTCGAGCCACGTCACCGTCATCGACGGAGAAGCTCTCCGACACTTTTCGAGCGGGTCGCTCGCCGACGCACTGAGGGATGCCTCAGGCGTTCACGTCGTCCGGGGCGGTTCGTTCGGGGCCGTCACGTCGCTCTTTCTGCGTGGTGGCGAAAGCGACTACACCCTCGTTCTCGTCGATGGTGTCCAGGTGAACCAGGCCGGCGGCGGATTCGATCTCGCCGAGCTCGGTACCGAGGCCATCGAGCGAGTCGAGATCCTCCGTGGACCGGCTAGCGCGCTCTACGGATCCGATGCCGTATCCGGCGTCATCCACGTGATTACCCGTACCGGTCGAGGAGCGCCCGTCGCCAGCGTTGCGATGGAGGGCGGTTCGTTCGGTCGACAAAATGTCTCCGCGGAACTGCGCGCCGGGACGGAGCGCGCGAGCTACGGGTTGTCCCTCGCCCGGCGCTCCACCGACGGGATCTTCGACTTGAACAACCAGAGCCTCCAGACCGTGCTCTCCGGGGTCGGTCGTTTCCGTCCCGACGACCGCACGAGTCTCGAAGTGAATGTCAGGGCGTCGGATCGCACGTATCACTTCCCGACGAACTCGGCCGGAGCCGCCGTCGACGAGAACGCCTTCACGTTTTCCGACGGTACGACGGCACGGGTTTCCGCGACCCGGCGCATCACGTCCCGACTGTCGGTGGAGGCGACCGTGGCAATGAACGAGTTCGACTCCGGGACCGACGACGCCCCCGACAGCCCCGCCGACACCTTGGGGTTCTATGGCTTCACCAGCTTAGACCACTTCCGTCGGAGCGAAGGAGAACTTCGAGGCCACCTTCGTCTCGACCAGTTCGTGCTCACCACCGGTATCGAGTACGAGGAAGAGCGACAGCGGTCGTTCAGCGAGTCCCTCAGCCAGTTCGGGCCGTCGCCGGGGCGCAGCCGGAACGAGCGTGAGAACCTGGGCTACTTCCTTCATGCCACGGGTGAGGCCGGTGGTGTCTCGTATCAGGTGGGTGGGCGCGTCGAAGACAACGAGCGGTTCGGCGTGAGGGGAAGTTGGGAGGCAGGGTTGGCGGGGCCACTCCCCGGCTTCGAGGGGGGTACGTTCCGCGCCTCGGCGGGCACTGCCATCAAGGAGCCCACCTTCTTCGAAACCTTCGCCTCAGGATTTACACGGGGGAACCCCGACCTCGATCCTGAACGTTCCCTGGCGTGGGAGGTGGGTGCCGAGTCACGTCTGGCCGGCTTTGCGACGGTCGGTGTCACCTACTTCGACCAGACGTTCGAAGATCTCATCCAATACACCTTTTCCCCCCCCGACCCCACGGATCCGAACTACTTCAATGTGGCCGCCGCTACGTCCCGAGGAGTCGAGGTGGACGTCGATATGCGCCACGGCTGGTGGAGCGGAAGCGTGTCCGGAAGCTGGATGGACACCGAGGTGACCGATTCGGGCTTCGATGACGGCCTGGGCGCCACGTTCGTCGAAGGGGAGGCGTTACTCCGTCGACCCAGCTGGAAGGGGACCGCGCAGGTCGCCGCGAACGTCGGCCGGCTAGAGGTGTCCACCCGCATCGCTCACGTGGGCTCCCGGCAAGATCGGGACTTCTCGACGTTCCCGGCGACACCCGTACTTCTGGAGAGCTACCAGCTGCTTTCGGCACGGCTATCTGTCGTGGTGGTGGAGCCCGGACCAGGTCGCCCGGGGCTGTCGCTGTCACTCGCCGGCGAAAACCTCGGGGACGCGAGATATCGAGAGCTCTTCGGTTTCCCTACACCGGGGCGAGGCCTGTATATGGGCGGACAGATCGTCCTGGGAGGTTGACCGAAGGGAGCGGTCGACCGACGGGCCCCGTGACCGGCGACGAGCCGGCGAGGTCAGCGCGTAATGGAGGTCCCGTCGGGGAGATCGTACAAGACCTCGACAGAGCGGTAGTCCTGGGCGCTCATGGACGTCGCGGTGTTCGTCGGGTACATCACGTCGCGTGGGGAGTCGCTGTGGGGGAGCCCCAGGGCGTGGCCCATCTCGTGAGCTGCCGTCAACCGGATCTGGCGCGGGTCGGCTCCGCGGTTGGTTCCCCCCGGGGCGTAGGCGCCGAGCTCGATGAAGTCCACCTGCAGCCCCGTCGAAGGGGACCAGGTCGTGCGTGTGACGCCCAGTCGGGTCCCTGTGTTACGACCCCACCGGACAGTGAAGTGAGGGTCGCGATCCCCGCGGAGGTCGACGAGGATGGGGAAGGGCTGATCGTTCCAGGCCCGAATGCCCTGGGCGGCGGCGCGCTGCAACGCTCTGGCGTCTCCTGACGTCAGACCTTCTGGTGGGGGCACGTGAACGACCACGGTCCCGACGACGCCCTTCCAGCGCTGCAGGCGGACGGCGTCGGCGTCTCCGAGTCCAGCGCAGAGATATCCGGCATCCGTGCAGACGTCCGCAGCAGTGAGGGTGGGAGGGGCCAAGGCTCCAATGACGCTTCCCGGTTCGAGAGGGAGGTCGCACGAGGGCTCGCTGGGTGCGCATACCGGGGTCGCGGGCGGGTCTGTGGAGAGAGCCCATCCGAACAGTCCACCTCCGATAAGGAGGAGAGCGAGCAGGCGAAGGGGGTCGGGCGTTCTCATCGCGGTCGAAGCTATGCCGGCGCTGGGAGTCGGGGAAGCGCCGCGCAGGAACGCCCCTTTCAGCCTTGTGTATTGACGACGAGAGGGACCAGAGACCATTGGTGTGGGGTGAGCGGTCGAAAGCGGCCGCAGGACGTGGACACGCAGGGGGTCGCCACGGCGGCCTTCCAGAGGGTGACGCCGGATGCGAAAGGTCGAGGGAGGGGCCAGCGTGGTGACCGAGATGCTTCGGTCCGACGGCCGCTCCCGCCGTGCGCGGTTCGGTCATGGGCTCGGCGACTGGCTGAAGTCCATCGCCATCGCATTCGCTCTTTTCCTCGTCATCCGCGCGACCATTGTCGAGGCATTCAAGATCCCGACATCGTCCATGGAGGGCACCCTCCTCGTCGGGGACTTCCTCCTCGTGAACAAGGCAGTCTACGGCGCCCGGATTCCCGGGACCGACATCGACCTGCCGGCGTTTGCCGAGCCCGAGCGGGGACACGTCATCGTCTTTCATCCACCCCACGAGCCTGAGAAGAACTACGTGAAGCGCCTGGTCGGGCTCCCGGCCGATACGCTCGAGATGCGCGACAAGCAGCTCTTCCTGAATGGGGCGCCGGTATGGGAGCCCTATGCGCGTCATGTGGACGACGCAGGCGACGCCGTGCACCCGGACATGGAGTGGCAGTCTCACCACCTCATCGCGGGTCCACCGCGGGGGTACCACCCGACGAGGGACAATTGGGGCCCCATCGTGGTGCCCGACGGCCGGTACTTCGTTCTTGGCGACAACAGAGACAACAGCGAGGACTCCCGCTACTGGGGTTTCGTCACTCGCGATCAGATCCGGGGTCGTCCGTGGGTCGTGTACTACTCCTACATCCCGGCGCATCCGAGCGAGTCGTCCGCTGTCCCCGCCGTCCGCTGGTCGAGGTTGGGCACGGTCATCCGCTGATTTCGGGGTGAGGGGCGAGCGAATTCTCGGTTCCCGGCCCACCGCCCATTGCGCGATCACGGCATCGCTGAGATCCTATTCAGGGTGGACGACCGGAAGCGGTCGGTGCCCTTTCTTGTCGATCCCGCCAGCGCTCAGGCCCGATGACCTTCTCTTCCCGCAAGGCTTCATCCAAAGAAGGCTCGCTGGACCAATACCTGAAGGAAATCAGTCAATACCCGCTCATCGATCGAGCGGAAGAGGCGCGCTTGGCCAAGCTCATCCGCAAGGGTGAGGAAGAGGCCCTCAACAAACTGGTCCGGTCGAACCTCCGCTTCGTCGTGTCCGTGGCGAAGAAGTACCAGAACCAGGGCGTATTGCTGTCGGATCTCATCAATGAGGGAAACCTCGGCCTGATCCGGGCGGCGCATAAGTTCGACGAGACCAAAGGCATCAAGTTCATCAGCTATGCCGTTTGGTGGATCCGTCAGGCGATTCTCCAGTGCCTGGCCGAGCAGAGCCGAATCGTCAGAGTGCCTCTGAACCGCGCAGGTGCTCTGTACAGGATCGGTCGCCGTAGCTCGACGCTGCTGCAGGAGCTCGGTCGTGAGCCCACCGTCGATGAGATCGCCGAGGACCTCGATGTGTCCAAGGAGGAGATCGAGCGCACCCTTGCCATCTCGCACTCGCACCTGTCTCTCGACGCGCCGATGACGCCGGGGGAAGACAACCGTCTGCTGGACTACCTCCCCGATCAGTATTCGCCGGGACCGGAGGACGAGGCGTTCGAGCACGCCCTGAAGGACACGATCGAGGAGGCGCTCTCGACGCTCAAGGAGCGGGAAGCCAAGATTCTGCGCCTCTATTTCGGCCTCGACGACCAGGACCCGATGACCCTCGAAGAGATCGGCGAGATCCTGGGCATCACTCGAGAGCGTGTGCGCCAGATCAAGGAGAAGGCGCTCGTGCGACTCCGTCACGCGTCGCGCGCTCGCTTCCTGGAGACGTACCGGTAGGGCAGAGGAGCACCTGCACTCCACCCGCTTTGCTCCCCCCCTTCGGAGCCTGAGCGGTGGCCGGAGTCAACCTCTTGTGTGCCCACGGCCAGACCAACCTGGAACGCCCGGATTCCCGGCCTTTCCGGCCGTTGACGCTCTCTGGCATCTCCGGTAGCTTAGAAGGCTCTTTTCAGGAAGCGCCGCCTCTGCAATTCGAAGGCATGAGAACGTATACACCCAAAGCCGCTGACATCGAACACCACTGGTGGATCGTCGACGCGGCCGACAAGCCCCTGGGCCGTCTGGCATCGGAAATCGCGCGGGTCATCCGCGGCAAGCACAAGCCGATGTACACGCCCCACCTCGACGTCGGCGACAATGTCGTCGTCATCAATGCGGAGAAGGTGCGCCTCACCGGCAACAAGGCCGATCAGAAGACGTACTTCCGCCACTCCGGTTACATGGGCGGTGAGAAGCACATCCCCTTCAAGCGCATGATCCAGACCCACCCGGAGCGGGTCGTCGAACTCGCGGTGAAGGGTATGCTTCCGAAAAATTCGCTGGGTCGTGAGCTACGGAAGAAGCTCAAGGTCTACGCGGGGACCGAGCATCCGCACCAGGGGCAGCAGCCCGAGCCTCTCGACCTCTGAAAGTCAGGAACACCAAGGAATGGCCACTGCAGTGAACGACCAGATCCAGGCGGTTGGACGTCGAAAGTCTTCCGTCGCCCGAGTCATCCTTCGCCCAGGCAGCGGCGAGTGGAGCGTCAACGGACGCCCGTTGACAGACTATTTCCCGCGTCCCTCACACCAGATCCGGATCGAGGAGCCGTTCAAGGCGACCGAACTGGAGGGGACCTTCGATGTCATCGTGCGAGCCCACGGTGGTGGTCTCACTGGGCAAGCCGACGCGGTTCGGCTCGGGATCGCTCGCGCACTCGTCGAGCACGACGAAGAGCTGCGTCCCTCTCTGCGCGAGCGGGGCATGATGACCCGCGACGCCCGTGAGGTGGAGCGAAAGAAGCCCGGCCGACCCAAGGCTCGCAAGCGGTTCCAGTTCTCCAAGCGTTAATCGACACCAGACAGTTCGAAGGTGCGGCTTCGGCCGCATCTCAATCCTGACCGGGGCGTATATCGGCCCCAATGAGAAAGATCACACCCATGTCTGAAGTTCGTCTCGATCAGCTGCTCGAGGCCGGAGTCCACTTCGGCCACCAGACCCGCCGTTGGAACCCGAAGATGAAGCCTTTCATCTTCACCGAGCGCAACGGCATTCACATCATCGACCTCCGAAAGACGCTGGATCGACTCCAGGTCGCCCAGCAGGCGGTTCGCGAGGTGGTGCTCAAAGGAGAGCGGGTCCTCTTCGTATGCACCAAGAAGCAGCTTCGATCCGTGGTGGAGCAGGAAGCCCAGCGGTGCGGCTCCTTCTACGTCACCGAGCGCTGGCTCGGAGGCATGCTGACGAACTTCCAGACCATTCGTCAGCAGATCCGTCGTCTCAAGGAGCTCGAGCGAGGCGTGGAGGAGAACGCCTTCGAGTTCTACACCAAGAAAGAGCAGCTCATGCTCGATCGCGAGCGGGCAAAGCTCGATAAGTATCTGGTGGGTGTGAAGGACATGGGTCGCTTGCCGGGGGCGCTCTTCGTTGTCGATGCCCGCCGCGAGCTCATCGCGGTGAAAGAGGCGAAGAAGTTGGGGATCCCGGTCATTGCCATTACCGACACGAACGCCGATCCGGACCTCATCGACTTTCCGATTCCCGGCAACGACGATGCGATCCGCTCGGTGACCCTCATTGCGACGGCCATTGCCAACACGATCGGCTCGACCCGCAAGGAGGTTCCGGACGAGGAGCGACGCCGCATCGAGGAGATGGAGGCCACGACCTACTCCACAGAGACCGGTGAAACGACAGAGAAGGAGGCGCCCAAGCGTCGCCGTCCCCGTCGCAAGCGCCGTCCCCGGCCCGAGGTCATCGCAGCCCATCTGAAGGACGATGAAAAGGGCCAGGAGTCTGACGATTCGGACTCGGCCGCCGAGAGTGGCGACGAAGCCGAGGCGAAAGCCGCCGAGAAGCCCAAGACGAAGAAAGCGAAGAAGGCGAAGAAGGAAGACGCCGAGACGAAGAAGCCGAAGAAGGAAGACGTCGAGTCAAAGGACGAGGCGGAGAAGCCGAAGAAGAAGAAGTCGACGAAGAAGAAGGCCGCCAAGAAAAAGAAGGAAGAACCCGAAGCGGAGGCCGACGACGCGGACTCCGACGGCGAGGGCGAGGAAGAATAGGGCCGGATACGACCCGACCCCTCCGAGGGGAGGGCAGGGGCCGCGCTCCGGCGCGACCCCGAGTGAGGCGGCGCGGTATCCGAAATGACGGACCCGCCGCCTCTTTTCACGAGCCGGCGACAGCCGGACACGGAACGAAGGAAGGAACCGAGGATGAGTGAGACGATGACGATCAGCGCGAAAGACGTGAAAGAGCTCCGCGACAAGACCGGCGCGGGGATGATGGATTGCAAGAAGGCGCTTGAAGAGACGGGCGGCGACATGGAGAAGGCCATTGACCTTCTGCGCGCCAAAGGCGCTGCCAAGGCCGCCAAGCGGGCCGAGAAGTCGGCCAACGAGGGGGTCATCGGTAGCTACGTGCACTTCGACAACAAGACCGCGGTCCTGGTCGAGGTGAACTGTGAGACGGACTTCGTGGCCGCCACGGACGACTTCAAGGGCCTCGCCCGAGACCTGGCGATGCACATCGCCTCCACGTCACCCATCGCGGTCTCGTCGGACGAGATCGATTCGGCGGTCGTGGAGCGAGAGAAGGCGGTCTATCTGGAGCAGGTGAAGGAAGAGGGTAAGCCGGAGCACATCGCCGAGAAGATCGTGGAGGGCAAGCTTCAGAAGTTCTTCAAGGAGAGTACCCTCCTTGCCCAGCCTTTCGTGAAGAACCCGGACCAGACGGTTCAGGAACTCATCACGGAGGTCTCGTCCAAGACCGGCGAGAAGATCGAGGTTGCGCGCTTCTGCCGCATGAAGGTCGGAGAGAAGTAGCGACCCGCCCGCCGAACCCAGGAAGCGACGAATGAGCGACGGATCGGATCTACGCTACAAGCGAGTGCTCCTCAAGCTCTCCGGCGAGGCCCTCGCCGGGGAGCGGGGCTTCGGCATCGAGCCGTCCGTGGTGGATCGCCTTACCGACGAGATCCGCTCGTTGGTGGAGATGGGCGCGTCGCTCGGCATCGTCATCGGAGGCGGTAATATCGTGCGCGGTGCCATGGCGTCGAAGGAGGGCATGGACCGTGTCCAGGCCGACTACATGGGCATGCTGGGCACAATCATCAATGCTCTCGCTGTTCAAGATCTGCTCGAGACGAAGGGCGTCGAGACGCGGGTCATGACAGCCATTCGCATGGAGGAGATCGCCGAGCCGTACATCCGGCGTCGGGCCATGCGCCATCTGGAGAAAGGGCGCGTCGTCCTCTTTGCCGGGGGGACGGGCAATCCGTATTTCTCGACGGATACGGCGGCGGTGCTCCGGGCCATCGAGATGGAGTCGGACGTGGTCATCAAGGCCACCAAGGTGCAGGGCGTGTACACGGCCGATCCGGCCAAGGACCCCGACGCCGAGTTCATCTCGACCATCTCCTTCCAGGAGGTCGTGTCCCGGGAATTGGGTGTAATGGACACGGCAGCCGTGGCCCTCTGCAAGGAAAACCAACTTCCGATCATCGTGCTCAATCTCAGCGATCGCGGAGCGGTGGCCGACGCGATTCGTGGGGAGCGGATCGGAACGCTAGTATCGTAGGAGGGCGTCGGAGACGGCCCGTCGAATCGGCTCCCGCCCCGTACCCGTCAGAACCAACCTATCGGAGGTCGTGATGCCGACGGTCGAAGACGCCAAGGAACGAATGGAACTCGCGCTGGACGCCCTTCGGCGGGAGTTCGCGACGGTGCGCACAGGGAAGGCCACGCCTGCCCTCCTCGATACGGTTCGGGTGGAGGCCTACGGTTCGAAAATGCCTCTCAACCAGGTGGCGACGGTGAGCACGCCGGAATCGAGCCTCCTCGTTGTGCAGCCGTTCGACAAGACCCTTCTCCAGGACATCGAGAAGGCCATCATGATGGCGGATCTCGGTCTAAACCCCGCCAACGACGGAAACATCATACGGATTCCCATCCCGCCGCTGAACGAGGAGCGGCGCAAGGAGTTCGTGAAGGTCCTCCACAAGATGGCCGAAGAGGCGCGGATCTCCATCCGCCATGCCCGACGGAGCGTCCGTGAGGAGATCCACCAACTCGTGAAGGACCACGAGATCGGAGAAGACGAGGGCCACAGGCGGGAGGACTCCGTGGAGAAGCTCACCCACGAATACTCCGAGAAGATCGACGAGTTGCTGAAGCAGAAAGAAGACGAGGTGATGGCGATCTAGACGCGCCTCCCTTCCACCGTTCTGCACGACAGCTCATGTCCGCGTCCGACCGACTCCAGGCCCTCCGTCTCAACGGCGATGTACCATCGCACGTGGCTATCATCATGGACGGCAATGGCCGCTGGGCCAGAGAGCGAGGGCTCCCACGGCATCTCGGCCATCGCGAAGGCATGAAGTCCGTACGGGAGGCCATCGAGGGAGCGGTCGAGGCCGGGGTCGACATTCTCACTCTCTTCGCCTTCTCCACCGAAAACTGGAAGCGGCCCGCGACTGAAGTCTCGGCCTTGATGGGCCTTCTCAAGCATTACGCCCGCAAGGAAGGTGAAGAGCTTCGTCGCCAGGGGGTGGAGGTACACGTCCTCGGCGATCTCGATCGCGTGGACGATGCCACGCGCTCCGCTATCGACGAGATCGCTGCGGCAACCTGGGGCGGAATGGAGTTGCGGCTCAACCTGATGATCTCGTACGGGGGGAGGGAGGAACTGCTCCGGGCCGCTCGTCTCCTCGCAGCGAGGGTAGAGAGGGGTGAACTCGATCCCGACTGCATCGACTCGGAAACCCTCGAAGGGACGCTCTTCACGGCAGGACTCCCAAGCCCCGACCTCCTCATCCGGACCTCCGGGGAGCAACGGATCAGCAACTTCATGCTCTGGCAATTGGCGTATACCGAGCTCCACATCACCTCCGTCTATTGGCCCGACTTCGGTCGGGAGGACCTGTTCAAGGCGATTCTCGACTTCCAGCGCCGCGATCGCCGGTTCGGCGCCGTGCCATCCACGTGATTGCAGCGTTTTCGCGCGACCTGCCATGAGTGAATTGGCGAAGAGGGTCGCCGTCGCCGCGGTCGGGATTCCCACCGTTCTCGGCCTCGCTTTCCTAGGCGGGTGGTATCTCGCGATACCCCTGGCACTCTTCGCCGCACTGGGGTGTCACGAGGTCGCCAGGTTCGCCCGACAGAAGGGCGTTCGCTCCATCGAGCCGCTGGGTATCGCCATGGCCGTAGCCCTGGTGTTGGCGGCTTCGTGGCATCCCACGTTCCCGTCGTATGCACCTTGGGCGCTGGGTGTCCTGGTGGCCGGATCGGGGGTAGCCCTCGTCGTCTCACTCGGCGTGAGGGGCGCTTCGGAGGCTCCGTTGATGGCCGTGTCCGTCACCCTGCTGGGAGCGGTCTACGTTGGCGGGGCGTTGGCGTTCGCCTCGCTTCTGCACGCCCTGCCGAGCACCGCCGGATGGGAGGGTGGACAGCCGTCGCCTTGGGCCGGCCTCGTCGCGGTGGCGCTTCCTCTCGCGGTCACGTGGGTCGGCGACGCGGCGGCCTTTTTCGCGGGGACGGCGTGGGGAAAGGCGAAGCTGGCCCCATCGATAAGCCCCAACAAGAGTTGGGTGGGGTTCTGGGCCGCCGTCGTGGGCGGGGCCGCCGCAGCCGCAGTGTGGCTCGTGGTCGCACGTTCCGTCTTGGAGCCGCTGGTGGGCGGGCCCGCGGGGGACGGAGCGATCGGCGCCGGAAACGGCGGTGCGATGGGTCTCGTAGTGATGGCGGGCGTAGGGGCTCTGCTGGCTTGCCTTGCGGTCGTCGGTGACCTCGTCGAGTCACTGTTGAAGCGAGAGGCGGGGGTGAAAGACTCGGGGACGTTCTTTCCAGGCCACGGAGGGGTCATGGACCGCATCGACTCCCTCCTCTTCACCATTCCGATCTCGTATGTGGCCCTGCTCCTCCTCGGAGGACTACCGTGATCCGCGTGGCCATCCTGGGATCCACCGGCTCAATTGGGCGGAGCGCACTGGAAGTGGCCGCCCGTCACCCCGACCGCTTCGAAATCGTCGCGCTGGTGGCCAACCAGAGCGCCGAGGTGCTGGCCCAGCAGGTGAAGGCCTTCCGACCCGCCATCGCCGTTCTGTGCGACGAGAGCGTGACGCTGCCCGGTGTCGGCGCCGGAACCCGCTGGCTGTCGGGCAGAGACGCGATGCTGGAGGTGGCTGCTTCCGACGGCGTGGACGTGGTCCTCAACGCCCTCGTGGGAGCCGCCGGACTCGAGCCGACGTTGGAAGCCCTCGGCGCCGGTCATCGCCTGGCCCTCGCCAACAAGGAGTCTCTCGTGGCTGGGGGACCGCTGGTCCTGGATGCCGCGAACACCGGGAAGGCCGAGATCATCCCTATCGACTCCGAGCACAGCGCCATCCTCCAGTGTCTCGAGGGGCATTCCCTGGACTCGGTCCGGAGGATCGTCCTCACTGCCTCGGGTGGCCCTTTCCGTGGTCGGAGCGCCGGTGAGCTCCGGCACGTCGACGCTTCGTCGGCCCTCCAGCATCCGACCTGGGACATGGGTGCGAAGATCACCGTGGACTCGGCCACACTCGCCAACAAGGCCCTCGAGGTCATCGAGGCCCACTTCCTCTATGGCCTCGACTACGAGTCCATCGACGCTGTGGTCCACCCTCAATCCGTCATCCATTCCTTCGTGGAGTTCGTGGACGGTTCGGTCCTCGCCCAGCTCGGCTTCCCCACCATGGAGCTGCCCATTCTCTATGCCCTCCACTATCCTGACCGGGTGGAGGATGAGCAGCTGCAGACGTATGACCCGACTCAGGCGTCACCACTCACCTTCGAAGACATCGACCACGAGGCCTTCCCCATGTTCGCGCTCGGGGTCGAGGCGGGACGAAGGAGCGGATGCTCACCGGCGGTGTACAACGCTTCGAACGAGATCGCGGTTCAGGCTTTTCTGGCGGATCGCATCCGTTTTCCAGAGATCGCTCGTACGGTACGAGACACCATGGATCGTGTCGGTACGAGTACGATTCGAGACATCGACGACGTCCTCGAAGTGGATTCGGCGGCGCGAGCCGTCGCCACCGAGGTAGCCGACACGCTGTCGGCAGCTAGAACAGGAACGGACTCATGACAGTATTGGCGACCGTCATCGTCCTCGGCGTGCTCATCTTCGTGCACGAGCTGGGACACTTCTGGGCGGCAAAAGCCGTTGGTATCGAGGTCCAACGCTTTTCCATCGGCCTTGGCCCCAAGATCTTCGGCTTCACACGCGGGGAAACCGAGTACGTCATCAGCGCCATTCCCCTCGGTGGCTACGTGAAGATGGGTGGCATGGATGACGAGATGATGGAGCGCATCGAGGGTGGGGAGGTCGCTGGCGCCACGCGCGAGCCCAGCGAGTCCGACTTCGACGCCAAGCCCATCTGGGCCCGCACGCTGGTCATCTCCGCCGGCGTGATCATGAACATGCTCTTCGCGTTTGGCGTGTACGTCTTCCTGGCCGCCAACTACGGCGTGCAGACGTACGACTCGACCCGCATCGGGCTGGTGGAGGCCGACGGGCTGCCGTCGGGGACAGAGGCTTTCGCTACCATCGAGCCGGGCAGTCGGGTCGTCAGCATTGACGGGGAGACCATCGGGGACTGGGGCGATCTCGAGTCGCGGCTCCTCGACGGCCCCGAAGGAACGACGGTGGTGGAGCTCGTCGAGCCCCGTCGAGAGGTGACGATCGACCTCCCTGCAGACCGTGAAGACCGTATCGAGCTGGTCCGCAGGGTGTCCGTGTGGCTCGAGGCTGGAGTAGGCTTCCTGGCGCCGGGCGACCCCGCTGACGACGCCGGACTGGAGGTCGGTGACCGGATCCTCGCTGTCGATGACGAAGCTACGCTGAACTGGTGGACGTTCGTCCGGCAGATCGAGTCCCGACCCGGTGAGGAGATCCGGATCACGCTCACACGTGACGACCGTGAGCTCGTGCGTACGGTGACGCTCGACGCCGTCGAGGAAGACGACGGGTCCGGCAGCGTGGCGACGGTGGGCAAGATCGGTATCTCCCCTCCGGGGATCGCCGTCACCTACAATTCGGTCTCTCTCGAAGACGCTGTCGTCCTCGGGTATCGTGAGACGGTAGCGGTGACAGGGTTGATTCTCGGATTCCTTCGGGACCTCGTGACGCTGAACGTTTCGCCCCGTTCCGTCGGGAGCATCGTCACTATCGGTGAGGCCTCGGGTCAGGCAGCCGCAGCCGGGCTCGACACCTTCCTCCGCTTCATGGCCCTCTTCAGCATCAACCTCGCCGTACTCAACCTACTTCCCATTCCGGTCCTCGACGGCGGCCACCTGGTCTTCCTGGGCATCGAGGCCATCCGCGGAGGTCGTGGTCTCTCGGTGGAGCAGAAGCTGAAGTGGAGCAATGTCGGCTTCATCATCATTGTCGGAATCATGCTATGGGCGCTGTCGAACGACTTCCTGAGGTTGTTCGGGCTGTAAAGCACGCGGTGTGTGCGCCTTGGGTCGCCTGTGGGGCCGTCGTGTGTCGGGCTCGCGGCGGTCCGTAGCGGTGGGGCGGGCGAGGGCACACGGGGTTACGGGTAGGCGATTGTCACGGGCTCGTCGCGGCCGGCATGCTCACGCGACCCACGACGGCCCCACAGGCGCTCGAAGGGGGCTTCGCGCGGCCGAGGGGCTGACAGGGGTGGCGGGAGGACTTGAGCGCGTCGCCTTGTTGAGGCGCGGCATCTTGCACTAGACCAGCGCCTCGTCCGGGCGGCGAAGCGGTGTTCAGCCGGTAGACGGCGTCATGGGGGCGGTCAGCTCTACGGTGGTCACGTGGCAGGGGCCTCCCGCCACGCGAACGCCATTGCGGGTCCAGAGGTCGTAGCCGTCGGCGGCGATGACCACCGCGTGGACGCCTTCGTTCTCGCCGGCGCCGAAGAGCACGTTGTCGGCGATATCCATTTCCGTCGTGACGCCGTCCTCGACCGTGACGCCGGAGAGGCCTTCGGTGACGGGTGCACCGGTCTCGGCGTCGACGACGGTCACGACGATGCCGTAGACGAACTCCGCTGTGCAGGCTCGAGGGCCGACCACATCGCAGCTGGCGAAGGCAACGGTAAGGACGAGGGCGGCGCGACGGGCGGGAGTACGGAGGTAGTCCGTAAGGCGCGGGTGAGTCGCCGGGAGCCCGAGCGGATCGAACGCCACGAAGCTACCCTCCTACAGCAGGCTGAGCTGGCTCGGACCCCTCCGGTACCGGAGCTCCTCGATGTCGAGGAGGTCGGTGGGGCGGTGCTGGAGGGCGACTTCGAGGTGGCCCTCCCATCCTGCCCTTTCAAGGGCAGTACGGACGACTTCTTCGGCCAGAGCCGGCCGGTTGCACTCTTTGGAGAGGTGGGCGAGGACGATCCCGGCCAGGCGAGGGTGCATCAGTTCGGTGGCCAGGCGGGCGGCCGCCTGGTTCGAGAGATGGCCGTGGCTCGACGCGATGCGTCGTTTCACGGATACCGGGTAGTGGCTGGTGTGCAGAAGCACTTCGTCGTGGTTCGCTTCCAGGATGAGGAAGTCGCACCTCGCCAGGGCGTGTCGGATCTGCGTGGTGGGGCGCCCGAGGTCCGTGGCGATACCGAGGCGAAGCTCCGTGCACTGATCGACGAGGGCCACGCCGACGGGGTCGGCTGCATCATGCACCGTGAGGAACGGCTCGACCCGGACATCACCAACGAGGAAGGGGCGACCGACCCGGTAGGCCTCGATCGTCTCTTCGCCTCGAAACAGCTTCCCGCATGCCTCGCGGGTTCCCTCGGTCATGTAGAGGGGTGTACCGTGGCGCCGGGAGAAGACACCAATGCCGCTCGTGTGGTCGCTGTGTTCGTGGGTGACTACGATGGCCGCCACCTCTTCCGGATCGACGCCGAGGAGTCGTAGGCGGTCAGCGACGGCTTTCGCGCTGAAGCCGGCGTCGACGAGGAGCTTGGTATTGCCAGCCTCGACGTAGATGGAGTTGCCTCCACTGCCGCTCCCCAGAACGGAGACCCTCATAGAGCGCGCCGACCGGCGGTCTCCTTCCATGCCGTCCGGAGGATCTGGATCACACCGGGGGTGAGTGTTTCACCTCTTCGACCTACGACCCGCTCGGCGGTCTCGAGGAATTTCTCCAGGCGATGATCGCGCAGGTCGGCTCCGGCCCCCCAGCTGAACGGAGGCACGACGGTAGGAGGCATGATGCCGCCGAAGACGTTGCTGCCAGCACCGATGACGGTACCGGTATTCAGGATGGTACCGATGCCCGTCTTCACGTGATCGCCCAGGAAGCACCCCACCTTGGTGAGCCCGGTGTCGCGCTCGCCGTCCAGCGTCCAGACGCGAACGGACCGGTAGTTGTTCTTGAGGTCCGAGTTCGTGGTGTAGGCGCCGAGGTTCACCCAGCGACCGAGATAGGCGTGGCCCAGGTGTCCATCGTGGGCCTTGTTGACGTACGCGAGGAGGACGCTCTCCGCCACTTCACCACGAACGCGACAGACGGGCCCGATGGAAGAGGAACTCACAGAGCCGCCATAGACGACGGAGTCGGAGCCTACGAAGAGAGGGCCGGCGATTCGTCCGGGCCCTTCCACGCGGGCCCCGTCGGCGAGACGAACAGGTCCCTCCCGAACATCGACGTGAACACCAGCTTCGATGGCCGCGCCGTCCCCGAGAGAGATGGACCCGCCACCGATGCGAACGATGCCGTCGGGGGCGCTGTCGTCTGGCCAGAGGTGGGCCACGTCCTCTGCGATGCGCTTCGGGTTGGCGGCCACCAGGTCCCAGAGGTGGCTGATGACCCTACCGGTCCACTCCAGCGCGTCTCCGTAGCCGGGAGCGCTCTCCGGAGCTCGCAACCACGCGTCTTCGGGTGGATCGTCGCCGTCAGGGACGACCCATCCTACGACCTGCCCATCCACGACGATATGCCTCCGCTCGGCCGGGATCTCGGTGGGGCCGAAGTCCAGGATCGTTCGGCTGCAGAGGAACACACGGGTCCCGCTCGTCGCGACCTCCGATCGAGGAATGACGGGCGCGGCCCCTGGCTCGTCGAACCCTACGAGGTCGGAACGGCTGAGATGGCCGAGACAGCGGATGCCCAGCACGTACTCCGATCGGGCCCGGGTCGCGAGGCAGCCATGGAGAAGTTCACCCGCCGGACGGGTGAGCGTCATCGGCGCCCAGCGCCTGGCCTTGCGGTCATCGAAGAGGTACAGGTCGGCGTTCGCCGTCACGGTGTCTGGCCCCCCTCCAACTTGGTAAGGAGTGACTTGAGGTCGGCGGCACGTTCCCGGGGCATCACCATGGTGGTGTCGCGGGTCCGAACCACAATGAGGTTGCGGGCGCCGAACACCACGACCGAGCCGTCGTCTTCGGAGAAGACAATCGTCTCTTCAGAGTCGACCAGCGCCCCGGGGCCGAGCATGACGTTGCCGTTCGCGTCGGGCTCCCTAGTGCGGGCGAGGGCTTCCCAGCTCCCTACGTCGTCCCATGCGAAAGTCGCCCGCACGACGCCTACCCGCTCACTTCGTTCCATTACGGCCCGATCGATGACGCTCACGGGGACGGCGTCGAAGAACGCCTGGTCGCCTTCTTCGAGGAGGGGCAGGTACTCGGCGACCTCGGGAGCGTGTGCGTGGATCTCTTCCAGGAGAACCGACGCCTTCCATACGAAGATCCCGGTGTTCCAGAGATACCCTTCGTCCACGTAGCGCCGTGCGGTCTCGGGATCAGGCTTTTCGTGAAAGGCCCGCACCCGGAAGCCGTCGGCGGCGCCGGCGGAGGCCAGGGCGCCGCCGGCTTCGATGTGCCCGTATCCGGTCTCGATGCGGTCGGGCTCCACGCCCAGGCTCAGGAGCAACTCGTCGCGCCGGGCGATCTCAACAGCGGTGGTCACGGTCTCCGTGAACGCCTCGAGAGGCCGTAGGAGGTGGTCCGCGTGAAGAGACACCATGACGGCATCCGGATCCAGCCGCGTCAGCTTCCAGGCGGCCCAGGCCAGGACAGGTGCCGTACCACGGGCTCGAGGCTCGATCCAATAGACCTCCTGGGACAGGTCTCCGAGTACGGAGCGGAAGGGGCCGGCCAGATGATCGCCGGCGAGGATTCGAATCCGGTCGTCCGGAACCAGAGCCCGGGCCCGTTCGACGGTGTCCACGATCAGCGGGCGATCACTGGCCAGTGGGAGGAGCTGCTTTGGCCGCTCGCGGGTGCTTGCCGGCCAGAATCTGGAGCCGATACCTCCGGCGAGGACGGTCACCCACGCCGGCAGATCAGCCGTCGCCGAGGATCTCTTCGATGCGGGCAATGAGCTTCTTCGGGCTGAAGGGCTTCGTGAGGAAGTCGTCGGCCCCGCCGGCGATGGCGGCTTCGCGATCCGTGTCTTGACCCTTGGCGGTGAGAATGATGACCGGGGTCTCGGAGCGGTGGGGACCGGAGCGAATACGGGAGAGTATTTCGAGGCCACTCGCCCCGGGCATCATGAGGTCCAGGATGACCAGGTCGAAGGCGCCCGTCGACAACTCGTCGAGCCCCTCCATGCCGTCGTTGGCCATGGTGATCTCAAACCCACGATCACCGAGCACCGCGCTGAGCACCCGTCGGATGTGGGGCTCGTCGTCCACCACCAGGATGCGCCGACCCGACGGACTCGAAGGCGTGTCGGGCACCGCGTCACCTCACCGGGAAGCGTGGTTGGGCATGTCGGGACAGGGAGCCCTGCGAGCTCTTCGGCAGGGCTGCGGAACCTACCTGTGAGGGGGGGTTAAGTCAAGCAACTACGGGGGTTTTCGGGGTTGACCGTTCCCTCCGTCTCGGGCAACTTCCGCCCTCCAGACTCCGGCATCACCTGAGGTCTTCGAGCCATGCAGAGCGAACTTCGCAGCCCCAGCCGGGCGCCGGCCATGATGGCGGTCGCGGCTGCCCTTCTCGTGGGGACCGTGGCGTGCGGAGATGACCCGTTCGCCTTCGACTGGAGCGATGCGCCGGACACCGTCCAGCTCTACTCGCTGGCTCGTCCCGAGTTGAACCTCGTCTCGGCGTTCAACTTCCTGCAGAATCTCCCGGTGCGGGTCGAGAATCCGAACTCCACCGGCAGTTGGGACATTGCCGTGGACACTCGGGGTGGGCAGATCGTCTTCTTGCCGCCTGGCGCCCTCAACGTCGGTGGAGCCGCGCGGATCGCGACCCTGGCGTCCATGTCGTTGGATGACGTTACTCAGGCTCCCTCTGACACGCTTCTCTACGTGAGGGACCAGGCCGTGCCGGTGGAGATGGGCGACGTCTACATCATCCGGACGAACCGCCAGGCCGGCTCCTTCGGCAGGTCTTGTGTCTATTACGCCAAGGTGGAGGCCGTTTCCATCGACGCCGGCGCTGGTACTCTGACCTTCCGTGAAGTGACCAACCCCGTGTGCAACGACCGGGACCTGGTACCCCCCGACTGATCTGACCCATGGTCGACATCCGTAGGCTCCGCGCCGAGACCGAGGCCGTGAAGCGCGCCCTTGCTCGGCGGGACGGTTCGTTGCCGGCATCGGTTGATCGGATCCTGGCCCTCGATGAGGAGCGTCGCCGGGCCATCGGCGAAGTCAACGATCTGAAGGCGGAGAGAAACACCGCCTCCAAGCGCGTCGGAGAACTGAAACGCGCCGGCGAGGACGTCGAGGCGCTCATTTCCCAGACCCGGGAACTCGGTACGCGCATCGACGCCCTCGACGACATCGTCCGCTCGGCCGACGACGAGATAAACGACATCCTCCTGGAGATGCCGAATACCCCCCTCGATCGGGTGCCCGAAGGGGACGAGTCAGCCAACGAGACCCATTCGACGTGGGGCGAGCCCGCGGCCTTCGACTTCGAGGCGAAGCCACACTGGGAGCTAGGCGAACGGCTGGGTATTCTGGACCTGCCTCGGGGAGCCAAGGTCGCCGGCTCCGGTTTTCCCCTCCTCCGAGGAGCGGGTGCACGTCTCCAGCGGGGGCTCATCAACTTCTTCCTGGACGTTCACACCCGCGAGCACGGCTACACCGAGCTACGGGTGCCCTACCTGCTCAGTCCCGACTCCATGGTGGGCACGGGGCAGCTGCCGAAGTTCGCCGACGAGTCGTACCAGACCGAGCGCGACGGAATGTGGCTCCTCCCGACGGCTGAGGTCCCCATCACCAACCTCCACCGCGACGAGCTCCTGGAGCTCGACGACCTCCCCGTCCGGTACACGGCATACTCGCCGTGTTTCCGCCGGGAGGCGGGCGCAGCCGGGAAGGATACGCGGGGACTCCTCAGGGTTCACCAGTTCGACAAAGTCGAGCTGGTCCGCTACGAGCTTCCGGAACGGAGCCTCGAAGCCCTGGAGGAACTCACTCGGGAGGCCGAAGTCCTTCTGGAGCGCCTCGGGCTCCCCTATCGGCGCGTGATCCTGGCCACCGGAGACCTGGGCCAGAGCGGCGCCATGACGTACGACCTTGAGGTATGGGCGGCAGGCGTCGCGAAGTGGCTGGAGGTATCGAGTTGCACCACCTTCACCGACTATCAGGCCCGGCGGGCGAGGCTCCGGTTCCGGCGGTCCCAGGGTGACAAGCCCGAGTTCGTCCATACGTTGAACGGCTCCGCTCTGGCTCTGCCGAGGGTCGTCGCCGCACTCCTCGAGACCTATCAGGACGAAGACGGCGCCGTCTCACTCCCTGAGGTGCTCCACCCGTACGTTGGGAGCGAGCGACTCGAGCCCAGCTCGTGAAGCGCATCAAGTGGCCCGTCGCCCTGGCGACGCTCTTCGTGCTTCTCCTCGGATGGTACCTGCTTTACACGCAGCAGATTTTTCGGCAGGTCCAGGCCAATTCCGAACTCCTGTCCAGGATCTACACAGAGGTCCAGGAGGGGCTCGTCTCCCAGGATCCCGGGCGGGAGACCCAGGCGCTGTTCGAGCTACAGCGCATCGTTACGGGATCGGGCGTGCCCATGGTGGTCATGGGTCCCGGTGATACGGTGCTCAATCACGTGAATCTTCCGTTCTCCGTCGACGCGAACACTCCGGAGGGGCAGGAGCGGATCCAGGCCTACGTTCGGCGACTCGACGAGGAGCACCCTCCGGTGGGCGACACCCTCGGCCCACAGCACATCCACTTCGGAGATTCTCCGGAGGCTCAGAGCTTGCGCCTGGTGCCATTCCTCCAGGCTACCGGCCTCCTCATCACGGTGCTCATCGGCTTCCTGGTGATCCGCTATCAACGGAGGGCCGAGAGCGAGAAAGCGTGGACGGCCATGGCCAGAGAGCTCGCTCACCAACTCGGGACCCCCCTTTCCTCCCTTGCCGGGTGGCTCGAGGTCCTTCGGCTTCCCCACAGCGACCGGCCCGGTGACCTGGACGACCTCGATATCGCCGCGTCCATAGGCGAAGACCTGGAGCGGTTGGAGCGCATCAGCCATCGCTTCGAGCTCATCGGTACCGAGCCGGAGCTCGTGAGCCTTTCGGTGAGACAGGTGGTCCGCGATCTCGAAACCTACCTTGCGGCGCGCATCCCCCGCATCGCCAGGAAGGGAGTGGAACTCATCGTCGACATCCCCCATGGGCTTCCCCGGGTGAAGGCCAACGAGGTTCTCCTCATCTGGGCCCTTGAGAACGTCGTGAAGAACGCCCTCGACGCCCTGGCGGGGCGAGGGGGCAAGATCACCATCTACGCCCGAGTGGTGGGGGGTGGATGGGTGAGTCTCCGGATCCGGGATACAGGTCCGGGGGTTGATCCCGAGATCCGGGACAAGATCTTCGAACCCGGCGTGACCTCGAAAGCCGGCGGATGGGGCGTGGGCCTGGCCCTCTCCCGTCGCATCGTTGAAGGGGTCCACGACGGCAAGATCGAACTCCTCGAGAGCACCGAGGGGACCACCTTCCAGATTCGACTTCCGGCGGCTGATGCCTGACACGAGCACCGCGATCCACCTCAAAGGACTCAACCCCGAACAGCTGGAGGCGGCCGAGCATTTCGAAGGACCGATCCTGGTCCTGGCCGGCGCGGGGTCGGGGAAGACGAGGGTCCTCACGGCCCGGGTCTGCAACCTGATCCACCACCACGGCGTGGCTCCTGATCGGATCCTGGCCGTGACCTTCACCAACAAGGCCGCCGGCGAGATGCGGGAGCGTATCAGCCGGCTCCTGGACACCGAGCCTTCGGGTATGTGGGTTGGGACCTTCCACGCCGTCGGCGCCCGCCTCCTGCGCCGACATGCCGACCGGCTCGGATGGGACCGGACGTTCAGCATCTTCGACTCCGACCAATCGCTCCGGCTCCTCAAGAGTGTCCAGGAGGGCGTTGGCCTCGACCCCAAGCGGTGGAGCCCCAAGGCCGTCCGAAACGAGATCAGCAACGTCAAGAACCAGCTCATCGACGCGAAGACCTTCGCCGCCGAGAACGAAGGCTCCTTCGACCTCTTCCTCCGCAACGTGGCCCGGGTCTACCCCGAGTATCAGAAAGCGCTGGAGCACCAGAACGCCTTCGACTTCGACGATCTTCTCATGAAGCCGGTGGAGCTCTTCGAGGCCCAGCCGGACCTTCTGGAGCGCTATCGCGAGCGTTTCGCTTTCGTCCTGGTCGACGAGTATCAGGATACCAATCGCGCCCAGTTCCGCTTCGTTGAACTCCTCGCGGGCGAGCACCACAACCTCATGGTCGTCGGCGACGACGATCAGTCCATCTACGGTTGGCGAGGCGCCGATATCCGCAACATCCTCGACTTCGAGGACTCCTTTCCCTCGGCGCGGACGGTGAGGCTCGAGCGGAATTACCGATCCACCGAGCGGATACTGAATGCAGCCAACCACGTCATCGCCGAGAACGTGAACCGGAAGGGGAAGACCCTCCGAACCGAGCGGACCGGGGGTGAGCCTCTGACCCTGGCCGAGTGCTTCGACGAGAACGATGAGGCCCGGTGGATCGTGGGCGAGATCGAGACGCGCATCCGGGAGACGCCGCGCCTGACCTACTCGTCGGTAGCGGTACTCTACCGTACGAATGCCCAGGCCCGCGCCCTGGAAGACGCCTTCCGCAGGGAAGGGGTGCCGTATCAGGTCGTGGGAAGCGTACGCTTCTACGAGCGCCGGGAGATCCAGGACGTCCTGGCGTACCTCCGGCTCATCTCGAATCCTCGCGACGAGGTCGCCTTCGGTAGGGTCGTGAACTACCCCCGGAGAGGGATCGGTCTCACCTCCCAGGAGCACCTGTTTCGTTGGGCGGCGGCCGAAGGGGTCTCCCTCCTCGAAGCCGCCGCCAGGGCCGACGAGATCCAGGCCATACGCGCCGGCGCCTCCCGCGGGTTGCGACACTTCGCCGACCTAATCCAGCGCTTCAGCGTCCGGGCCACACAGGCTTCGGTGGGTGAACTTCTCGAGGAACTCATCGAAGACCTCGACCTCGTCCGACATCTCCACGAAGAAGGGCCCGACGGCGAGGACCGGGCGAGAAACGTGGCCGAGCTCATCGCCGGCGCCGTAGACTTCGACGCCACCCTCATGGAGGGGATGGACTCCGACGAGCTCGATACCTTTACCGAACTCGACCTCTTTCTCCAACAGGTCGCCCTGGTCGCCGATGTCGACAGGCTCGATCCGGACGCCGACACCGTGACCCTCATGACGTTGCACAACGCCAAGGGGCTGGAGTTCCCGCTGGTCTTCATCGCGGGCATGGAAGAGGGCCTTTTCCCGCTGGGACGGTCCTACGACGATCCCGACACGCTCGAGGAGGAGCGCCGCCTCTTCTACGTGGGGATCACCCGGGCCGAGGACAAGCTCGCGGTCACGTGGGCACGCCAGCGCAGGCGAGCCGGAGACTTCAACTACAACACGTTGTCGTCCTTCTTCGAGGCGATCCCCGAAGAACTCTTCGAAGAACGGAAGACCGAGCGGCTGCGACTCCTGAGCCAGTCCACACCTCATCGGGGGGGCAGGCGCCGGCGGGCGTACGAGTCGCAATCGTACGACTTCGACAACGAGCCCGCCGACGACGCAGGGCTGAACCAGGACCTTCCCCGGTTCGTGAAGGGTGAGAGGGTGGTCCACGACACCTTCGGGTCCGGGTCGGTCGTGGAGATCTCCGGCTTCGGGCGTGATCTCAAGGTCACGGTCGACTTCGACGAGGCGGGACGGAAGAAGCTGCTGCTCCGCTATGCCTCCCTGGAGAAGGACTGGCCGTGAGCGTCGATCGCGACGAGGTGAACCGTATCGCCGGACTCGCGAAGCTGAGCCTGGACGACGGCGAGGCCGATCGCCTCGCCGAGGAGATGAATCGGATTCTCGAGCATGCCGAGCGCTTGCGGGCGTTGAGCGACTCCCCGGACCCGGTGGATGTCCAGACCGGTGCGGAGCCGCATCGGAAGTCGGGGGCCGCGGCCTCGCCGACGCCGGATGCCTTGACGCACCCACTCGCCGACTTCGCGCCCGAAATGGACGACGGCTTCTTCACGGTCCCGCCACCGCCTGGCGTAGTCGGCTCCGACTCGTGAAGGAGAAGCGGGCCGATGTGCTTCGCCGGATCCGGGAGGCAGAAGAGGGCGCCTCCGGGCTGAACGCCTTTCTTGCCCTTGCCGAGGGCGACGGGAACGACATCGATGGGAAGGGCCCCCTGGCCGGGGTACCCGTGGCCGTGAAGGACAACCTGGTTACCTCCGACCTTCCCACCACCTGTGGGTCCCGGCTCCTCGAAGGGTACGTGTCGCCTTTCGATGCCACCGTCGTACGCCGGCTCCGGGAGGCGGGCGCGGTCATCGTAGGGAAGACGAACCTGGACGAGTTCGGTATGGGTTCCTCAACGGAGAACTCGGCGTATGGGCCCACCCTCAACCCTCACGACCGGTCTCGAGTCGCTGGAGGAAGCTCCGGCGGCTCGGCGGCGGCGGTGGCAGCCGGGTACGTGGACATGGCCCTCGGCTCGGATACCGGTGGGTCGGTGCGCCAGCCGGCGGCCCTCTGCGGGGTGGTAGGCCTCAAGCCCACCTACGGCCGAGTGAGCCGGTATGGGCTCGTTGCTTTCGCCTCGTCCCTAGATCAGGTGGGCACGTTCGGTCGAACAGTCGTCGATGCAGCGCGGCTGTTCGAGGTCGTGGCCGGTTATGACCCCCGGGATGCCACATGCGTGGACACGCCCACGCCGGGTGTCGCCGCGGCCGCCGGTCGGGGTGTCGAGGGCCTGGTGGTCGGCGTTCCGGAAGAGTTCTTTCCCGACAGCCTGGATGGCCGGATGAGGGATCGAGTCGACGCGGCCCTCGCCGTGCTCACGGCGGGAGGAGCCGAGATCCGATCGGTGTCCCTACCGAGCTCCGACTTGGCCATCCCCTGCTACTACGTCATCGCGCCGGCCGAGGCGTCCAGCAATCTCTCGCGGTTCGACGGCGTCCGGTATGGGCGACGCATCGAGGCCGACGACATGGATGGCATGGTCCGGGCGACTCGCGGCGAAGGCTTCGGGCCGGAGGTGAAGCGTCGGATCATGCTCGGGACGTACGCGCTCTCCGCCGGCTACTACGACCAGTACTACGGGGCGGCTCAACGCGCCCGCCGGCAGATCCGGGCGGACCTCGTTCGTGTCTTCGATTCCGGGGTCGACGTCCTCTTCACGCCGACGACGCCCGGGCCGGCGTTTCCGTTGGGGGATCGTGTGGCCGACCCCCTGAAGATGTACCTGTCCGATGTCTTTACCGTAACGGCCAACCTCGCCGGTGTGCCGGCTATGTCCGTACCCATCGGCGACATCGAGGGGCTGCCGGTGGGAGGCCAGGTCATGGCCCGCTGGTGGGACGAGGAGACGATGATCCGCGTGGCATCGGCGCTGGAGACGGGCCGATGACCTGGGAGGTGGTGGTGGGAGTGGAGGTGCACGTGCAGCTGCGTACGGGTCGCAAGCTTTTCTGCCCTGACCAGGCTCGCTTTGGGGATGAGCCCAATAGCCATGTGTGCCCGGTGTGCCTGGGCCTGCCCGGAGCGCTGCCGGTACCCGACCCCGAGGCGGTGGCGCTGGCCATCCGCACCGGGCTCGCCCTCGAGTGCATCGTGCAGGCCCGGAGTGTCTGGGCGCGCAAGAACTACTTCTACCCCGATCTGCCCAAGGGTTATCAGATCACCCAGTTCGAGGAGCCGCTCGCCAGTGGTGGGCGCGTGGTGTTCGACGGAGAAGGCGGACAGACCGAAGTCCGTATCCGGCGGATTCACATGGAAGAGGACGCCGGAAAGTCGGTCCACGATCGGCTCCCCGGGCGGACGTGCATCGACCTGAACCGAGCGGGGACGCCACTGGTGGAGATCGTCACCGAGCCGGACCTCCGGTCGGCGGCCGATGTCCGGGGCTTCCTCACCGCTCTGAAGCAGACGCTGGAGTACGCGGACGTCAGCGATTGCAACATGGAGGAGGGCAGCCTGAGGGCTGACGCCAACGTCTCCATACGCCAGACCGGGGCGACCACCCTCGGCACGAAGACCGAGATAAAAAACGTGAATTCGTTCTCGGGCATCGAGAAGGCCGTCACCCTCGAGGTCCAGCGCCAGGTCGGCATCCTCGAATCGCGGGGCACCGTGGAAGGGGAGACCCTCCTGTGGGACGATCACCGTCAGAGCCTTCGTACCATGCGTTCGAAGGAGGAGAGCCACGACTACCGGTATTTCCCTGACCCCGACCTCCCTCCGCTTCTCCTCTCCGAGGCTGATCTCGAGGCGGCGCGGGCGGCGCTGCCCGAGCTTCCCAGGGCGCGAAAGAAGCGCTTCGAGGAGGTCTATGGCCTGTCGGCATACGACGCGCACGTTCTCACCCAATCGGCGGCTGGAGCCGACTACTTCGAGGCCGCGGCCGAGAGCGTCGATGACGCGAAGCAGGCGGCCAATTGGGTCATGGGGCCAGCTCAGGCTCTCATGAACGCTCGAGGAGAGGACCCTTCAGACTTCGCCGTCTCCGCGGCGTCGTTGGCTGAGATCGTCAACCTCGTGCGGGATGGGACGATCTCGGACTCGGCCGGTAAGCGGGTCCTGGAGGGGGTCGCCGCCGGGGAGGGCGTCCCCCTCGAGATCGTGGAGCGGGAGGGTCTGGAACAGGTCCGCGACGACACGGCCCTCCTCGAGTGGATCGGCGAGGTCATGAACGAATTCCCCGATGAGGTAGAGCGGTACCGGGGCGGGGAGTCTCGTCTCCTGGGCTTCCTGGTCGGCCGGGTCATGCAGCGCTCCCGAGGCTCCGCCGACCCCCGGCGGGTCAACGAGCTTCTCCGCGAGAGGACGGGTTAACCAGGCTGGCGCCCGCCGGCGTGACGCCCCTACTGCCTGGCCGTTCCAGGCAAGGTCCGCCCCGCGGCAACTGCCGAACTGATTCCCGAAGCGAACTCGGCGTCCTGGATCTGCGGCCAGAACAAGAGGGGCATCGACGGAAGCTCGAAGAAGTCGTCTGCCATGGCTCGAAGCACGTCGGGGTCGGTGGCTGCACCGTCGGCCATGGCGCGCCGTCGGATCTTCTTCGCCAGTCGAAGGTTCAGATCACCGACGGGGTCGAGACCAGCAGCGGTGGATGTACTCCCGCTCCGCAGGTAGCCGATGACGTAGTCGAAGGCCAGCTCGAAGTAACGATCGACGGTGGGGTTGGGCAGGTCGAAACGGGAGTTGGCAAGGACCTGCTGGAAGATCTTCTGCCATCGCTCGTGACCCGTGAAGCGGATCATTCCCTGGAAGATCCTCCGATTCGTGCTGAAGCTGAAGAGCGTTCGACTGAGGACGTCGTCGAACAGCTCGTCGGCCTCCGAGTGGTCGTGGTCGACGACGATGTGTCGGGCCAGGTTCAAGAAGTCCTCACCCACGTGCATGTCCATCCGATGCTCCCAGTACGTGTGGCCCAGGGCCTGGGTGGTGCTGGTCAGCAGGAGCCGTCGAGGGACGAAGTAGTTGTGGGCAATGGTGTCGGCGGCCAGATGAGCCAGGTAGCCGTAGCCCACCGACTGCAGCCGTTCCGAGTCGGCACTGTGGAGGATCTCCTCCCCGATCTCCCAGTTGTGGCAGTGACGGCCTTCGGGGACGTACTTCTTGGCAAGCGAGATGTCGGCCGCTACGGAGCCGTAGAGAAAGTGGAGGGGATACCGCTCCAGGACGGCTCGGATGGCTGGTGGAAGCAGGTAGAGCGCTCCGAGTGTGGCTTCGCCGAGGGCGATGTGGGTCGCCGGGCCCCATGCAGCCACCGGGTCGGGCGCCAGGAGGAGCCACCCGACTGCGACGAGGAACGGAGCGACTAGAGTGCGTCCGTGGTCGAGCACCGAGCTCAGTCCTCGCCTGCCGAAACCGCCCTGCTGTCGTCGGCCGGAGGCGCCGCTCGTTCGACTACTTCGGAGTCGCCGTCTTCGCCCTTCGGTCCCGGTGGGTGGCTTCCTGCTATGGGCGGGCCGGACCCCGGACGTCCTTCACGTGGCGGGCCACCGCCGATCGCCCTTGCCCCCTCGCGCACACCACGCACCGTCGAGGCGGTATCGAGGAAGATGTCCTCCGCCTCGCCCTGGACCACGGACATGAGCGCATTGAACTCCTCGACTCGCTCTTCCAGCCGGTCCGATGCCTGCTGCAGCCGATCACTCAGCGACCGCACCGAGGCGTTCAGCTTCTCCACATCGGTGCGGAGGGCCTGGGTGATGAACTCCACGTTGTCCGAGATGGACCGGGCACGATCCGAGACCGGCCCGAAGTTCTGACGCGCAGACCGCTGGATCTCCTTTAGGACGCGGTTGAAGCGAAGCATGAGGATGCCGCTCATCACCGCCACGGCGACGATAGCCACGGCGATGATCGTGAGGGCCAGGTCCGCCGCCAATGCCAGGGAACTGCCACCGGTGGCGGCCTGAAGCGGAGCGGCTAGAGTCAGCATGAGCATATGTGAAGTCTAGGCACGCATCGTGCACTAGTGAAGAACACGCCCGCGGAGGCCGACGTCGTGCCCGCGGGATCTGGTCACTGAAAGCGTATCGGGAGGGGAGATGGGTCGGTTGTCGGTGCGGGGCGAGCCGCGGTATCTTGGGCCGCCCGCGACCGGGCTGAGAGACCCACTTCCGCGTCTCCGGTCCGCCCCCTTCTCACCCCGCTTCCCGGATACCATGGGGACCTTTCTGGTTGAGGGCGGACACCGGCTCGATGGTCGGATACGCCCTGCTGGTAACAAGAACGCCGCCCTTCCTTGCCTCGCAGCCGCGGTCCTCGCGGCTGAGCCGGTCCACTTTTCCAATGTCCCACGGATCCGGGATGTGCTCACCTTTCTGGAAATCGTTCAAAGCCTGGGGGCGGAGGTCACCTGGAATGGACCCAATGAGGTCACGGTCGCCGCAGCCGGGGTGGAGACCGACTCGATCAATGAAGAGCTGGCGGGACGCATCCGCGCCTCGGTCCTCCTGGCGGGTCCCCTCCTCGCTCGCTTCGGCCATGTACAGCTGCCTCCGCCCGGAGGGGATGTCATCGGTCGGCGACGCATGGATACGCACTTCCTCGCCTTCGAGGCACTGGGGGCCGAGCTCTCCCTCAACGGAGGCTTCTCCATCACCGCCCGGACGCTGAAGGGAGCGGACTTCTTTCTCGACGAGCCGTCGGTAACGGGAACGGAGAATGCGGTCATGGCGGCCGTCCTCGCCGAGGGCGAAACGACGATCCGAAACGCCGCTGCCGAGCCGCATGTGCAGGACCTCTGCAATCTTCTCAACGCCATGGGTGCGCGTATTTCGGGCATTGGCACCCACATGCTTCGAATCGAAGGGGTCCGCGAGTTGGGCGGCGCGACCTTCCGCATCGGTCCCGACCATATCGAAACGGGGTCGTTCATCGGTCTGGCGGCGGTCACGGGGAGTGACTTGATCATCGAGGATGCTCCCGTGGCCCACCTCGACTCGACGCTCATCGGCTTCCGTCGACTCGGGATCGAGTGCACCATCGATGGGACCGATCTGCACGTGAAGGGAGCGGGTGAGCACCACATCCGGCAGGACGCCTTCGGTGCCGTACCGAAGATCGACGACGGCCCGTGGCCGGCCTTTCCCGCGGATCTGACGTCCATCGCACTCGTCGCCGCCACCCAGTGCCACGGCACGATACTCATCCACGAGAAGATGTTCGAGTCCCGCATGTATTTCACCGACAAGCTGGTGGGGCTCGGGGCTTCCATCATCCTGTGCGATCCCCACCGAGCCGTGGTCGTCGGACCGAGCCCTCTCAGAGGCGGTATCGTCGAATCCCCCGACATTCGGGCCGGGATGGCGCTCCTCATCGCCGCTCTCGGCGCCGAGGGGAAGAGCGAGATCCACAACATCCGCCAGATCGAACGTGGCTACGAACGGATTGACGAACGGCTTCGAGGGCTGGGCGCCAGGATCACGCGTCAGGAGTAGAAGGTGGACGGAAAACCTGCCGCTGCCGATCCTCGTAGTGGGTGAGTGAACGAGCCAACACGAAGCGCGGGAGCCGGAAGAAGGCGGACGGCGCGTCATTGCAATACGGAGGGTCGACATGACCGACGAGAAGACCACCTCGGGCGACAGCACCGAGGGGAGCACAGGGGACGGCGGGGCCTCAGGCACCGACGAAGCAGGCGGAGCGAAGGGGCGAGGTGGTCGGATGGGAGACGGCATTCGGCAGGGTATCGGCGTGTTGTCGGCCTTCAAGGATGCCTTGGAAGAGACCATCCAGGAGGCTCGAGATCGCGGCGATCTTTCTGCCGATAGGGCCAAGGAGGTCATGAAAGAAGCCCTGGATCGCGCTCAGAATGCCGCCGAAGACGCCAAGGGCAAGCTCGATTTCGTCCGGCAGGCCGAAATCGATGCCGCTCGCTCCGACTTGGACACGCTCAAGGCTGCCTTCGAGGCGCTCCAGGCCCGCGTGAACACTCTCGAGCAATCCGTCTTCGGTGAGGCCGCCGATCGCCAGGAGGACGACGGGTAGAATCCACCGAGCGGCTCTTAGGGGCTACGCACGGCGCCGTTCAGGCGGAAAGAGGAGGTCTGGAGGCCCAGGGTTGAGGCGAACCCGGGCCTCCTCTATATTTCACGCCCGAAATAGCCGTGACGTCACGGCGGTTTTTCGAAGTGGGGGAGCGGCTCGCCCCCGCTTTTTTGTTCGATGTTGTCCTGGGGTTCGCTGCTTCGGTGGCGTACCCCTGATTGTTGCCTGGAGGGTTCAAGATGCGGGCGGTACCGGAGATCGATCGCGAGATGGAGCGGCGAATCGACGATCTGGGTTACGAGCTCGTCGAGATCCGCTGGGGCGGCAGTGGGAAGCGACCGATGCTGAAGGTGCGCATCGATCGACAGGATTCTGTTCCAGGAGAAGGTGTGACCGTCGACGAATGCGCCGAGGTCAGCCGGGCCCTGGAGCCGTGGTTGGATGAGCACGCGGCGCTCTCCGAGCGATACGTGCTCGAAGTGTCGTCGCCCGGGGTGGACCGACCGCTCGTGCGTGGCCGCGACTTCGTCCGATTCCGGGGCGAGAAGGTCGCGGTCATGAGCAGAGGACAGGAGATTCTCGCCGACAAGGCGACGCGTCTGGAAGGGGAGTTGTTGGGGTTGGCGGACGAGGGAACCGATTCGGAGTCGGTCCTACTGCGCCTGCCGGATGGTGAAGAGGTCAGCGTTCCGAGGTCAGAGATCCGGAAGGCCCACCTCGTGTTCACGTGGAAGTGAGGAGATAGAGATGGCGAACGCGGCCCAGATCGTCGCGGCGTTTCGAGACGTCGCTGCGACCAAGAGCCTGAGTGACGAGGAGATGGCG
>JABDLS010000148.1 GCA_013002885.1 Gemmatimonadota bacterium | reverse complement strand
GCCTCGACATGATGACCCACTACTACGGGCTCTTCGAGGCGCTTTTCGAAGATCAGACCATCCAGGACTTCCCGGCCGACTACAACTACCAGAACGAGCAGCATCGGTTCGGGCAGGTGGGACGCCTCTGGTATCAGAGCGCCGAGCGCGGTTCGGACACCTGGAACGAACTCATCGACCGCTTCCTCGAACTCGACTTCGGCATCGACCCGACGATGACCATCTACGAAGCGAGCCGCGACGTCATGCGCGCCCGGGAAGCCGAGTGGCATGAGGACTACACGCTCCCCAGCCAGTGGGAGTTCTATCAGCCGAGCCGTCAGGCCCACGGCTCGTACTGGTTCGACTGGGGCACCGAGGACGAATACCACTGGCAGCAGTTCTACCGGAAGTGGATGGCGTTCCTCAACGACTACAAGAACGCCGGCGGCATCGTCACCACCGGCTCGGACTCGGGCTTCATCTACAAGCTCTACGGCTTCGACTACATCCGTGAGCTGGAGCTTCTGCGCGAGGCGGGCTTCAACCCGCTCGAGGTGATTCGCGCCGCCACCTATCACGGCGCCCTCCAGCTCCACAAGCCCAAGGGCATGGAGAATGACCTTCAGTTCGGCGTGCTGGAGGTGGGGGCCAAGGCCGACATCGTGATCGTCGAGGAGAATCCGCTGGCGAACCTGAAGGTGCTCTACGGCACTGGTACGCCGCGGCTGAACGACGACACCGGCGAAGTCGAGCGCGTGGGCGGCATCAAGTACACCATCAAGGACGGCATCGTCTACGACGCCCAGCAGCTGCTGGAAGACGTCCGCGAGATGGTACGCGAGGCCAAGGAGCGCTCCGTGACCGAGGACGCCGGCCCCGGGTTCTAGCCGAGAGTCCCTCGCACGCTCCCGCCGTTGGCACCCGGGCCCCACTCCGCGAGACGCGGGGTGGGGCCCTATTCGGCGGCGGGCGGCTGAGCGATATTTGATGCCAGCGTATCCATGCCGCGAGGCGGGCGACGAGTCCGTCGGCAGCGTGTCCGGTACGCGCCACGCCTTCAAGGCTCACTCATGTCGCACCGTCGGGCCGCCGCCGTCTGCTGGTCACTGGCGGCCGCCTCTTCCTTCTTTGCTCCTTTCGCACACTCGCTTTCGGCGCAGCAGTCAAGGCCGGCGACGCTCCAACTGGGCACCCTCGTTCGGGTGACCACGCCCGAGGGAAGCCAGATCGAGGGTCGAGTCGTACGCTTCGATTCCGACGTCGTCGGGCTGGCTCGTGGGGACGGGTCGCAGAGCACGGTGGCGCGGGTCGATGTCCGATCCCTCGAGATGGCCCGATCGAGAACGGGCAGGTACGCGAAGAGGGGAGCCCTGGTCGGAGCGATCGGTGGAGGCGGCGCGGGCGGAGTCTTCTTGGATGAGTTTTGCTCGGGTTCAACGACCTGCCGTCCGGCCACGTACATCTATGTCGTAGGGTTGGGCGTGGTCGCCGGGGCTGTCGCCGGGACGGTGATCGGCGCCCTGGTCGGCTCGACGGGCCGCGACTGGGTCGAGGTCAGACCCGGAATCTGGGAAGCGGCCGGCCGGCGACTCGACCCGCTATGGGTAGGAGCGCTCGATCGGAGCCTTCCCGCACTCCATGTCTCCCTCCGAGTGCCCCTTCCCGACTAAGTCCTCGCACACTCGGTTGGGCGACCCGCCCTCCGGGGGTGATCAACTCCTGACGCCGGGGTTGGGACACGCGGCTCAATGCCGTATCGTCCCCGCCATGGACGTCGAAGCCCTCCGCCGGGACACGCCCGGCATACAGCACCGGATCCATCTGAACAGCGCGGGTTCGTCGCTCATGCCCACCCCGGTGATCGAGGCGGTGGAGAGGCACTTCCGGTTGGAAGCCCACATCGGCGGGTACGAGGCACACGACGAGGCACTGGCCGACATCGAACAGTCGTACGCCGACGTTGCCGAGCTCCTTGGTACGTCCGCAGATCGCGTCGCCATGACGGAGCACGCCACCCAGTCGTTCGTGGCGGCGATCTCGGCGATTCGGTTCGAACCCGGCGACGTCATCGTCACCACCCGTCACGACTACGTCTCCAACCAGATCCAGTACCTCTCCCTCGCCGATCGCTTCGGCGTGGAGGTGGTTCGGGTTCCCGATGCCGCCGAGGGCGGGGTGGACTTGCACGCGATGGAGGAGACCATCCACCGTCGACGCCCGAAGCTCGTCGCCGTGACGCAGATTCCCACCAACTCCGGACTGGTCCAGGACGTGGACGCCATCGGCACCATGTGTCGCGGACGTGACATCCTGTATCTGGTGGACGGGTGCCAGTCAGTCGGGCAGATGCCGGTGGACGTCGAGCGTATGGGGTGCGACTTCTTTTCGGCCACTTCCAGGAAGTTCCTCCGTGGCCCTCGCGGAGCCGGCTTCCTCTACGTGTCGGATCGGGTCCTCCAACGGGGCCTCGAGCCCCTTTTCCCCGACCTCCGGGGCGCGGACTGGATCGATGCCGACCTCTACCAGCCGGCCCCGGACGCGAAGCGGTTCGAGACCTGGGAGTTCGCGTGGGCCCTCGTGCTTGGTACGGGGGCTGCCGCCCGATATGCCACGGAGGTCGGCCTCGAGAGGATCCAGGAGCGGGCCCGTGCCCTCGCCGAAGGCCTCCGGGATCGCCTACCGGAGATCCCCGGTGCCCGGGTGCTCGACCAGGGCCCCGTTCTCGGCGCCACCGTGACGGCCTCCTTCGACGGTCGGAACCCGGTTGACCTCGTGACGGCACTGCGAAAGCGCCGCATCAACACTTCGTCCCAGACACGGATCGACGCCGTCATCGACTACGACGCGAAGGGAGTCGACGGTGCCCTGAGGATGTCGCCCCACTACTTCAATACGGAAGCCGATTTGGACGCGCTCCTGGACGGACTCCGGGAGATCGTCTCGTGACCGGCAGCGAGCCCGTGAAGAAAAAACAACGGGCCTCCGTAGTCCCCGGTACGAGCAACAGGCTCGGAAGGGAGTAAAGGTTGCAACGGCAATTGGAGCTCGAGCTGATCCGAAAGTGCAAGTCCGGACAATCCCGGTTCTATGAGCCGCTGGTCCGGGCCTACGAACCCGCCGGCCTCCGTCTCGCCATGGCGATGATGGGGAACGCGGACGACGCGAAGGACGCATTGCAGATGGCGTTCATAAAGACCTACGACACGCTGCCGAGGTTCGATCTGCGGCGGCCTTTCGGGCCGTGGTTCTTCCAGATCCTGCGCAACCAATGTCGGGACATGTTGAGGAGCCGGAAGGCCAAGTTCAACGTCGAGGCTCTGGACGAGCGACTCGAAGAGCGGCCCGCCGACACGGAGAAGAGCCCTGAGCGAGTGCGTCAGCGCAACGCCGCCAAGGAGCTCCTCTGGTCGGCGTTGGAGCGTATCGGGACCGACCACCGGGAGATCCTGGTCCTGAAGGAACTCCAGGGATTCCGGTACGCCGAGATCGCTCAGATCTTGGACATTCCCGAGGGCACCGTGGCGAGCCGATTGTACCACGCGCGCAGCGCCTTGAAGAACGCACTTCACGAGATGGACGCGGAATACCCGTGAGCGACCGAATCTCCCCCGACGACCTCATGCGCTACCTCGACGGTGAGATGTCACCCGAGGAGCGGGCCCGAACCGAAGCCGCCATGGCCGCATCCACCGAGTTGCAGCGCGACTTCGCCCGGTTCAAGGCGTTGAAGGCTGACATCCAAGGGCTCTCCATCCATCCGGCGACCTATCGCTCGTCCGTTTGGGACCAGGTGAACGCCCACGTGAACCGCCCCATCGGCTGGGCACTCCTCCTCATTGGTGTGGCGGTGTGGATGGCCTACGGAGCCTACGTCTTCGCGACGTCCCCGGCGTCGCCGTGGGAGAAGTTGGGTACAGGAGCCATCGCCATCGGCATTCTGATGCTTCTCGCGTCGGTCATCTGGGAGCGGTTACGCGAATGGGAGACCGATCCCTACCGGGATGTCCACCGATGATCGTCGTTACCACGCCGACGGTCCCGGGTTCGACGGTCACCGGGGCGCTCGGTCTCGTCCGGGGGAGCTCGATCCGAGCGCGGCATCTCGGGCGCGACATCATCGCTCAGCTCCGCAACGTGGCAGGGGGCGAGATCCATGAGTACACGAAGATGCTGGCGGAGGCGCGGGAGCAGGCCGTCGACCGGATGATCGAAGAGGCGCAGATGCTTGGAGCCGACGCGATCGTCTCCGTGCGCTTCCAGACCTCCATGGTCGTGTCGGGCGCCGCCGAAATGCTCTGCTACGGAACCGCCGTCCGGCTCGAGCACGACCGCTGACCTTCTTGCCGTGCCCGGCTACCCCCCGACATCTTCGCACTTCCTATCCTCCGCGGAGACGTTTTGGCTTCCTTGGCCATCCTCCAGCATGACGCACGGGTCGAGGCCCGGCTGACAGACGCGCTCTCCGGGGCGCACGATGTCGTCGTGCGTCCCACGTGGAAGGCGATGGAGGAGGCTATCCGTCACGATGATGTGGAGGGCTGTCTCATCGACGCCGATCACCCGGACGCCGCCACGGCATCTCGCCGGATCTCAGCGCTTCGCAGGGCCTTTCCCGATATCGCCATCATCACCTGTATCGACGCCGAACGCGCCGAAGAGTACTTCGACCTCGGCTGCCTCGGTGTGGATGGACTGGTGGTCTCCGACGAGCGGCCCACCAAGGTCCGCGCGGACATCGACGCGGCGCTTTCTCGAGCGAGGGCCTACCGCATCGAGCGGATCCTTGTGGATCGCGTCGACGGACCGGGCCCCGAAGCCGTGGCATGGGCCATGGAGCACGCGGGCCCCGAGACCTCCGTCAGCCGATTGGCCGCCGCCCTGGGACACTCTCCCCGGACCCTTCGAGCCGCCCTTCAGGAGGCCGATCTGCCTGGGCCCGCCCGCATACTCCTGTGGGGCCGACTGCTCCTGGCGGGGGCCCGGCTGGGCGACGACAACCGCCGGGTGGAAGACGTCGCCTTCTCGCTCGGATACGCGACCGCCACCTCCTTCGGGCGGGCGATGAAGGTGCATACAGGCCTCACCCCTGCAGCCGTCTCGAAAAAGGGAGGAATGGAGGTCGTCCTCGAGGCCCTCGTGCCCCCCTCCACTCGACTCCGACGGCGAAGCTCCGGCTCAGGCGGAGAGAGGGCTCTGCGGCGATCTGTTCGGGCCCTGGGGTTGGCCCTCCTTTCGGGTGTCGTTGTCGTCGCCTCCGGATGCGCCACCCTCGGATTCGGTTCCGGCGTGGATCGTTCGTCGCTGGAGGATGTGCTCACCGATCCCCCCTTCGATCAGATGCATGTCGGGGTTCTGGCCGTGGATGCCGGCACGGGCGAGGTCCTCTACGACCACAACGGCCACCGCAAGTTCATTCCGGCGTCGAACCAGAAGATCCTCGTCACGGCCACCGCCTTGTCTCTCCTCGGACCCGACCATCGGTTCCGCACCGAGGTGTGGGCTGCGGGAACCCTCCGCGACGGCCACCTCGATGGAGATCTCGTGTTGGTCACCTCGGGGGATCCCTCCCTCTCGGACCGCTACTGGTCCAGCGGCTCGGCGGCCCTTGCCGCTCTGGCGGACAGCGTTCGAGCCGCCGGCATCCGGTACGTGGCCGGAAGGGTCTTCGTCGACGTCGCGGCATGGGATTCCGCCACGGTGGGGCCCACCTGGGAGGTGGAGGACCTCCGCTATTCGTATGGGTCCACCGGCGGCGCTTTCGCCGTCGATGAAGGCTCGCTCGAGGCCGTGGTCCGGTCGGGGGACCAGATCGGCGATACGGCCCGGATCACGTGGACTCCGCTCGGCACCCATGACTTCGTCCGGTCTCGGGTCGTGACCGTTCCTTCGGACAGCGCCACGCGCCTCCGCCCGAGCTATCTCCCGGAAACTAGAAGAATCGTTCTAAATGGGACCATCGCCGCGGGGACCGTGGACACGACCTCCTTTGCCACCCGAGACCCCGTGCGACAGGCCGCACACGCATGGCTGAGGGCCCTCAGGCGGGCGGGTGTGGAAGCGGAGGGGTTGGAGATCGGATGGCGCAGGGACCTGGCCGTGGGTGGTGGCTGTCGATCGGGAGCACTCGAGGCATGCCGAGCCGCCGGTCTGGTGACCGCCATGGAATCACCAGCCCTCTCCGAGATCGTGGCCGGCATACTGGAGCCGAGCCAGAACTGGATGACCGAGCAACTCGTCCGTGCACTGGGGGCCCAGTTCGGAGGCCGCGGAAGCTGGAACGAAGGTATCGGCGTCGTTGAGCGCTTCCTGATCGACGAGGTCGGCGTCGACTCCACGGATATCGCCCCCCGGGACGGATCCGGGCTTTCCGCGTACAATCTCGTGACGCCTCGGGCACTCGCCGCTATCCTCGCCTACATGCACCGAGGCCCTCACGCTACGTCATACCGTGCCGCAATGGCGGAGCCCGCCGAGGACGACTCCACCCTCGAGCGTCGCCTCCCGGGCCTGGAGGGCAGGCTCTTCGCAAAGACGGGCACGATCTCCAACGTGAACTCCTTGTCCGGATATCTCGTAAGGGATGATGGGCGGGAACTCGTGTTCTCCGTTCTGACCAACGGTTCCGGCTTGCCGGCATCGCAGGTCCGTCAGGCCATCGACGAAGTCGTCGAGATCCTGGCTCGCTAGCCGAACCCTCGCAGCTTCTTGGACTCATGAGCGACTTCGACCTTCCAGATCTCCCGTCCGACGAAGAGCTGGGCATCACCGACGACGACCGGGAGAAGTACGGCGACGAGCTTCCCGATGACGGCCCGGAGATGTCGGCGGACGAGATGGAGACACTGCTCGGCGCCTCGTCTCCCGCCGGCGGCGCCGCAGAACCGGACGCCAAGGCTCATCGGAAGGCCAAGCGTGCCGCCCAGAAGGAAGCCAAGAAGAAGGCGAGGGCGGCCAGGAAGCAGGCCAAGCAAGCCGAGCGTCGGGCCAAGGAGGAAGCAAAGGCAGCCCGATCCAAGGTCGCGAACACGACCGAATCCCCGGGGGCCGAGGGTCAGGCCGAGTCCGACGCCAAAGAGAAGGGATCCGGGTCTGCCGGCACACCGGGAGGTCCGCCCGCTCTAGCGGCCATGGCCGCATGGCGCGGGCCGGTCACCCTGCTGCTGCTTCTCGGATTGTCGATCTTCGCAAGCACCCGGACCGGACAGGTGAGCCCCGAGCCGTCGAACGCCGACCCGTCGCAGTTCTCCTCCGCGCGGGCCATGGGGCTCGTGGAAGACATCGCGAGGGAGGCCCATCCCCCGGGGTCACCCGAGCACGCCAGGGTGCGCGAGCTCCTGCTCGAGCGACTCCGTCAGCTCGGGCTGGAACCCGAGGTCCAGACCACCACGAGCATGCTCGAGTTCCCTGCGAGCGCCGGGGGCGGCGACGGCGTCGCCCAGGTCGCCACCGTGCGCAACATCGTCGCTCGTATTCCGGGGTCGAACCCCACCGGCGCGGTCCTCATCACCGCCCATTACGACAGCCGTGGGATCGCCCCAGGTGCGGGAGACGACGCCAGCGGCGTCGCTGCGATCGTCGAGGCGCTGAGGGCCCTGCAAACCGGGCCCGCACTCCGGAACGACATCATCGTCCTCTTTTCCGACGCGGAGGAGTTGGGTCTTCTCGGCGCCCGGGCCTTCGTCGATGAGCACCCCTGGATGGCCGAGGTGGACCTGGTTCTCTCCTTCGAGATGAGGGGGGGAGGCGGGCCGTCCATCATGTTCGAGACCAACGAGCGCAACGGGTGGGTGGTCAGGGGGCTGGAGAGCTTCGACCCGCACCCGTTCGCCAACTCCATGTCGTACGAGGTCTATGAGCGGCTGCCCCGGGACACGGATTTCACTCCCTTCAAAGAGGCGGGCGTCCAGGGCCTGAACTTCGCCGCCATCGACAACGCCCATGTCTACCACCAGGTCTACGACGCACCCGAGAACCTGTCCGAGTCGACCCTTCAGCATCACGGGGTCCGCGCTCTCGAGGGACTGCGCTATTTCGCCAACACAGATCTGACATCGGTCAACGATGCCAACGTCGTGTTCTTCAGCGTGCCCGTGCTCGGTCTCGTCGTCTACGACCAGATCTGGGTAGTGGCTATTTCCCTGTTGAACCTCCTGTTGTTCGCAGTTCTCTTCGCCGCGGCCCGCCGGACCGGCGGGCGGACATCCCGGGTTGCCGCCAGTGCGGTGCTTTCCTTAGGCCTGCTGGCTACAGGCTACTTCATCGCGAACGGAGCCTTCGCATGGTTGGCGGGCCAGCACGCGGAGTACGGCGCGCTCCAGGGTTCTGCGTTCCACAGCGAGGGGTGGTACGTAATCGGGCTGGTCTTCCTGAGCATGCTGCTGGTCGTCGCGGCCTCCGTCTTGACTCGTCGGTGGATCGCACCGGTGGAGCTTCAGGTCGGCGCGATGATCCTTCCGCTCCTCGCCTCCGTGGCGGCGGGCTTTGCGGCCCCTCTCGCAGCCATGAACCTCCAGTGGCCGGTAGCCGCGGGCCTCCTCGCGGCTGTGGTCATGGCGGTTCTGGCGTCCCGGGGCTCGGGAACGGTGGGATGGATCGTGTACGTGCTGCTGGCGGTCCCGGTCTTCGTGATGCTCCTGCCCGTGGTAGAGTTGTTGTGGCTCGCCATGAGCCTCGAGGTAGCCGGGATCCTGGTGGCGCTGTCCACCCTCGGCCTCTTCCTTTCCCTGCCCCTCCTCCACTCCCTGGAGGCACCCAATCGATGGTGGGCGCCCGCGGCTCTGGGCCTTGCGGCCGCGGCCTCGTTCGGGATGGGTCTGCTGGGCTCGGGGCCCACGGCCGATCACCCGGCTCCGAGCACCCTGGTGTATGCGTACGAGCACGGAGCGGCGGCCGCGCTTTGGGCCACGGCGCCTCGGGACGCGGCATCCCCGGAGGCCTGGGAGTGGGCCGTCGAGCGGTCGAACGGCGAGCCGGAGGTGAACGGTACCCTCGAGGCGTACGGGCTCCCCGGGATCGAGTTCGCCACGACACCCGCCCGTGTTCTTCTGGCCGAGCCCCCCTTCGTGCAGGTCGTGACCGACACCGTGCTGGGTGATGCCCGGCGGGTCGTCGTCCACCTCCGCTCCCGGATCGGAGCCGAGTCCATCGGTGTCGACCTCGGTGGCGACACCCGTGTCGTGAACATCAACGGGCAGCCCGTGAGCAATGTCGAAGGGCTTCGTTGGATAGCCCATTGGGGTGTCCCCGATTCGGCGCTCGTGGTAGAGCTGACGACACCTCAGGACGGGGCTTTCGCCTTCCACGTGGTGGAGCACCTCCTCCGTCCAGAGGAACTCCTGGGCCGGGACGCTTTTCGCCGCCCCCCGGAACTGGCGCCGAACATCAATCGGGCCAGCGATCGAGCCATGTTCCGGTACGCCTTCGGCGATGGCGTGGAGGTGGAGGAACGGCCGGCAGACGGTGCGGCCTCAGCCGCCGACACAGCGGCCAGCCCTTCCGATACGGCAGCCAGCCCTCCGGATACTGCTGCGACACCTCCCGACACCGCCGCCGCACCGCCCGACACCGGGTCGGCAGTTCAAGACAGCGCGGCCACACCGCGGGACACCGTCGCCGCGCCACCGGACACCACAACCGCCCCATCCCGGGGATGACGCGTTCGGGGCTCCGCCTGGGATGGCTCGTGTGCCTGACCTTGCTGATGGCATGCGGGTCGGAGGCGGACCGTTTCGCAGGTTCGCCGTCCGCCGGAACCTCGTTCGAGGTGCCCGGCTGGTCGGGACGATGGTACAAGGGCAACACCCACACCCACACCACCGAGAGCGACGGTGACTCCTCACCCGAGTACGTAGCCAGGTGGTACAAGGACCACGGCTACGACTTCCTGGTCCTGTCGGATCACAACGTCTTCACCGACCCGGCCCGGCTCGACCACCTGGTCGACTCCACTTTCCTGCTCATCGCCGGTGAAGAGGTCACCTCCGGCTTCGACGGCGCCTCGGTGCACGTCAACGGACTGAATATTCCCCATGTGGTGGAAGCGCGTCGGGCCGGCTCCCTCGTGGCCACTATCCAGGCGAACGTCGACGCGATCCGCGAGGTGGACGGAGTACCTCACATCAATCATCCCAATTTTCAATGGGCATTCGGCGCGGACGAGCTACGCCAGATCGAGAACGACAAGCTTCTGGAGATCTGGAACGGGCACCCAACGGTGCACAACGAGGGAGGAGGAGGTATCCCGTCCCTGGTCGAGGTCTGGGACATCCTGCTCACAGGCGGCAAGCGGATCTTCGGGATCGCCGTAGACGACGCCCACCACTTCCAGGGCGAGTTCTCTCTGGATCGCGCCAACCCGGGAAGAGGGTGGGTGGCCATTCGGGCCGATGACCTCGAACCCCCGGCGCTGATGACGGCGCTGGAGGCCGGCCACTTCTACGCGAGCACCGGTGTCGAGTTGAGCGACATCGTCGTAACGCCCCGCCGGCTGGAGATCCACATCGCCCAGGACCGCGATTTCAAGTACACCACCACGTTCTACGGGAGCGAGGGCCGGCCTCTGCGCACCACCGCCGAGAACCCGGCGGTCTACGGCCTGGACCACGCCACCAGCTACGTGCGAGCCGAGGTTGCCAACTCCCGCGGCGATGTGGCCTGGGTCCAACCCGTCTTCGTTCGAGAATACTGAGCCATGCTACGAGCTCTCGTCACCGCTGGCTTCCTGCTGGTGGCAGCCCTGGTCCTCTGGGCTTCGTTCATCCTCGGCGTCGAAACGTCCGCCGGAACGCTCTTCATCAACCTGGGCACGGAGATCGTCGGCATCGTCATCACCGTCGCCGTAGTGGAGTGGTTCTTCGAGCGGCGTCGGCTACAGAACCGAGGACGGCAACTCGCCGGCAACGCTCTCCACGCGGTCGAACACGCTGTTTGGGTGTGGCAGGGCGGGCCCAGGCAAATGGAGACCGATGAGGTGCGGGGCATTCTCCACGCGGTAGACGGCGACGACCCGGTCGCCGACTTCACCGAAGGGCTGCTCCTCAACATCGGGACGAGGGCCCGGCGACTGCTATCGAACGATCCGGAAGCCGTCTCGGCTGTGCCGGGCTTCATGAACGGCCTCGAGCACCTTGCCCGGCTGAGCGCAATCCGCGACGGAAGGGACCGCATGCCATCGCGAAAAGTCGCCGACATCCTTGACGAAGGTACGTCCGACCTGGCGAAAGCTCTCGGGAAGCCCACCGAGCGCCACCTCGCGAGCCTGATCCGCTTCCGCGACCCGTCGCTGACGAGCCAGGAGCGCCGGCACTTCGGCGGGAACCATCAGTCCTCGCTGGGCGGCTTCAGAGCCGAGCCGACCGGCTTTCAGGACGACTGAGGGCCCTACCGACGTTCGGAACCCATCCGAGAGTCCGCCCCACCACCTGAAGGACCGTCGTCCCGAACCGCCGCCTGGGCCTTGCCCATGTACTCCCAAAGGCCTGGAGGGAGGGGCATGTCGTTGCCGGCCATGACGCTCGCAGGACCCTCGCCCTGATAGAGGTTGCCAAGCGCTCTCATGATCCCCGGATCGCCGCCGGTGAATTCCTCGATGAGCGAGGAGGAACGACGGGCAAGCACCTTCACCTCTGGGCTCGTGGGGTCGAGACCCTCTTCCATGGCTTTGCCGAAGGCCGCGAAGAGTGTCTTCCACGCGGTCTCGACCGCACGGATTCGTTCCTCCCCGACCACGGAGCGCCGCTTGGCAAGCAGGTCGAGCTGCTCGACGGAGTAGTACTTCTCGTAGTTCATCGTTACTTCGATACTCCGCGTGAGCTGATCGACGGAGATGGGCTCGCCCGACAGAAGTCGATCCAACAGACTCGAGATCAGCTCACGGAGCTTGTGACGCCGATCGATCTCCTCGTCGATTCGCTCGATCTGCAGCGAGAGGGCATGCTCCAGAGAAGAGTCGGGTCCATCGAGGAAGTCCCGGATCTCCTCCAGGGAGAGCCCGAGGTGCTTTAGCGTGGCGATGTGCTGCAGCCGCCGGACCTCCTCTTCGCCATACAGACGATGCCCCACCGCCGTTCGCCTGCTCGGGCTGAGCAGCCCGATCTCGTCGTAATGGTGCAGCGTGCGCACGGTGAGACCCGTCTGAGACGCCAACTGACCCACTTTCAACGTCACGTCCATCGTCCCCTCTCGTCCTTCGACAACTACGCGTACATCCACTTATGGCCTCACGCGGCGTGAGGTGCAAGGGGTAACACGCTATCAGGGCTCAAAATAGCCCATGTGTTCGAGCATGAACGCCCGGACCGCGTCAGCGAGCAAGGTCGCATAGGCCCTCCGGTTCGCATCGCTGTTGCGAAGGCCGGGGTAGTGATGCTCGATCTGGATCCCGCTCACGAGTTCGGTGTCAGCGAGGGATCCGTGCCTCCATGTGGAGTAGCCACCACTGAAGTACGGGTCGGAACCGGGCCCGGGAATGGAAGGGCTCGGAACGGCAGGTACGCCATGCTCCTCGAGAAGGCCGCCGAGACTGGTCGGTCCCCGGATCACCTGGGAGAACGGGAGCTCGGAGTCACGACCGATCTCGCGAATGCTCGTCTGCTGAACCGTCGCAAGGCTGTTCAGCGAATCGTCGTCGTCGTTCAAACGATCGGCGAGCAGGAGGTATCCCAGCTCAAGCCGGTCCTGGGGGTGCCCGTGGCCATGCATGTCGAAGTACATGCCTTCACCGAACAGAGCGACCTCCAACCGCGCCATCTCGATGAACCCGTGGTACTCCTCCCAGGCCCTCTCGGCGAAGGGGTCGCCCTGGGCCGCTTCCACGATCTCCCGATTCGGATCGAGCTTCACTCGGTCCAGATGGGAGATGACGACATGGGGCGCAGCACCCGTCAAGTCGATGAAGGCGTCGCGGACCGCCAAGGTGAGTTCCCGGGTGCCCCGGTCGGTCACGACGACGCCCGTGGTGCGTTCCGCGATCTCGCTGGGTGTGAGGTCGCCGCCGTGGGGTGCGGAGAGGATCACCGGGAGCGTGCCCGGAATGTATTCGACGTAGCCGTTGCGTCCGAAGTAGCTGACGCCCGCCTCGTATTCGGCCACATCCGGGGGTACGAAGACCTCCACGACCGCCGTCGCGCTCCGGCCCCCGAAACGGACGGTGAGCTCGGCGGTTCCCGGAGTGACTCCGGTCGCCACCCCTCGCTCATCGACCCTGGCCACGTCCGGGTTGTCGCTCACCCAGTCGGCTCCCTCGGTCGGGATCTCGGATCCGCCCGCGCCTCGGGCCATGACGAGGAAACGGCTCGTCTCCCCGACGCCGGCAACGAGACCCGCCTCCGGCTCCACGAAGAGCTGAAGAACCTCGACATCCGTGCTGCCGTCGCAGGCCCCGAAGGCCAGGGCGAGGACCAAAGGCGTGAAGGCGCATCGACACATGATTCGAATGTAGGCACCGCGACGAAGTCGTGCCCACCCCCTCGTCACCCCTCGCCCGGCGCACATCCTTCGCCCATAGTGCATACGGCCCGCGCCACCGGGTGCCTGCGGGCCTACACTCTCAGCGGAGCAATGCTCGCGTGACTCCCGTCCTCTTCGCCGCCCTCGTCGCCTTCCAATCCCCTGACTCGGGACAGTCGATGGCGTCTCGGGTCGAGATCGTGCGAACCGAATACGGCGTGCCGCACATCTTCGCTGACGACCTCGCTTCCATGGGCTTCGGACTCGCATGGGTGCAGTCCGAGGACTATGGAGGGGAAGTGGCCATGGGGCTCGTGCGCGGACGAGGCACCCACGCCCGGCACGTCGGGCACGACTCCATCGGGCCTGATTTCGCCGCCAGACGAACCCACGCCCGAGCCGTCGAGACGTACCACCGTCTGGACCACGAGACCCGTGAGGTCTACCGGGGTTTCGCCGAGGGCCTGAACCACTACATCCGGCTTCATCCCGAGGTGTTCCCTGCCTGGGTGGAGCCCGACCTCACGGGCGTCGACGCCCACGCGAGAGACATCCAGAGTTGGAGCCGGGGAGACGCGGCGGCGTTCGTGCGCCGGGAGGAGCGGCGCCTGGCTTCGGGGTCGAGAGCCGGCGCGGAGGCCGAGTCCGGCTTCGAGGCGGAGGCCGGCTTCGATCCGGAGGTGGACGGATCCAACGCGTGGGCTCTCCACGGGAGCCGTACCGTGTCGGGCAACACCATTTTGCTGCGAAACCCCCACCTGTCGTGGAACGCGGGCTACTACGAAGCTCACGTGCGGGTGCCGGGAGTCCTGGAGTTCTACGGTGACTTCCGTATCGGAGGGGCCTTCGGGATCATCGGAGGCTTCAATCGGCACCTGGGATGGGCCACCACCAACAACTCGCCGCGGTACTCCCAGGTCTACGCCCTCGAGCGTCACCCGGAGCTCGACGACCACGCCCTCCTCGACGGAGCACCTCTCCCCATCGACGAACGCACGGTCTCGGTGGATTACCGGACAGCCGACGGCGGACCGGGAATCGAGACGGAGACCACTCTCTGGACCACGTACGGCCCCGTCATCCACGAAACGGCGGAGCGGATCTACATCCTGAAGGATCCTCGGGACGGTGAGTTCCGGCGAGGTGAGCAGTTCCTGCGGATGATGATGGCGACCAGCCTCGACGAATGGCTCGACGTCATGCAGATGCGTGCCCATCCGAGCTCGAACTTCACCTACGCCGACGCCGACGGGAACATCGCTCTCTACTACAACGCCCGGATTCCCGACCTGCCGCACCCGTCGACGGGCGACACGGCGGCGGTGGCCCTGTCCAGCGACGACATGTGGTCCGAACTGGCCCCGTGGGACGATCTACCGCTCTACATCAATCCGCCCGGTGGGTATGTGCAGCAGGCCAACGATACCCCGCACTACATCAACCTCAACGTGACGCTGGGGGCCGACACCGTCGCTGCTAACCTGCCCGAGCCGCGTCTCCGACTGCGCAGCCAGCTCTCGTTCGACCTCATCCACGGCGACGACCGCCTCACCCTGGACGACGTCGTCGAGCGGAAGCACTCGCCGCGTATCCTGGCGGCGGAGCGGATGCTCGACGATCTCCTCGAGATCATCGACCGGTCGGCGGCACCGGTGGAGCTCGCCGAGGCCCGGGACGTGCTGGCCGGTTGGGACCGCACCGCGTCCGTCGAGAGCCGCGGAGGGGTCCTCTTCGCTCGCTGGTTCGACGCGTATCAGGAGCGGGTGGACAGTGCCTACGCGATTCCGTGGACGCAGGAGCGACCGACGGATACACCATCCGGGGTCGCCGCTTCCGGCCCAGCCGTCTCCGCCCTGTACCAGGTCCTCGGCGACATGCGCGCGTCAGGTACCCCTCTGGACATCGCGTGGGGGGAGGTCCATCGAGTGATCCGCGGCGACGTGGACGTTCCCGTATCCGGATGCGAAGGGGGCATGGGGTGCTTTCGTACTCTCTCGTTCGAGGAGACACCGGACGGTCGCCAAGCGGCGAATCGCGGAGACGGGTGGGTCTTCGTGGTCGAACTAGGTGGAGCCGAGCCCGTGGGGCGGACGGTCCTTGCGTACGGCCAGAGCAACCAGGAGGACTCGCCCCATTTCGACGACCAGGCCGCGATGTTCGCCCAGGGAGAAATGAAGGTGATTCGCTGGACCGAAGCCGACATCGAAGCCGGCGCCATCCGACGATACCAGCCGGGGCAGGACAGCCGGTGAGGGGCCCGGCAAAGGGGATCAGTCCCTTGCCGCGCCGCCGATCTGCCGGGCATGTTGGCCGGATGAAGACCATGCCACATATCGCCCTCGTCGCGTCCCTCCTGGCAGCACCGGCCCACGCTCAGACCCGCCCCCTCTCGTACGACGACTACTACGCCATCCGGAGCGTGTCGTCTACCGTGCTCTCCCCTGACGGTTCGATGGTCGCCTACATCGAGTCCTTCGTGGACGAAGGCGAGAATCGGAGCCGGTCCAAGCTCCACCTGGTTGACGTCGAAGGTCAGGGTCCACCCCTCCAGGTGCTGCCACCCTCGAGCGAAGAGAGCAACCCGCGTTGGAGCCCCGACGGCGCTCTCCTCGCCTTCTCCCGGAGGCTCTTGGCCGATGATGGCGATCCGTCCACCTGGTTCGTGCGCCCCGACGACCCCGACGACCCCTTCCAGATCGAGGGCCTCGGTGGCGTCCCGGTCTTCGACCCCACGAACCGACTCATCGCCTTCACACGTCCCGTGCCACCTGGAGGTCAGCGACCCGACGGGCCGGAGCTGACCGCGGAGGAGCAGAAGATCGTCGACCGCTTCGACGGGCGGGCATTCGACTGGATGCAGTTCCGCTTCGGGGTGCCCATCGAAGAAGCCGAGCAGATGTACGTCGCCCTCCAGAAGCAGCGGGTGCCGGCCAAGATGGTCCGGTACCCCGACTCCTACCACGGCGGATGGACGCCCTGGCGTTACCTCCATCGGTTGTACTCGACGCACGGGTGGTGGGAGCAGTGGCTCGGGGAGAAGCCGATCTCGTGACGGATCGCGCTTCGGCGCTCCAGCCCTTCATCCTCGCTGCCGTCGTCGTGGCGGCCCACGCGTCCCTTTACCCGGGCGTCGCCGATCTCGACGCGTTCTACCACATCGGCCATGCTCTCGCCTATCTGGAGGGGACGGCGTTCGATACGTCGCTGCCCTGGGCCACCCGCTCCATCATCGGTGAAACCGGCGGCGACCTGTGGTGGGGCTTCCACGTCTTCTCCATCCCCTTCGCCCTCGTGGGTGGAGTGGAGTGGGGCATCCGGATCGGGGCGGCCGTCGTTACGGCGACCCTGGGGTTCACGTTCATGGCGGTGCTCCGCCGTCACGGCGTCGTGGGTGCCGGATGGTGGGCCGCGCTCTTCCTCCTCGCGGTGCCCAACGTGCTGTTCCGCAACCTGATGCTGCGCCCCCACGTCCTCTCCCTGGCGGTGGGCATGGCCCTGCTGTCGGTCTGTGTGCGCGGCAGGAGCTGGCAGGTGCTTCTCCTGAGCGCCGTCATCAGCTGGCTCCACTTGAGCCTGTTCTGGTTGGGCCCTCTGGTGGTCGCCGTGTACTCGTTGGTCCGGGTCCCCGTCACGGTGGGCCTTGGCCGCGACCCTGACGACCCGGCCGTACCACTGCGTTTCGCTCTGCCGGCGGCCATCGCCGGAGCAGTACTCGGGTGGGTGGCTCGGCCGGACGCCCTCGCGGCCGCGTCGCTCGTAAGGGTTCAGCTCGTCGAGCTCTTCACGCTGAAGGCTTTGGATCTCCCCCTCACCTTCGCCGGCGAACTTGTGCCACTGGGAGCGCTGGAGGCCCTCAGAATGAGCGGGCTCTTCGCTTTGGTGTGGCTCGTGGGCGTGATCCTCCTGGTACGCGGCGGCCGTGTGGCGTGGGGTGACGGCACGACGAAGGACCGACCAGAAGGGACGCGAGCAGCGGGACGCCAGGAGCTCGCCACGCTGGGATGGTCAGCGGTACTTCTGTCGACGCTTTTTCTCGCCCTCGCCCTCACCTCCGCCCGACGTGCCATGGAGCAGTGGGTCGCTTTCGGCTTCCTCGCACTCCCGTTCGCGTGGAGCGTCGCCCGAACCTCCTGGAAGGGGGTGTCCGACAAGCGACGAACGGCGATGCGGGCGGCGGCGGTGGCGGTTCTCACCCTCCACCTCGGTTGGTACGCGTGGCGTCACGCGCTGAACGTCTCGCTCGTCGCCTTCCCGGCCTCGACCTTGGCGGAGACGGCGGCGTACCTCGAGACGGCCAGTGAGCCTGGAGACGTGGTCTTCCACGCGCGGTGGGACAACTTCGGCCCTCTCTTTGCGCACAACCGGACCAACCGCTACCTGGGCGGAATGGATCCCGTCTTCCTCTACGCCTACGATCCCGCGTCGTACTGGGAGTTCTTCTTCCTCTCGGCGGACGCCACCACCGAGTGGACGTGCGACGCGTTCCCGTGCTCCGAGGGTACGGCCACAGACACCCATCAGGCCCTGACTGATCACTTCGGCGCTCGCTGGATCGTCATCGAGCCGACCCGGAACCCGCAGTTGGCGTTGTATCTCCTGGACGACGCCCGCTATCGCCTCGCCCACGACGCCCAACGGGCCGCCGTCTTCGAGGTCCTTACGCCGGCCCCCGAAGGCGACTGATGCGCGTCTCCCTCTTCGCCACCTGCCTGGCGGACCAGTTCTTCGCAGACGCCTGCGCCGATGCCGTCCGGCTGCTACGCCACCTGGGGGTGGAGGTGGACTTCCCGGAAGCCCAGACCTGCTGCGGGCAGCCGTCTCACAACAGCGGTCACTCCCGGGACGCTCGGCTCATGGCAGAGCATACCCTCTCGGTCTTCAGCCGCGCCGATCACGTGGTGGTTCTCTCGGGGAGCTGTGCGGCCATGATTCGGTCGGCGTATCCGAAGATCCTCGGGACGCCCGCCGCCGGGTCCATGGCCGAGCGGACGTGGGAACTCACCCAGTTCCTGGTCCATGTCCTGGGCGTGGAGTCGCTCGGCTCAGGCCTTGCCGGCACCCGCGTAGCGTACCACCACGGCTGTCACGCGCTACGTGAGCTCGGTGTGGAGGACGAGCCCGTCGGGCTGCTCCGGAGAGCCGGGGCGGAGGTCATGGCGTGGGAGGCACACCAGGAATGCTGCGGGTTCGGGGGCCTCTTCAGCACCAAGATGCCCGAGGTCTCGGCGGCGATGGCGGACCGCAAGCTCTCCACACTGCCCGCCGTGGACACCGTGACATCGGCCGACGGCGGTTGTCTTCTCCAGATGAGCGGCCGCGCCGAGGCTCGCCGAGGGACGCAGCACTTCGTCCACCTGGCGCGGCTGCTCTGGCAGGCCACGGGGAAGGCCCGGTGAAGGCGACACGCGAGGCGACGACGTGAGCGGCTACGACTGGCCCGATCCGGGAGGCTACCGGGCGGCCGCGGCGGAGACCATCCGCCACCATCCGGCGGTGCGCGATGCCGTCGGATCGGCCACGCGGACCTTCGACGCCAGTCGCCAGGCCGCCTATGCGGCCATCGACTCGGACGCGTGGCGAGACTGGGCTCGTGACGTGAAAACCCACGCACTCGGCCGTCTCGACGAGTACCTCCTTCAGGCCGAGAGGGCGCTCGAGAGCAACGGGGCCGTGGTCCATTGGGCCGAGACCGCCGGGGACGCCCTCGCGGTCCTCGACGAGCTCGTCGAACGACACGGCATCGAGACGGCGGTCAAGGGAAAGAGCATGCTCAGCGAGGAGCTGCAGGTGAATCGCCACCTCGAGGGCCTAGGCGTCCGACCGGTGGAGACCGACCTCGGCGAGTACATCATCCAGCTCCTGGGGGAGCCGCCCAGCCATATCGTGGGCCCGGCCATCCACAAGAGCCTGGACGACTGCCGGGAGCTGTTCCATCGGCGTCTGGGAACGCCCCTCGACGCAGACCCCGACCGACTGGCGGGGGCGGCTCGCGACGCACTGCGGCAAGAGTTCCTGGCCGCCGACCTGGGTATCTCCGGCGGCAACTTTCTGGCGGCGGATACCGGCACCGTCGCCCTCATCGAGAACGAGGGAAACATCCGGCTGTCGACGAGCCTTCCGCGCGTCCACGTCGCGTTCGTGGGCATCGAGAAGGTGGTTCCGCGATTCGGCGACCTGGCGGGCTTCCTTCAGCTCACGGCCCGGGCGGCCACCGGCCAGCCCATCGGCAACTTCGTTTCCCTCATCCAGGGCCCGCGCAGAGACGACGAGACCGACGGGCCCGACGAGGTCCACGTCGTCCTCGTGGACAACGGTCGGACCCGCCTCTTCGATGACGACGAGGCCTGGGAGGCGCTCCGCTGTGTTCGCTGCGGAGCCTGCCTCAACATCTGCCCCGTGTACCGTCAGACGGGAGGACACGCCTACGGATGGACATACTCCGGGCCCATCGGCGCCATTCTGGCTCCCGGGCTCCTGGGTCTCGAAGAGGGCATCACCCTGCCTCACGCCTCCAGCCTCTGCGGCGCCTGCGCCGACGTCTGCCCAGTGCGAATCCCCATTCCCGAGCTCCTCCTCCATTGGCGTGAGAAGGGCGTCGAAGCGGGCCTCGACCCTCGGGCCGAACGAATGGGCTCTTCGGCATACGCCGCGGCCGCACGTCGGCCGCGCCTTTTCGGCGTCGCCGCGGAGGCCCTCCGCCGGACGCCTTGGGCCGCCATCGGCACCTCCCTTCCCATCCTCAGCGGATGGATGCAGGAGAGGGCGGCACCCCGACCCAGCCCGAAGAGCTTCAGGACGCTGTGGAAAGAGGGGATCGAATGACCGGCAGGTCCCCCACAGAGGCGCCTGACGCCCCTGAGAACGCCCCGGGCGCCTCTCACGGGGTCGGAGGCCGCGATCGTATCCTCAGGCGCCTACGAGGGGCCATACAGCGGCGACGGGGTTCGGGTGCCGAGAGCGACGCACTCGACACAGACCACCCCGGCCCCTTCGTTGGAGGACGACCGGACCCGGTTGGCACGCCGCCCGCCCCGAGCACCGCCCTGGATCAATTCAGAACGATGTTCCAATTATCAGGGGGCGAGGTGGTGGAAGTCGCCGACGAGGGCGCCGCCGCCAATTGGGTCGCTTCTCTGAGGGACGTCACCTCCGTATGCCTCGGCGCCGGGGCACCCGACCTCGCGCCCACCATTCCGAAGGCTGACCCACGGGACGCCGACCTGGGAATCTCCAGAGCCAGAGGCGCTATCGGAGAAACTGGAAGTCTTGTTCTAGATTCCAGGGATGGGCGACGATCCCAGCTCCTCGTGCCCACTCATGTCGTCGTCGTGCGGGTCGGTGACGTCCATGCCACCCTCGCGGACGGCCTGACCGACTTCGAACCCGACCTCCCCTCTGCCCTCGCCCTCCACTCGGGGCCCTCGAAGTCCGCCGACATCGGTCAGGTCATGGTTCGGGGGGTCCACGGGCCGGGCAGGGTCGTGGCCTTGATCCTCACCGGGTAGCCAACCGCACCCGCGTCCTCCATGTTGCCGCTCGCTCACACTGCGGAGACTACGTGACCGTTCCTACCTCACCACGAAAGCTTCAGCGTGTCCTGCGTGTCCGTGACGGCCTCGCCGTAACCGTCGGGATCGTCATCGGCGCCGGCATCCTGGGGACGCCGGGCCTCATCGCGGGCTATCTGGGCGACCCGGTGACGATCCTCGCCATGTGGTTCTTCGGCGGCATCGTGGCAGGGCTGAGCACTCTGGTACTCGCCGAGATGGCCGCGGCACTCCCGGAGGCCGGAGGGAAGTTCGTGTACGCGCGGCATGCCTGGGGCCCGACCATGGGGTTCGTCGCCGGCTGGTCCGAGCTCCTCGTGACGCGCGGCTTCAGCGGCGCCTCCAAGGCGGTATTGATCGCCACGTACATCATCACCCTCACAGGAACGGGCTCGGTCCGGATCCTCGCCCTGGCAGTGGTCCTGGGGTACTTCGTGCTCCACACGCGGGGCCTGAAGACGAGCACCACCTTCCAGAACGTCACCACACTCATAAAGGTGCTCATCGTCCTCACCATCGCGGCGGTGGGGCTGGCCGGAGGCAACGCCTCGGGGCTGGGTACCGAGGCGCTGGTGAGCGGCGAGGTGGCGGGCCTGCTGGGCTACGCACTGGCGTACCAGTCCATCTCCTTCGCCTACTACGGATGGGAAGACGCCGCGAAGATGTCCGAGGAGGTCATGGATCCAGGCCGGGCGCTCCCGAAGATCCTCCTGGGAGGCGCCATGGCGGTCATGGTGCTTTACCTCCTCATGAACATTTCATTCCTGGCCGCGATGACACCCGCCGAGATGGCGGGCTCGGAGCTCGTAGCTGCCGACGCCACGGCCGCGGTCTTCGGGGACGCCGCAGGAACCATCGTCGTCGTCGCGAGCCTCCTTATTCTCATCAGCAGCGCCAACGTCAACTTCCTCGGGCTCCCGCGCGTGGCCTACGGTCTGGCCAAGAATGGCCTGGCTCCGCGGGCCTACACCGAAGTCGATGAGCGCGGCACACCTCGAAACGCCCTGTATTTCATCTCGGCGTGGATCGCATTGCTGGCTCTCACAGGCGCCTTCGAGTTGCTCATCCGATTCATGATGACCGTGGCCATTACCGTCGACACCATGGTCCTCCTTGGCTACTTCAAGCTCCGGGCCTCGCAGCCCGACCTCGAGCGCCCCTTCCGCATGCCGGGTCACCCCGTCTTGCCCGCCCTGACCATCATGCTGTACATCGCGATCCTCATCATTCTCGTCTGGACCCAGCCCATGCTGGCTCTCGGGGCCGGCTCCATGCTGGCGGCGTTGCTCGTCGCAGGCGTGGTGACGACGAGACGTCAGGCCGCCTCGCGGTGAGTCCCGCCACCCGAACGGTCCACGCGCTAGTCCGTTCGGGCGTCACCCACGTGGTCGGAATCCCCGACAACACGTCGGGCCCCCTCTTCGACGGGGTGCTCCGCCATCCCACCATCCGTCTCGTGACCGTGACCCGGGAGGGCGAGGGCGTGGCTCTTGCCTCAGGGCTATGGCTCGGGGGCGCCTCACCGTTGGTGGTCATCCAGAACACGGGGCTTCTGGAGTCGGGCGATTCCCTGAGAGGCACCGCCGTGCGCATGGGTGCGCCCCTGCCCATGGTGGTGACGGGCCGTGGGTACGCGAAGATGCATCGCGTCGGGGTCGCACCCGACGACGAGCGGACCATCGATTCCCTGACCCGACCCGACGTCGATTCCACCGCCCTCCTCACCGAGCCGACGCTCGACGCTTGGGGCATCCCGTGGTCCGTCTGTCACGAAGACGCCGACGTTCCCGACGCCGTCACCGGCCTCGTTGAAGAGGCCCAACGCACCGAGCGGCCAACGGCCCTGATTCTCGTGCGGTCTCTGGACTGACCCGTGCTCACGCCTGCCCAGCTCCTGCAGCCCCTGGCCCTGCACCGCACCGACGAGGTGGTGGTCACCACCATGAGCGTGGTGCGCCCCTGGGGGCGTCTGTCCCAGAGCGACCTCGACTTCGCGTCCGCCGACAGCGCCATGGGGCACGCCGCCGACCTCGCTCTGGGTATCGCCCTGGCCCGACCTGAAAGGAAGGTCCTCTGCCTCAACGGGGACGGCAGCATGCTCATGTGCCTCGGCACGCTGGCCACCGCGGTCGACGCCGCTGCATCGAACTACATCCTGGTCGTCTGCGACAACGGCGTCTACGAGATCACCGGGGGCCAGCCGGTGGCAGGGGCCCGCCGACTGGACTGGGCCGCCATGGCCGAGGCCGCCGGCTTCCGGCACGTCTTCCGTTTCGAAGACGCGCGAAGCTGGGCGTCGGCCGCCCCGGAGATCCTGACACTGACCGGTCCCACCTTCGTCCACACCCTCGTCGAGGCGGGTGACGAGGGCCCCATCGCGCGAAGCCCGGAGGAGTCCGCACGGTACCTTCAGCAATCACTCGCGGAATGGTCGCGGATCATGAGGGCTGCCCTCGTCGACTAACGAATCGTGGTTTGCGGACCTCCTAGTAGCGTGAGGGGACGGTTTCGCCGTCCGAGAGCGACACGCGATGGAGGAGCGATCATGAAGGGACGTGCCATGGTTTTCATGGCGTCGGCGGCACTGGCGATCGCCACCGCTGGTGAGGCGGCTGCCCAGGACACGACGGACCGGCGCGGGTCGAGGATGACGTCCGAGCCTGAGCGGATCATGGCTCTCCGCGAGAGGCTCGAGCTCACAGAAGACCAGCTCTCTGCCCTGGAGCAGTTGAGGGTCGAGGGCGTCGAGCGACGGGCCGAAACTCGGGCCACAATGGACGAGCTCCGGTCACGGCTTCGGGCGGGTGAGATCGAGCGCGACCAGATGCGCGCATCCCTCGAGGAGCTGCGCCAGGCCCAGCCGAACGCAGGAGATCGACGGGCGAGGATCGAGGGGATCCTCACCGAAGACCAACTCGGGTCCCTTCAGGAGATGCGGACCCGGCGATCCGCCGTCAGGGAGCGACGTGGTGAAGCGAGAGGCGCCCGTGGGCAGGTCCGAGGGGCGCGGCGTGAAGTGCGCGGTGCGCGCCGCGGCGCGCGAGGCATCCGGGCTCAGGCGCGCGTCGGAAGAGGAGTGGAACGGATCCGCCAGGGCTCCGTGAGGATGCGCGTGGATCTGCGCCGCGCCTGGCGGGGCGAGGTCGCGAGGCGGCGGGCCGCCGCACGTGCCTGGCGTCGATAGTCGACTAACCCGGACCGTTCTCTCGCAACCATCTCCGCAGATCACCGACGTCGTAGCGGCCATTGTCGTTACCGATGGCGTCGAGGTGGGCCAACTCGCCGGGCGTCAACGCATCGGAGTCGTCGTCGAGAATCATGTCGAGGAGCGACTGCTGCTCCACCTCCCACTCGATGGGTGCCGACACCTGCACCACTACGGTTTCCGACTCGCTTCCGGCTGAATCGCGGACCCGGAAACTGTACTCGAAAGGCCCGGTCTCGGAGAGCGAACCCAGGAGGACGAGCTCGTCGCCTACCGCCTCCAGGGCGAAGCCCGAAGGCAGGTCGCCCACACCGGTGTAGGGCCCACGCCCTCCGGCGATCCGGACCGGAGCCTCGAACGTCCGGATCTGCATGACCTCGAATGGCCCGCTGGGGGCGACCAGGCGAGGCGTCGCGCCGGTGGAGAGGACGATGACCGCCTGGTCTCCGTCGACGCGCACCTCGTGCACCATGGCCGAGGCATAGCCGCCGACGTTGAGAGAAAGCGGCGGGCTCGAATGGTAGTTGAGCTTGCCGGACTCCTCCCAGATACCCCACGCGTCCGCGGCCACTCCCCGATTGCCCCCCTCCGTCGCCATCCGCAAGAGCCCGTCATCGTCGTCACGTTCGAGAAGGGTGAGCGGGTACGGGTCATCGGTAGCGGGATCGGGCTTGGCGCCGAGGGGCAGGCTTTCGTCCAGATGGTAGAAGAGCACGCCCGCGGCGGGAAGCTGATGATCGAAGCCGATCTGGCCTCGGTATTCCACCACCAGGAATTCCTGGCCGGCGTCGCCGAGGGGGATCTTGAGGCCGTGGCCCGAGGTCTGAATGGGCTCCAGAACGATCTCCTCGTTCCACACCTCTCCGGGATCCTCCAGGTCGACCCACTCCAGCCATGCCTTGGAGGGGGCGCTGAGGTGGGACGGCCCGAAGGGCTCACGGAGCTCGCCCTCCTCTTCCACGTCGCCGCATCCCCATGAGCCGGCGGCCATGAGCCCCCAGCATCCCAGCACCCAGCGTCGACCGCGGGGGCCCGCCGAGCGGTCCACCCAGTGGTAGAAGTCGGGAAGCCCGAGCGCGTGCCCATACTCGTGGGTGATCACGTTGGCGGTCTGCAGCTCTTCACCCGCGCAGTCGCTGACGCCCTGGGTGATATAGCCATCCACCTCGATGACGTCCTTCTCCGGGTGGGCGCTGGCATCATCGGTCTGGTACGGACTCTCCGTGCCGGTCCGCCACCGCATGCTGGAGCGGTGCGGCCAGATGGACGGACCTCCGCACGAGCCCGCGACCTCCAGATACTCGAAGACGAGGACGTCCACGATGCCGTCGTCGTCGCCGCTGTTGGGGAGGCCGTCAGGCCCGTCGTTGTCGTACTGGCCAAAGTCGACGTCGACGTCGGTCAGGTCGAGGGCCTCGACGTAGTAACTGCCCAGGTCGGCGTCCTCGCCGAACCCGCTCTCGGTTCCGACGATCTCGAGCATCGTCTTCGAGGTCCGAACCCACGGGAAGACATCACCGGTCACGGTGAAGTTGCCCAGCGACATCTCGGTCATGGCCTCGGTGATGGTCCCCTTCTCGGCCGGCCCGTCGAACAGGACACGCTGTATCTCGTCTTCCGAGAACTGTGGGTACGGCTCCTCCGAGTCGGAGAAGAGGGCCAACACCACCGGTACGCTCGCCGTGCCGGTGACCGGGGCCCGCCGCAGGCCATGGCTGTCGACGCTGAAAAGGCCGTTGGGGAGAGAGAAGGCGTCGGGGTTCTCCTGGATCGTGCGGTAGTATGAATCCGGGAGAGGGATGCCACGGAGCTGAGCTTCGGCCTCGATGTCCTGGGCGGCGACTCGGGTCGGGTGTGCAGTAAGCAGGAGTCCCGCCGCGAGTGCCATACCCGCCCAGGATACCCTCAGCGCGCGCCTCATCGGGCGAACTCCAGCGTGTAGCCGTCGACGCTGGGCCGGAGGGCATCATCAGGGCCCGCCACTTCGTGGATCACCACCGCCGGTGGCTGCGTCGTGTCGGGCACGGCGACCTCGAAGGAGAGCGTCCCGCCGGTCTGGTCGATGAGGATGACTCGCAGGCTGCTGTCACCCGACCGGGCGTGGACGGACGTGTTGCCGACCCCCGACACGGACCCGATGCCGTCGCCTAGAAGGGAAACCACTGCCGCCCCTTCGGAGCCGTTGGGACCGACGAGCGTTGCCGTGATGGTTCCCGGGCCCGATACGGGGCCCTCGTCAGAGCATGCGGTGAGGAAGAGGGCAGCTCCGGTGAAGGCGAGTGCAAAGCACTTCGCCGGGCGACGGCGCAGACGGGTCGTGCGTGCGGGGTTGGTCATCATGCTCGTAGGTACGCGGAGCGCAGCGGCAGGATTTCCCGATACACCGGGGCCTCGAGTTGCTTCCGGCGCTCACGCAACCGCTTCAGGCTAGCGCCCCTGAATACTGTGGGGCACACGCTCACGCAGCTCCTCGAACCAGTCGAGGACGACGTTGATTCGGCCGAGCTCAGAATCCTCCTCCGAGCCCGAGCCCACGGGGCGCATCATGAGGAATCGCCCGTCGGGAGCCACGTGGTACTGCCGGTAACTGCTGCCACCGGATCGGTACGGAGCCGCGGAGAAAAGGCTGTTACCTGTCGCCTTCGAGCACGCCGTACTTGAAGAACAACGCTCCGGTCATCGCGAGCCAAGGTACGGCTAGGTCCAACCCACCGGAGTGGCGCCACGCCCCTCTGGCGAAGCCACAACAGGAGCCCTGCCACCACCGTTAGTCCCATCACTGCTTCGCAGAAGTTGGGTATCGAATACGTGAGCACCCCGAGCGGCTCGGGCAGTCGCTGCGACCCGAGCGCGGGACGCACGGCGAACTTGTTGACGACGAACAAGGAGAAGGCGCCGACGAATAGCGCCCTCACGTAGCCTTGGGGTCTCAGTTCTGCCAACGCGGGGCTCTCCGGACCGAGCCCAAAAGCACTTCGGCACACTTCCGCTGCGCGGCCCGCTCGCTGGCAAAGAGCCGCGAGCTAGCGATGCGGGGGCTAGTTCTCCATCGTTGCGGCCCAAGGTAGCGGTGACGCGAGGCCACCGCTCCGCCCAATTCCAGCAGTGCTGGACACTCCAAAGCGGTGAGGCATTCGATGAAGTTGAAAAAGGAAGACATCCCGGTCGTGATGCAGGCGCCCGGTACGGTGATGCGGTCGCAGCCAGACTTCGGTGAGATGACCGTGGTCTTCCACGAGTTGCCGAAGGGCACTGACTTCACACCCTTGCTGAAAGGCCTCGATAACGACAGCTGCCATTGCCCTCACTGGGGCTACATCTTTGAGGGCGCCTTTCGCTTCATCTATGACGATGGGGCCGAAGAGAGTTTTGAAGCTGGCGACGTGTTCTACGCACCAGCCGGGCACACGGCGATCGTCGATGAGGACGTGAAGTTCATCGACTTCAGCCCGACCAAGGAACTCGATGAGGTGATGGCGAACGTCGCCGCAAGAATGGGAGAGATGGCCTAGACAGATCGCGGCGACTAGCGGAGGGGGGGGTGATCGTTTCGTTCTTCGCCAAGGCGACGAATCCGGCGACCAGCGACGACGCAGCCGCGATCTGCCAAGAGATGCGGACCTTCGGCGTCATTGCGCGCAACCAGGTTGGGCTATGCGTGAGTGCGATCAAGAGTCAGGGAGGTTAGTAGCAACACACGATCGTCGCGCACTTCGCGCGCAGAGCTGGTGGGAGCGGAACCCCGCTTGGTCTCATGGACCGGGCAGGGTTCCCCCACCCGGTCTCGCCTCCACACGCAGCCCTGTTGCTGGCACGGAAGAGTGTCGGCTCCGTGACGAGGCAGGTGCGATCGCTGTCGTCCCACCCTCCTCTACGTGTCACGACAGTTTCTGCTGCACGGCCTTCCTGTAGACAAGCGCAGCAGGACCAATCAGGCGTCAGGTGATGTGGCAGCCAGTGGCTCCGGTTGAGTCGGGCGTGCGGCGTGCACGATGAATCCGCCGAGGAGAGGTCCGCCGATCGCAGCTCCGAATCGAGTCAGCGAGAGGTAGTCTGAGGTCACAAGCTGGAGCAGTGCGGCCCAGAGCTCCGCCGGAGCCAAAGCGATTGCCGCACCCGCTGCGAGCACAACCACTCCGAGGATGCGAAAGCCCGCAGGGTACCGAGTTGCGGAGGCACCGAAAAGGAAGACCAGCCCGGCGACCACCCTGATGCCGGCCGCGCTCAGCTGGCCTGATCGCGAATCCCAGTCGAAGGCGCTGAAGAACAAATCCGGGAGGAAGGCGATGAAGATTCCCGCCAGAATCATCGCGAAGCCGAGAGCTGTTAGGACCTTGGACATGACGGATTTCCGCAGGATCGACCCGCGTTTCGGTTCAACTCTCACTTCTTCTGCAGGCCAATCGCCATCTTCCACAGCGCCAGGCATACCCTAACGCTCACGACACCGGCCGCTCGGCCGGCCTCATCTTCACCGACCACATCCCCGAATTGATGTCGGCGAAGAAGATGTGGCCTTTCCACGGCATGACACCCCACGCCGCCGCAGAGTTCGGGATGTACCCCTGAGGGTCATACGCTTTGTACACGGCTAGCTCACGGCCCTGCGTGTAGAGGTTGCCCATGAGGTCGCCGGAGAGGTCGACCATCCTGACGCCCCCCTCGTAGTACGCCTGATAGAGGATGTCGTCCTCGACCCACATGTTGTGTGTGCCGTACTCGCTGACCTCGTAGCGCGCGAGTTGGACAGGGTTCATGGGATCGGTGAAGTCGACGATCTGGGTGTAGCCGGAGGTGGCTCTTGGGTAGCCGCCGGTTCCGGTCTCGGGGTCGAACTGCTGACGGTGGTCCGGTCCGGTGCCCTCCCACGCGAGTCCTCGGCGTTGGACGCGCTCGTCTCCGACGATGAGGAGGAAGCGTCCGGTAGACTCCTGGTAGTAGGGAAAGACGGCGTGGGTCGAACCGGTGGTCAGTGGGAAGGAGGTGACGAAGACGGGATTCTCGATGCTCCCGCCCCACTGGCCGTTGCCCACGTCGACGACCACGACGCCGGTACCCCACTCCGCCGAGTAGGCGAGGCCGTCGTGTACCCAGACGTCGTGCACCCGCGAGTCGGGATGGTTGTACTCGCTGACGAAGGTGGGATTGTCGAGATCGCGTACGTCGATGATGACGTACTTGTCACCGCCCGCCAGGGCGAAGAGGTAGTCGTTGGTGGCGAACATGTTGTGGACGCCGCCGGTCACCCCGTTGCCCTCGAATGTCGATGCGATGCGGGGGTGAGCCGGATCGGCGAGGTCCAGGATGACCACCCCGTTCCTCCGATTCGACGCACCCTCTCGCGAGATCGCTCCGTAGCGTCCGTCAGGCGACGCCTTGACGTCGTTGGTGGTGCGCGCATCGACCTGGATGGAGTCGGTCTTGAAGATGTTGCCCGGGTCGGTGACGTCCCAGACCATGGAGATGCCGTCGCCGAACTTCGAACCGGTGAGAGCGTAGTCACGCCCGTCCACGCCTTCCCATATCCATAGATCGGTGGTGAAGACGCGGGACTCGCGCCCCTGGCCCACAACGTCCAGGGTCCGCACGGCGTCGCGCGGCACCACTCGGAACGAGTATTCGGCCCGGGTTCCACCGACCGCTGCCACGGCCGTGTAGACCCCGGGGACATCGGCCACCATCCGACCCTCCATGATCTGCGCGGGGCCGGCGGGCGCCACGATGGAGTCGTCCGGGTGGTAGACGTAGCTCCACGAAACCGGGGCATCGTCGACCACCGAGCCGTCGGCTGCGCGGGCCAGCGCCGTAAAGCTCTGCACGTCACCTGTCCGGATCCGCTCCTGGCCGCCGGTTAGCTCGATGCGGGCGACGGGCGACTCGGTCACCGTGTGGGCCATGGTCGCCGCTACGCCCTCCACCTCGGCGGTGATCGTGACCGAGCCGGGGGCGACTCCTCGCACGTTGCCGAAGGCGTCCACGGTAGCGACGGCGGGGTCGGAGCTCCGCCACGACGGTTCGGCGTACGGCCGCTCGGAGCCGTCGGCGTGGAAGGCGACGACGCCGTGCTCCAGGCGGGCTCCCTCAAAGAGCCGAGCCGGCTCGGCGACGACCTCCACGCGGGTAACCGGCGGCCACCCGACGCGCACGGGGATCTCCAGCGTGACCGGCTCGGCTCCGGGCGCCGGAACCGTGGAGACGAAGATGGAGTGCTCACCCGCAGTCAGTCCCGTAACGCGCCCATCGGCGACGGCCAGTCCGCCTCGGGCTCCGGCGATCCGCAAAGGCGCGTCGACGAGGCTGCCGTCCGGGCCGTGCGCGCGAATCTCGATGGGGACCGTCTGCCCTACCGTCACCTCGATGCTGGATGGCTCCGCGGACAGTCGGGTGACGGCCTGCGCCGAAGCCTCCTCGAGCCCGGCGGTCAACCCGAACACGAGTCCAAGGACGAGCGAAATGACTCCGTGGGACTGCTTCATATGGCCTCCGCAGAAATGGCCGGTGGGACCGGATCTCGGCTGATCTCATCCAGGGGGTTTGTGTTAGCGCCCTCCACGGCGCCTCGCAATGTGACCACCCCCGCCGGCCTTGCCGGCTCCAGGGCCACGCCGTATATAAGTCACATTGTGACTATCGGGAGATGAGCATGCCGGATTCTCTGGCCGAGTTCGAGCTTCTGGTGATGTTGGCCGCCATGCGTCTGGGTGAAGCGGACGCCTACACGGTCTCCATCGCCTCCGACATCGAGGAGCGCACGGGCCGCTCCGTTCGCCGTGCGAACGTCTACACGACCCTGCAACGCCTCGAGAAGAAGGAACTGATCTCGACCCGCCTGGGCGAGGGCCGGCCAGAACGGGGCGGGAAGCCCCGCCGCCTGGTGCAGGTCGAGCCGGCGGGTCTGGAAGCCCTCCGCCGGACGACGGGCGCCATCCAAGCCATGATCGGCGAACTGGACGACGTGCTCGGGGAGGCGGGATGACGTCTCCCCGGTGGGCACGAGCGCTCCTTCGATTCGTAGCTCCTCCGCACCGTGAGGACGACGTGTTGGGCGACCTCGAGGAATCCCATCGCAACCGGGTCGGCCAGCGCGGCCGGGTGTCGGGATGGCTGAGGACCAGCGGCGAGGCCCTCGATGTCGGCATTCGACTGCTCATCGATCGGGCCAAGCGGACCGGCCCGCCACCCCGTCGCCCTGGAGAGGCGTCGAAAGAGGACTTCCTGTCCGGCTTCGGCATCTCCTGGCTCGACTTCAAGCTCGGTCTCCGCATGTTGGTGCGCTTTCCGGGGCTCACCTTCGTCGCCGGGCTGGCCATCGCCTTCGCCATTGGCCTCGGGGCGTCGACGTTCGAGTTCGTTCGCGACGCCATGTTCCCTCAGTTGCCGTTCGAGGAAGGCGACCGGGTGGTCCTGCTGGTCAACCGCGCCGATGGCGACTTCGACCGTCGTGGACTCCATGACTTCGAGCTCTGGCGCTCCGAACTGGAGTCCATCAGCGAGCTCGGAGCGTGGCGGGTGTTCCGCAGGAACGTCGTTACGAATCGAGGCGGCGCAGAAGCGATCCTCGGTGCCGAGGTCACGGCGTCGGCCATGGAGGTCGCCCGGACACCTCCCGTCCTCGGACGTCCCTTCTCGGTGACCGATCAGCAGCCGGGGGCGCCCAACGTGGCCCTCATCGGGTACGACATCTGGCGCGTACACTTCGGCTCCGATCCCGACGTCATCGGCGCCGCGTTCCGGCTCGGCTCGGAGGAGACGACCGTCGTAGGCGTGATGCCCGAGGGGTTCGGCTGGCCGCGAGCGTACCGGGTCTGGACGCCGCTCCGCCTCCGCGCCATCGACTACCCCTGGGGCGAGGGCCCGTCCATCCAGATCATGGGCCGTCTCGCACCGGGGGCCTCCATGGCATCCGCTAGGGCGGAACTCGCGGCGCTGGGCCTTCGGACCGCGGCGGCGCACCCCCAGACCCATGCGAAGCAGCAGCCCGTCCTGATGCCGTTCGGGACCGTCGCCACCGACATGAACGACCTCCTCCGCGCGGGCCTCCTTTCCGTGAACATCATCGCCTTCCTGGCGTTGGTGCTTCTGGTGTGCGGCAACGTGGCGCTGCTGCTCTTCGCCCGAACCGCGGCTCGTCAGAACGAGATCGTGGTGAGAGGTGCCCTGGGGGCCAGCCGGGGCCGCATCGTGCTGCAGCTCGTGGCAGAGGCCCTGGTCCTGGCCAGCGCCGCGGCGGTCGTCGGGCTCATGGCGGCGGATGCAGGACTGGGATGGGTCGTCGAGACCATCCACGATGTCACAGGCGGGGAGATCGGCTATTGGGTCGACCGGGGCCTCACCGCACCCACCATTATCTATGCGTCGGCCTTCACCTTGCTCACTGCCGTGGTCTGCGGTGCCCTGCCGGCTCTGCGACTGACGGGCAGTGGGGTCGGCTCTCGACTTCAGCGGGCCGCCGCGGGGGGCGGGGGTGTCGAGTTCGGCCGGTTGTGGTCGACGGTGATCGTGACCCAGGTGGCAGCCACCGTCGCCTTTGTCCCCATCATCGCGTGGGCCGGCCTGACGGCGGCCGAGGTGCGGGCGACCGACTTCGGATTCCCCGCCGAGGAGTACCTCATGGCCGAGATGCTTCTCGGCTCACGGGCCGAGGCCCGAGGCGAGTCGCTTCAGTACGGGATGCTCGAAGAGGAGGTCACGCCGAGCTACGCGGAGGCCTACTCCGAGGTGAGGCAACGTCTCAACGCCGAGCCGGGAGTATCCAGCGTCACCGTCGCGGACGCGATGCCCGGCGGCCATCATGCCCCGGCCATCGTCGTCGTGGACGGACCGACGTCTCCCTGGACGTCCCGCTACGGCCACCGTATCCGGATGGCGGCGGTGGATCCTGGATACTTCGACATGGTTCAGGCCGCCACCATCGAAGGGCGACTTTTCAGGGCCAGTGATCACCACCCGGGCCAGCACGTGGCGGTCGTGAACGAGGACTTCGTACGCCTGGTGCTGGAAGACCGGAACGCGCTGGGTCGACGGTTCCAGTTCACCGACGCGAGACTCGAGCCAGGAGAGCCCAACCCGAACCCGTGGTACGAGATCGTGGGTGTGGTCGAGCAGCGTCCCATGTACGTCGATGGCGATGGACAGGCACACGTCGGTGTCTACTTCCCCCTCGCTGCCATGGCTCGTTACCCGGTCCAGGTGGCGGCGCGGGTGGGCGATGATCCGACTGCTTTCGCACCGCGCCTTCGGCAGATCGTCGCGGAAGCGGCCCCGGATCTCGTCCTCCGAAGCGTGCAGCCGGCGAGCGATACCGCGTGGGAGGTGGAAACGGCCTACACCGGATGGTTCATCGTCCTGCTGGTGGCCGGCGGCATCGGCCTTCTTCTCGCGACGGCCGGGATCTACTCCATCATGGCCTTCACCGTCTCACGTCGAACCCGGGAGATCGGCATACGGGTGGCCCTCGGCGCGGACCGCCGCCGCATCGTGTGGGCGATCCTCCGTCGCGCCGCCCGGCAGGTCGTGCTCGGCGTGGGTATCGGCGGGGTGCTCATTGGCCTCTTCCTGGCCAACCCTGAGCT
>JABDLS010000145.1 GCA_013002885.1 Gemmatimonadota bacterium | reverse complement strand
CCACCTCGTGTGCGAGGTACACCACACCCATCCCGCCACGGCCCAACTCCCGGTCGAGGGAATATCGGCCAGCGAGAGCTGTCTGGATCTCGACGAAATGAACGTCCACGGATCGCTCCACGGTGCGATGGCCCGGTCGAAGTCATGGTCCGGACGAGATCATGGTCCGGACGAGATCATGGTCCGGACGAGATCATGGTTCGGTCGAAATCTATTGGTCCGGTCGAGATCATTTGGTCCGGACGGGGTCGGGTTGCGGCGGCGCGACCCTCGCCCGGGTCAAGCCTCGTGTACGGTCTCGCCCCCAACCACCGTCCGCACGACCTGGATCTCCTTGACCCGTTCCTCCTCGACATCGTACGGATTCTCGGCCAGGAAGACGAAGTCGGCCAGCTTCCCGGCGGCAATGGAGCCCTTCACGTGATCCTCGTGGGAGGCGTAGGCACCGTGCATCGTGCAGATCTTGAGCGCCTGGTCCATGGTGATGCGCTGGCTGGGCCCCCAAACCCGGCCGGCGAAGTCCTTCCTCGTCGTCATGGACTGCAGTGCCATGAGGGGTTCGTAGGGACCGGGGCTGTGATCCGACGCCGGCGCAACCATGATGTCGTGATCGAGAAAGGACTTGTGGGCGAACATCCACTCCATCTTCTCCTCTCCGTACTCGATCCACTTCTCTCCGTGGTAGTGCGCGTACGTGTAGAAGGGAGCCGGGATGTAGTTGCCCTCGGCGATCCTCTCCAGGAGCGAGGTGTTCACCAGCGAGCAGTGCTCCAGGCGATGGCGGGTGTCGTTTCGGGGGTACTCTCTCGCCATCCGCTCGTAGGCGTTGAGGACCATGTCGATGGTCACGTCCCCGTTGGCGTGGATACCGATCTGCCATCCCGACCGGTGCGCCTCTTCCACCGCGGCGTGGATCTCTTCCTGGGTCATGGTAAGGATGCCGTAGTCGTCGGGCCGACCCGCGTAGGGAGTGCTCATCGCCATCGTGCGCTCCGACGCTGATCCGTCCGCCGCGAACTTGACCGGCCCCAGCCGGATCCATTCGTCGCCGAGCCCCGTCCTCACGCCTGCCTGCAGGAGGGACCTGTAGGCTCCACCGCTGGCGAAGAGGTTCATGCGGAGGGTGAGCTCGCCGGCCTCACGGGCGTCCTGGTAGGCGGTGAAGGCATCTGACCCGGTCCCGGCCTGATGGACGGAGGTGAGTCCGGCCGCGTTCATCTCCCGACAGATGACGGCCACACCCCTAGCCCGCTCCTCTCGAGTGGACCCGCCGGGCACGTCGAACACGGCCCGAGCCCTCTCCGCCACTTTTCCCGTCAGCTCGCCGTCCTCGCGATAGAAGTGTCCGCCGAAGGGGTCCGGCGTATTCACCGTGACACCGGCGAGTTCGAAGGCCCTCGAGTTGTAGACGCCGGTGTGACCGCCACGGTGCCCGACCACGATGGGATGGTCGGTGCTCACCTCGTCGAGATCGACCCGATTGAGCGGGCGCCCTTCCTCCTGCTTCGTGTCGTCGTACATGTAGCCGACGAGCCACTCACCCGGCGGGGTCTCCGCAGCCCGCGCCCGGAGGGCGTCCTGGATCCGAGCGATGCTCCCCAGATTCGTGTTCACGTTCCGCAACGCGTTCAGGCCCGCCCCTGAAGGGTGGGAGTGGGCGTCAATGAAGCCGGGCACCACCGTGGCCCCGGCGGCGTCGAGCACCCGAGTGTCCGGACCCGAGAGGTTACGGACGTCGTCGTTGGATCCTACCGCGATAAAACGGTCGCCACGCACCGCGAAGGCCTCGGCGCGGGGGTTGGCGTCATCCTGCGTGAGGATGTCGCCGTTCACCACGACGAGATCCGGTCGCTCTCCTTCTGAGCCCGGTGGCGCCGTGCACCCCGTGGCCAGACCGGCCGTAGCCAACGTCCCGAGACCGAGGAAATCCTTTCGACTGATGGAAGTCATCCGAGTCCTCCAGAGGCGGCGCGTTTGGATACCGATGGCGATCGTACCGGTCGGTGAGCGCCGGGGCCAGTCGAGGGGCTCGGCGCAGTGTGGTTGCGCCCGTGGTCACCATCGCGTCGGCTGGTGGAACGAAACCCCTCAGGGTGTGGGCGGGCGGCTGGAGTGCTCCCAGAATCCGTCGGGCCGCGGGTTCGACGGCGAGTCTGCGGGCATCGTCGTCCACGGCTCGCGCGACTCACGTGTTCACCCGGCCCTATCGAGCCATGCCCCGCCAGCCGCGGAGGCTTCGAGGGCTTCCCAGGCGGCGGCCTCGAGGGGCCAGGGGATGTCGGCGTCGCGTCGGACACGCGGGAGGTTGGTGCGCCAATCGGGGCTCACGTCGCGTTCAGCGAGCTCGCGCATGAAGTGCTCGAAGAGGCGGCGGCGGGTGGGGCGACCGACGGAACGTGAGGCGGCGGTCGGTGAGGTAGCCCCGGCATCGGCGGCAGCCGGGGTCTCCGCAGCCGGCGGCGCGACGACGAGGGGCGCGGCAGCGGCGAGGGGCGCGGCAGCGGTGAGGGGCTGGGCGACGACGAGGGGCGGGGCCGCAGCGAGTGCCCGGCCCGCGGGGGTGAAGAAGACGATCTGAGTGCCGTGGACGTCCGAGCACACGCGCCATCCTCCCTCGTGGACGCGACGATGATGGCGCCGAC
>JABDLS010000141.1 GCA_013002885.1 Gemmatimonadota bacterium | reverse complement strand
ACGCCGGCACTGAATCGGACCCGGGGGCTTTCACGTGGCCCGGACGAAGTGCCGACGGGGGGTTCCCCGGCGGGTCAGCACCATCTGGTGGACCTGGAGGTGCCGTGCACGGAAGCCGCCTGCGCAGGAGAGGAGGTAGGTACCGCCACAAGCGTCGGAAGCGATCGTCGTATCGGCGCTGAAGCTCGGACCACGCCGCCTCGAAGCGCCGGGACCAGGACGCGGTGGTAGAATCCGCTCGGTCTGCATCCGGACGATCCACGGCGGATCGCCGTCGAGGACGATGCCTCACCCATGAATGCCCAGCTTCCGGCAGAGCCCCGCGTGGCAGGCCTGTACCCGGGCTACGACGGCCTCCGGATCGTCCGTGATCTCGAGCGCCTCGAGATCGCGGGCGTCCAGCGTGCCCGACGGAACGCAGGTGCCCGCCATCCACTCCCGGAGCCCGGTCCAGTAGGTGGCGCCCATGAGGATCACCGGGAACGGGTGCATGCGGTGGGTACGCTTCAGGTTGAGCGCCTCGAACAGCTCGTCCAGCGTCCCGTAGCCGCCGGGCAAACAGACGAAGGCACAGGCGTACTTCACGAAGGCCAGCTTCCGCAGGAAGAAGTAGTGGAAGGGGACGTGCAGGCTCAGGTGGCCGTTGGGCTCCTCTTGGGCGGGGAGGTGGATCGTGAGCCCCACCGATATGCCCTCGCCTGCGAGAGCGCCCTCGTTGGCGACAGCCATGAGACCGGGCCCCCCGCCGGTCATCACCGCGAAGCCGGCCCGCGTCAAGGCAATGCTGGTGCGGCGCGCCAGGTCTCCCCAACGATCCACGGGTTCGGAACGGGCCGAGCCGAAGACGGACACCGCGCGCCGTACCTCGGCCAGCGCCTGGAAGGAGGTGAGCGCCTCGACCGCGATCCGGGCCACCCGCTCCTCGTCCTGCCCGGCGGCGGTCGGCAGGAGATGGCCATGGAGAACGTCGGCGAACGGATCGTGCTCCAGGGAGTCGCCGGTCGCGGCTCTCCTCATCGCCGCTCCTCCGCGCCCGGATCGGGGTTCTGGCCCAACGCCGGCCCGGAAAGCAGCGCCCCGGTCCCGAGCGCTTCGTCGGTCCTGCGGATCGACTCCGCCGCCTCGGGCTCGGTGCCGGCCAGCGCCCGGATCGCGTCGATGGTCTCGGGGATGACGATCGCCTGGTTGTCGACCATGTAGGCGTAGAAGGCTTCACTGCCTTCGACCGAGAGCATGTCCGCCCACAGCGCCACCTCGTAGAGGTCTCCGTGCGGCCGCCCGATGTCCAGCATCAACTCCTTCACGGCGTTCACGGCGCCCAGCCCGTCGGCATCCTTGATCAGGGCGATCCGGGTCGACGAGCGGAAGGCGTCGAGCACCTCCTCCCGGTTGGACGGTCGCGTCAGCCGCACCGACCAGTAGTGCAGGTGCCCGAGGGTCTGGGGCACCTTGACCGCCATGGTCACCACGTCCAGGTCGGGATCCACGGTGCGGGCGTCGGGCCCCTGATGGCTGGGGATCGACGGCTCGGGAACGAGCGTGTTCATGATCCCGCCGAGGTGGCTCTCCCACGGGTCTGTCGCTCGCCGGAGGAGGGTCCCCCGGGCCGGCCCGAGAAGCCCGGCCCGTTTGAGCGCCGAGAGGGTCCGCACCACGGAGGTGGTGTTGCACGACACCACCCGCGTCGCCGTTCGGCCCACGGCAGAGGCGTAGTTGCTCTCCGCGCTGAACGAGTGTCCGGTGACGGAGTGCTTCTCTCCGCCCTGGACGATGAAGGGCACGCCGAGTCGTCGATACCGCTCGGCGTTCGAGGCGGCCACGCCCTTGGGCGTGCAGTCCACGACGACGTCGCTGTCGGCGACCAGGTCGTCGAGGCCGCCCGCGGGATCGAGGCCGGTCTGCGCCATCTTCTCCATGGCCCCCTGCGTAGCGCCGAACACGGCGTACCCCTTTCGGCGCGCGACGGCGAGCCGCCAGTCCGTGGCTACATCAGCGACGCCGACGAGAGCCATGTCGGGCTGTGCATCGACCGCATCGGCGACACGCTTTCCGATCACTCCGTATCCGCTCACGGCAACCCGGATCGGGTCAGCCATCATCTCCTCCAGTCTTTGATTCAGTGGATGTGTCCCGACTCCGCGGTCGGGGCAGGGGTGGCGCGGCCCCAGGACAGGTGCTCGTAGACCCCGGCCCAGTAGCCACCGAATCCGAGGGCGAAGAGGAGCTCCTCGAGCGGCATGAAACCGAGCTGGATCCCCGACAGGTCGTCGAGATTCCAGACCCGCTCGACATAGCCTGGAGCCGTTACCTCCAGGCCCACCAGGAATACCGCGTAGTAGGCCACGAAAACGGCACTTCCCATCAGGACCGCGCGGGTGAGGTCGGGTCTGCACCACACCGTGAGGGCGGCGCCGACGAGCATAGCGGCGATGCCGGGATAGATGGCGTTCCAGGGAAGCGGCAACAGCACCAGGAATACCACGAAGGGCGAAAACACGACCCAACGGTGGAAACGGTGACGATGGTGGTGCCGATCCTCTTCGGGAAGCGGCTCCACGACCCGACCCGTCAACACGTTCACCAGCACAGCCCCAACGCCCCCGATGCCGAAACAGAAGATCAGGCTTTCGATGTCGAAGCCGGTCCGTTGCGCCAGACCGAAGAGGCTCGGAGGGTTCCAGTATTCGGGCACGAAGAGAGGCTCGGTCAGGCCGAAGGGCATCGTGAAGAGGCTGGCCAGCAGCATCGCGCGTCGGTGCTGCGGGAAGGCCGCATACAGCCCTAGCCAGGGCACCAGGAAGGCGGAAGACCAGACAAGCCACACGTAGGAATCAGGAATCACCCGGAGGCGCCTCCTCAGCACCGGCCTTCGCCTTCATGAGTGTCGCCAGGAAGGAAAGCACCGGGTCCTTGAGCTGTGTGTGCCTCAGGACCGCCCAGTGCTCGTCCACCCACGACTCGAGGTATCGGAGTACGTGGCCGAGGGGGATCTCCTGATAGGGCCCTCGGGAGCCGCTCAACACCGACCCGAACGCGACGAGGCGGACCCTGTGGTCGTGATCAGTCGATGCCCGCCCCGACTGGAGCAGTTCCGCGGCGGTCGCTCCGGCCCCTTCGGCGGAGCAGCATCCGAAACGAGTCAGGGCCGCCGCGATGACCTCCGCTCTCCGCCCGCTCCGATTGAACCTCGCTTCCCCCTCCTTCACCTCCCCGATCAACATGTCCGGGTGTCCATCGGGGACTCCCAGGAGTGGGTCCGCCGCGAAGGGCGGATGTCCACGTTGGCCCCGTTCGCCCGGAATGAGTCGTCCCGCGCCCGGGAAGCGGAAGGCCAGGACATCCAGGTCGGTGGCGGCCCGGAACCCACCGCGCGACTCCACCACGGGATACTCCACGACGGTGAAGTAGCCGTTCACTCGCAGGTACGTCTGCACGAGGCCGACGGCGCTGTCCACACTCGCCTCCTGTCGAATGGAGTCCCCTACTTCTCGACCACGATCTTGCCGCGGAGCATGCCCATCTGGCACTGAAACGGAATCTCCCCCGGCGCTCCGGGGGTGAATTCGACGGGCACGGTCTCCCCCTCCGGGAGCGTGGCCGATCGGTCGATTCCGTCGAACGTGACCATCTCGCTGCACAT
>JABDLS010000078.1 GCA_013002885.1 Gemmatimonadota bacterium | reverse complement strand
TAGGACCCCACCTCCGCGTACTCTTCCACCGGCGGGCAGGAGCACACCAGGTTCCGGTCGCCGTACGCGTTGTTCACGCGCCGGACCGAAGGCCAGAACTTGAGGTCCTGCGTCCAGGGGGCCGGGTACGCCGCCTGCTGCCGACCATACGGGTGATCCCACGCGTCGGCCGTGACCATCGCCGCCGTGTGCGGCGCGTTCTTCAGCGCGTTGTCGTCGGCGTCGGCGATCCCGAGCTCGACCTGCTCGATCTCGGCGCGGATCGAGATCAGCGCGTCGCAGAAGCGGTCCAGCTCCTCCTTCGGCTCCGACTCCGTCGGCTCGATCATGAGCGTGCCGATGACCGGGAAGGAGACGGTGGGTGCGTGGAAACCGTAGTCGATCAATCGCTTGGCCACGTCCTCTTCGGTGATGCCGGTCGCGCGCTTCATGGGCCGGAGATCCACGATGAACTCGTGCGCCACGAGCCCCCCCTGCCCCCGGTAGAGCACGTCGTAGTGCGCCTCGAGTCGCTTGGCCATGTAGTTGGCGCTGAGGATCGCGACCTCTGATGCCCGGCGACAACCGCGGCGCCCGAGCAGAGCGATGTACGCCCACGAGATGACCAGGATGCTCGCGCTGCCCCAGGCGGCCGAGCTGACCGCGCCGATAGCCTTCTCGCCCCCGGTCCGGTGCACGCCGTGGCCGGGCAGATACGGAGCGAGCTTCTCGTTGCAGCAGATCGGCCCCATGCCCGGCCCTCCGCCGCCGTGGGGAATGGCGAAGGTCTTATGCAGATTGATGTGGCATACGTCGGCGCCGTAGTCGCCAGGCCGCGACAGCCCGACCTGGGCGTTGAGGTTCGCACCGTCCAGGTAGACCATCCCGCCATTCTCGTGGACGAGGTCGCAGGCCCGGCGGATGCCCTCTTCGAATACCCCGTGCGTCGACGGGTAGGTGACCATGAACGCGGCGAGGTTCTCGGCGTGCTCCGTCGCCTTGGCTTCGAGGTCGACGAGGTCGATGGTGCCCTCGTCGGTGCTCTTCACCACGACGACCTTCATGCCGGCCATGACCGCGCTCGCGGGGTTCGTCCCGTGGGCCGACGACGGGATCAGGCAAACGTCGCGATGATGGTCGCCACGGTCATCGTGATACGCACGGATGACGAGCAGCCCTGTGTACTCGCCCTGGGCGCCCGAGTTGGGTTGGAGCGAGGTGGCGGTGAAGCCCGAGATGTTCGCCAGCCATGACTCGATCTCCAGGAAGATCTCCTCGTAGCCCCGAGCCTGCTCGATGGGCGCGCAGGGGTGGAGCTTACCGATCTCCGGCCAGGTGACCCCCGCCATCTCGGTGCTGGCGTTGAGCTTCATCGTGCACGATCCCAGGGGGATCATGCTCGTGTTCAGGGACAGATCCCGAGACTCGAGCTTGTGCAGGTACCGTAGCATCTCCGTCTCGGAGTGATACCGGTTGAAGACCTCGTGCTCGAGATAGGGCGACGTCCGCGCGGCCCACGACGGCAACTCGGGCAGCTCGCCCTCGGCGTCCAGCGAATGCGCCGAAAAGCCGGGAGACACACCCCCGTTGAAGATGGCCAGGAGGTCGTCCACGTCTTCGGGACGCACCACCTCGTCCAGCGCGATGCCCAGAGTACCGTCTCCGAACGCGCGGAGATTGATGCGCCGGTCGGCCGCCCGAGCCATGAAGTCCCCCGCACGTCCCACAGGCCGCACGCGGATCGTGTCGAAGAAGTGCTCGGTCGTGACGTCATGGCCCAGCCGCTTCAGGCCGACCGAAAGCACGGCGGTCTGCGCGCGGATCCGCTCGGCGATCCGCCGGATGCCCTTCGGACCGTGGTACACGGCGTACGCGCCGGCCATGATCGCAAGGAGCACCTGCGCGGTGCAGATGTTCGACGTCGCCCGCTCACGGCGGATGTGCTGCTCGCGGGTCTGCAGCGCCATACGCAACGCCGGGTTGCCGTCGGCGTCCACCGAGACGCCGATGATCCGCCCGGGGAGCTTGCGCTTGAACGACTCCCTGGCGGCGATGAAGGCCGCGTGCGGACCGCCATAGCCCATGGGCACGCCGAAGCGCTGGGAGTTGCCCACCACGACGTCTGCGCCCCACTCGCCCGGAGGCGTCAGCAGCGCGAGCGCCATGAGATCGGTCGCCACGGTGACCATGGCACCAACCGCCCGTGCGCGCTCGGTGAAGTCGGCGTAGTCGAGCACTCGACCGTCGGTCGCCGGGTACTGCAGCAGCACGCCGAAGACCCCTTCCGTCAGCTCGAAGGCCTCGTGGTCGCCGACCACCACGTCGATCCCCAGCGGCCATGCGCGCGTCTTCACCACGTCGATCGTCTGCGGGTGGCAGAGCTCCGATACGAAGAAGGTGTTCGCGTCTCCTCGGCCCTCGCTGTGAGCCAGGTGCATCGCCTCGGCCGCCGCCGTGCCCTCGTCGAGCAGGGACGCGTTCGCGATCTCCATCCCCGTCAGGTCCATGACCATGGTCTGGAAGTTCAGAAGCGCTTCCAGTCGGCCCTGGGCGATCTCGGCCTGGTACGGCGTGTACTGCGTGTACCAGCCCGGATTCTCCAGAATGTTGCGCTGGATCACGCCGGGCACATGGGTGTCGCTGTATCCCATCCCGAGGTAGGAGCGGTAGACCTCGTTCCTCGACGCGATACCTCGAAGCCGAGCCAGCAACTCGGCCTCGGTGAGCGCATCGGGCAGGTCCAGCTCGCCCTCCATGCGGATGGAGGTGGGAACCACGTCATCCACGAGCGATGCCACGGAGTCGTAGCCGATGGTCTCGAGCATGTGCTCCAGGTCCGCGGCGTCGGGGCCCAGATGGCGCGCCTCGAAGTCGGGCTGGGGGTCGATTCGGGTCATGGTGTCCTTCATGTCAGAAAGGCCGTGGTCCGCGAGGCCCCCTCGAGGGCGCCCGGCGGGCCACGGCCCGGGTCGTCGAAGCGGAGCGGCTCGGGTCAGCCGATGTGCTCCGCGTAGCTGTCCGAACTGAGAAGTGAGGATACCTCACTGGGATCGGCGAGTTTCAGCTTGATCATCCAGCCGTCGCCGTACGGGTCGGAGTTCACCAGCGAAGGGTCGTCGTCCAGTCCCTCGTTGATGGCCACCACCTCGCCCTCCAGGGGGCAGTAGAGGTCGCTTACCGCCTTCACCGCCTCGATGGTCCCGAATACGTCCATCTTCCCGAACGACGCCCCCACCTCCGGCAGCTCGACGAAGACGACGTCCCCCAGCTCACCCTGCGCGTAATCCGTGACGCCAACGGCATACACTCCGTCGTCGTCCATCGCCTTCAGGTACTCATGCTCCTCGGTGTAGTGCAGATCGCTGGGGATGTCGGACATGAGTGCTCCCTCGGTTCAGGGGGTCGTAGGGCGCGCGGCGCCCTGAGCATGACGGCCTTTCAAGCGCAGGTCAAGGACTCGCAGGTTGGTCCACGATCGATGGGCGGATCGGCCGTCGCCACCCCTCCGAGACCGTCGGATCCTGTGTCGCGGATGGCCACTGATTCGGCCCTCGTCGCGCCACTTCGGGAAGGGAACGTCTCCGGTGACGCCGAGTCGATCAGGACGGGCAGCGGAGGTGCTCGGAAGAGTGGCGATCCGGCTCCAAGGGCATGGCTCGAGCCCGTCCGGCTGTCCGAGGGTCCAACCGGAGGCCCCGCGGGTGTAGATTCAGGGTCCGCTTCAAAGGTCCCGAATCATCGCCGCTGAGATCATGTCGACCCTCCTCACCGCTGCACGCCCCGCCCTCTCTGAGCTCACCGAGCAGGAGCGGATGTTCCAGGAGGCCGTCCGGGACTTCGCCGAGTCCGAGATCGCCCACAAGGTCATGGAGATGGACAAGGCCCAGCAGCTGGACCACTCCTTGATTCCCCAGCTCTTCGAAATGGGCTTGATGGGTATCGAGATCCCCGAGCAGTACGGTGGGACGGGCGCCGACTTCTTCACATCCATCCTGGTGGTGGAAGAGCTCTCCCGTGTCGATCCGGCAGTCTCCGTGCTGGTGGACGTCCAGAACACGTTGGTCATCAACGCCTTGCTTCGGTGGGCGAGTGACGACCAGAAGGCCCGCTACCTGCCAAAGCTCGCCACCGACACCGTGGGCGCCTACGCCCTCTCCGAGGCCGGGAGCGGATCCGACGCCTTCGCCCTGGCCTGCCGAGCGACCCGAGACGGCGAAGACTGGGTACTCAACGGCCACAAGCTCTGGATCACCAACGGAGCCGAGGCCGAACTCTTCATCGTGTTCGCCACCATCGATCCCGACGCCGGCTACAAGGGCATCACCGCTTTCCTCGTGGAGAAGTCCTTCGAAGGGTTCTCCGTTGGCAAGAAGGAGGACAAGCTCGGCATCCGCGCCTCGTCCACCACCGAGCTCCTCTTCGAGAACGTGCGGGTACCCGGGGAGAACGTGATGGGTGAGGTGGGCAAGGGATACAAAACGGCCATCGAGACCCTCAACGAGGGCCGCATCGGCATCGGCGCGCAGATGCTGGGTCTGGCCCAAGGCGCTCTGGACCACACCATCCGCTACGTGCAGGAGCGGGAGCAGTTCGGGCGGCCCATCGGCAACTTTCAGGGCGTGCAGTTCCAGATCGCCGAGATGGCCACCGAGATCGAGGCGTCACGGCTGCTCGTCTACAACGCCGCCCGCCTCAAGGATGCCGGCAAGCCCTTCGTCACGCCCGCTGCCATGGCCAAGCTCTACGCATCGGAGGTTGCACAGAGGGTGGCGTCGATGTGCATCGACCTGCATGGTGGGTACGGATTCACCAAGGAGTATCCGGTGGAGAAGCTCTACCGCGATGCCAAGATCGGTACGATCTACGAGGGCACGTCCAACATGCAGAAGCAGACCATCGCGAAAGCGCTCATGCGATGAACGGGCTCACGTCGGGCCTCGGCCTCATCACCTTCGGTGTGTGGGAGGCGGTCCTCGTCTTCGGCATCCTGATGCTCCTGTTCGGCGCCAAAAAGCTACCCGACCTGGCTCGCGGACTGGGCAGCGGCATCCGGAACTTCAAGGGGGAGCTGAAGGCACCGGAAGACGAGGAAGGCAAGGCATCCAGAGACAAGATCACACCCGAGTGATCTCACCCATCGTACACGACTCAGTTCGGTACGGCGCGGGACTGGACGTGAAGGCTGGCTGCAGTCCACTACCCTCTCAGTGCCTCCGCCAACTCCTCAACCTGCCGTTGCTCGGAATACTGCTTCTCGGCCAATAGCCGGCTCGCAGCCCCAAGCCTGTCTCGCTCCGCAGGTTGATCGAGGAGGTCAGCGATCAGATCGGCCAACGCGGTCGAGTCGCCGGGCTCGAACAAGTAGCCCGTCCTCCCGTGGTCCACGGTCTCCACCAACCCTTGAAGGGCAGACGCCAATAGAGGAAGCCCGGAGGCCGACATCTCCATGGCCGATCGGGGAAAGGAATCCCAGCCTGTGCTGGCGATCACTCCGCAGTAGGACGCGGCCATCAGGTCGGGGATGTCGTCTCGATATCCTCCAAACGTGACGTGGGCGCGCGCGCGCGTTCCGTCGAGACGCGCCAGATATTCCTCGGCTTCGCCCTTTCGGTCCCCGCACAACAGGAAATGCACGTCGCGGCGGCCCCTCTGATCCACGAGATCGGCAGCGCTGTCCAGAATGGTGTCGATGCCCTTCCGGGGAGTCGTGTGGCCCGCGTAGAAGACCACCTTCCGGTCTGCCGGAATCCCCAAGTCGGCTGGGAGCGAATCGGGGGAGTTCTCATCCCTCGGGCGGAATCTGTCGAGGTCGAGTCCGGTACGAATGATCGTCGTCTTGCTCGCCGGGATCCCTCTCCCCCCTTTGATGGCGGACTCCTGCATGGCGAGAGACTCGAACACGTAGAGATCCGGTTGTTCCTGGAGGGCGGTGCGGAGCCGCCGCAGAAGAAGCGAAAGCCCACGCCTTGGAGTTCCCAACGGCGCGCCAAAGTAAGAGACCACACGAGAGGCGCCCCCGCGACGAAGTGCATGGAGACTGGGATGTCCAGGTCCCACATCGAAGGCCAATGCCCGCTCGATCCCGTTTGCTTTGAGGTAATCACTCAGTTGGCGACCCTGATGGCTGCGGGACCGCCTGAGATCGTGCTCGAGCAGCCTGTCGAAGCCAGGGGGCAAGCTCGGGGCACGGCCCTCCGCCAACCGAGGGTAGGAGAAGTGCACTCCATCCGGGCCCGATACCTCGCACGCAGCCGCATGGAAGATCTTCTCCAGCGCGCCCAATGCGAAACCCGTATCGCTGGGAAAATGCATCATCACAATCGTGCCCAATGCCGAGCCTCCGGTATAGATCATCGTGGATACGACGCTGGATGTTGATACTGTACAAGGATGGATGCGCGCCACGCAGCGTCGATATCAGCTTGTAGGATTCCAGAAACTGTCACGCGGTGAGTGCGATGCCACTTGATGATCGTTTGGGCAGGGTCGCCTTGGTCCTTGATCATCCGAAGGACCTGGTGAACATCGCGGGAGTGATCCGGGTCATGAGCAACTTCGGCCTCTCCGACCTCCGCCTGGTCAATCCCGACGAGTTCGACGCCTACCGACTGGAAGGCATCGCTCACCGGACAGGCCATCTCATCGAGGCGGCCACCATGCACGACTCTCTGGAGGGAGCGCTGGCCGACGCACGGTACGTGGTAGGCACCACCGCCCGGGCCCGAACGGCGGGACGTGCCTACACCCGGTCCGACGAGGTCGGGGCCGTCATCGCAGACCGGACCCGCGAAGGCACCGTTGCCGTGCTCTTCGGCCGCGAGGATCGAGGCCTGACCAACGAGGCACTGGACCGGTGCCACAGTGTCGTCATCATCCCCACCGACGTGGAGTACTCGAGCCTGAACCTCGCCCAGGCAGCACTGGTGATAGCGTACGAGACCTTCCTCGCTATCGACGGCGGGGAGACGGAGATGCCCAAGGGCAAGCGTGCCACCCGCCCCCCGACCCACGAGGAGCTAGAAGAGGCTTTCTCAGCCCTCGCCGAGGGTCTCCACCGCATCAACTTCTACAAGGCCAGGAAGCCCGAGGCGGTCATGAGGACCCTCCGGACCATCATTTCCCGGGCCGAGCCCGACCTGCGGGAGACCCGACTGCTCGCCGCAGTCGGGTACGAGATCGGCAACTACCTGGACCGGAGCCGCGACCGGTCTCCAAGGGCGACCGGCAGAGAATAGTTGTGGTCAATCGGGAACGATTGAATAATGACGAGACCCCTCGAACTCGAATACGAGTGAATCGCAGATCGGCTCCGCCGGTCGACATTTCCTTATGTCCGAAGCCGCATCCCGCGATGGTCGCCCGCTCAAGGCGGACCGGTATCGCCTTCTCCTGGAGGCGGGCCGTACCCTTGGAGCTACGCTCAGCATCGAAGAGCTGTACGAGGCCATCTATCGGGAGACCGCCCGCGCCGTCGATGTGGAGGGGTTCTTCCTCGCTATCCACGACCAGGGACGCGACCTCGCCCGGGTGGTCTACATGGCGGAGGGTGGCAAAGGCGAAAGCGTCGACATCGCCTACCGGGGCTCGGACTCGAAGGTCATCACCACCCGCAAAGCGTCCCTGATCACCGACGACCTCGCGACCGACTCGCTGATGGTGCTGGGCGATGACGACCGTGTGGCCCGGTCCGCGGTCATCGCACCTCTGCTTCACGGTGGAAGGGTCCTCGGCGCCCTGAGCGCTCAGAGCTACGATGCCGACCACTACGACGCCGACGACCTGGAGATGCTGGAGGAGATCGCGGCGGTGGCGGCGGTCGCCATCTTCAACGCTCAGCAGTTCGCCGAGCTGGAGCGCCGAAGAAAGGAGGCCGAGCAACTCGAAGAGATCGGCCGGGCTCTGTCCAGCAAGCTGGACCCCGACCAGGTCCTGCGCATGGTGATCTCCGCGGTCTCCGACGTCCTGGACGTCGATGGCGTGGCGGTCTGGCTTTGTGACCCCCGCCAACAGACCGTGTGCAGGGTAGCGGATTCCGGCGGAGAGATCGCGCTTCCCATCGGCCTCGAGTGGGAGCTTTCCCCCGAGATGGAGGACACCCTCATCAGCCGATGGGACCCCATCATCTTCGACAATCTGGCGTCCACGAACCGCCTTCCGGAAAACGTCGCCGCGCACCTCACCGGGGGCTCGGCGGCAGGCGTCCCGCTGGTGTTGAGTGGAAGGGTGGAGGGAATCCTCACCGCCGGAAGTCGTCAGCCTCGACACTTCAGCAGGGAGGACCTCGGCGTCCGGCAGCGATTGGCCAGCCAGGTCTCGGGTGCCCTCAGCAACGCGCGCATGCACGCGAACCTCCATGCCCTGTCGCTGACGGACCCGCTCACAGGACTGCCCAATCGTCGGCGACTGCAGATTCATCTGGATCACGAGGTGGCCGCCGCCCGTCGCGGTCGTCCCATGTCTATGGCGATCTTCGACATCGATCGCTTCAAGCACTACAACGACACCTTCGGTCACATCGCCGGTGACGACATCCTCAAGGCCGTCGGTAGCGTCCTGACCCAGGAGAATCGGGCCATGAACGTCGTGGCTCGCTACGGCGGCGACGAGTTCGTCTCCGTCCTGTCCGAGACCGGCCTGGATGGGGCGCGCCACTTCGTCGATCGCGTCAAGGCGCATCTCGACCGCGACGAGACGCTGAGCAAGTTCGGGATCACCATGAGCGTGGGGTGCGCCGAGTTCGACCCCGATACGATGGCGAGCGTCAACGACGTGCTGCGCGCCGCCGATGCAGACATGTACGAGGACAAGGCCAGACGGACGGCTCAGGTGGAGACGGGGGACTGACCATTCCCGACGGCCCTGAGGTCCGCGAGCTGCTGGCGTTCGCCACCGAGTTGGCGCTCGCTGCGGGTGAGGTCACCCTCGAGCACTTCGGGGGCGTCGTCCATCACGACGCCAAGGGCGACGGATCGCCCGTCACCATCGCGGACCGGGCCGCCGAGGAGCTGCTGCGTGGTCGCATTGCAGAGCGGTATCCCGACGACTCCATCCTGGGCGAAGAGTACGGGGAGTCCAACGAGGGCGCCCGGGTCCGGTGGATCCTGGACCCCATCGACGCCACGCGTTCCTTCATGCGCGGCGTCCCCTTGTACGGGGTTCTCATCGGCGTCGAGATCGAGGGCGACAGCGCGGTGGGGGTGGCCCACTTCCCGCCACTCCGAGAGACCGTGGCCGCAGGTCGTGGTCTCGGGTGCACGTTGAACGGGCGCCCTTGCCGCGTCTCGTCGACTTCTCGCCTCGAGGACGCCGTGATCTGCACCACCGACGTCGAGCGGATCCTGTCCCGTCCCGAAGGCGCTGGCTGGCGGGAGCTACAGCAGAAGTCGGCCTTCTCGCGGACCTGGGGAGACTGCTACGGCCACGCACTCGTCGCCACCGGGCGCATCGAGGCCCAGGTCGATCCGGTGATGGCCCCGTGGGATGCCGGGCCTTTCCTCACCATCGTCACCGAGGCCGGCGGACGCTTCACGACACTGGACGGTGACGAGACCCTCCACGGTGGATCGGGGATCAGCAGCAACGGACTGCTGCACGATGTCGTCCTGGGAGCGCTGGCCGGACCGTAGGCCCTTTCTGGCTACCCTACCGGCGTCGGGGTCGAGCGGCTCTGTCGTGTCCCGTCACCCAACTGCCCGTACTGATTCAGGCCCCAGCAGTACTGGGACCCGTCCAGGGACCATCCGCACGTGAGGGCACCACCCGCGTGGATGGAGCTGAAGCGCACGTCGCCCGCCACCCGAGTGGCCTGGGTCGCGTTCTGCATCGACCCGTTGCCCAACTGCCCGTGGAGGTTCTGGCCCCAGCAGTACACCGAGCCGTCCGACATCAGAGCGCAGGTGTGGACGGCTCCGGCGGCGAGCTGCCTCGCCGGTCCCGGGAGTCCCTGGACCGCGCCGGGCTGTGGGCGGCCCTGGGTGGTTCCATCCCCGAGCTGACCCGAGTCGTTCTTGCCCCAGCACAGCACCTGAGGGCCACTGATGCCACAGGTGTGGGCGCTACCCGCCGCCAGGGAGGAGTTGATGGCGGCCCGCACCAGCTCCGGGATCAGACGATCGAGGCGGCTCCCGTCGCCGAGCTGGCCGTCACTATTGAGGCCCCAGCAAAAGGCGTTGCCATTGTCGCTGAGTCCGCAGGTGTGGTTCCAACCGGCGACCAGGGAACGGAACTGCATCCCTCCGCCCACGGTCACGGGACTCAGGCGATCGACCCTCGAGCCGTCCCCGACTTGACCGTTCAGGTTCTGCCCCCAACAGACCGGCACTCCGCCGCCCGCGAGGCCGCACGTATGTGTCACTCCAGCGGTGAGGGTCGAAAAGCGGATCTGGTCCGTCCGGACCGCCACGGGCGCTGGCCGATCGCTGCGGGTGCCGTCGCCTAGCTGGCCGCCCTCGTTCGCTCCCCAGCACGATGCCCGGCCGCTCGAATCGAGTCCACAGACGTGCGACGCCCCCGTGGCCAGCGACACGAAGCCCGAGGCCTCCGCCGCACCCTGCCCCCGAACCGACGCGCCGCGACAGGAGACCGCTTCGCCGGCCAGGCTGCAGACGTGGCTCGTCCCGATGACGAATTCGCGTCGTACCACCGTCACCGGGAGGGTTTCGAGCGGCTGGGGGCGGGTGTCCACGACGGGTCGGGCGGTGGCCGTGGACCGAAGGGTGATGGTCGTATCGAGCGCCTCCACCCGTACCTGCACGCGCTGCGGCCCCGACTCCGGGCCCAGACGCCAACGGGTGGTCGCCAAACCCGTGGAATCGGTTCGAGTCCGTGTGGGACCCACGATGCCCCCGCTGGTGGAGAAACGTACGTCCACGCCGGGCACGGGGTTTCCCTCCGCATCAGTCACGATCACACCCACCTGCTCGGGGAGCAGCTCCTCCACCTCGGCCCGCTGCCCATCGCCCTGGATCGCGGGGATGCGGGCCGGCGGGCCGGGGAGCACCCGGATTGTGAAAGAGGTCTGGAGGTCCGACTGAGCCAGCCGAGCGCTGACCGAGAAGCTGCCGGCCCGCGTAGGAAGCGTCAGCTCAGTGCGCGCCACGCCCCGGGAGTCGGACTGCACGCTCTCGGGAGCGAGCACGGCGTCGCCGTCCGAGGCCTCGAAGTCCACCGAGGAGTCCACCATGGGACTCGAGTGCCCCATCGCCCGTACCGCGAGGACCACGGTGGACCCCGCCTCCCCGCTTACCTCGGTCTGACTGAGAGCCTCGAGCCTCGGCTCACTCGGCTCCGACACCGTGTCTTCGACTGGTGGCGGCGGCAGTGGATCGAGCTCGTCGGCGATGAGCCACTGGTCTTTCGTCGCGTAGGCGCCGTATCCCACTCCACCGAGCAGGGACAGACCGATGAGCAGCACCAGGGCTCGCCGCCACCTTCGACCGCCACCCCGTCGGGGCTTGTACGGTACGTACGCCCCGGGATCGAAAAGCACCTTACCGTCCTCGTCCTGGATCGGACCGGGAGGGTGCCCCGGAGGCTGATTTGGGGGTGGTTGGGACATGCGGCGGCGAACTCGATCGATATGGGGGGAAGTGCAGTGTCACCTTCATACCTACCATCTAGCGCAGATGTTCGGCTATGTCTTTGACGCGAGCCGGTCGTCAGTAGCTGATCCACGCGTCGAAGAAGTTGGCGACCTGCTGAACGAGCTGGGCGATGGAGGGCGTCGCTGTTCCGCCCGCGTCCTCGAGATTGTGGTCTGCGTTGGCCACGACCTGGAGTTCGGCGTCTACGCCCTCCACGTCGAGGAAGCCGAAAAGCCGTTGGCTCTGCGCCACGTCGACCGTGGCGTCGGTGTCCCCGTGGATGATCAGGAAGGGCGGATCGTCGGACGATGCCCACCAGATGGGACTCGCCTCGTCCAACTCGGCCGACGCGCCGGGCCACGACGCGAAGGCCGTCGCTGCGCCCCCGACGTCGAGCTCGGGATGGGTGGGCGCTTGGGTCGCCGTCATGTCGTGGATTCCCGTGATGGCAACGGTCGCCTGAACCGCGCTCGACACGCCCGAATAGCCGAGTGAGCCCTCGAAGTCGTGCACAGCCGGCGATACCCCGTTCGTGACGCCCAGCATGGCGACCAGGTGGCCGCCGGCGCTCGCACCCCATACGCCGATCTCGTTTCCGTCGGCACCGTAGTCGATACCATCGGCTCGCAGGTGACGCACCGCGCACTTCAGGTCGTGGATCTGCGCAGGCCACTTCGTGCTCGCCGCGGCAGTCGCCAACCGGTAGTTCAGCGTCGTCACCACATAGCCGCGGCCGAGCAGTTCCGCACGTACGTCGGCCCATAGCAACAGGTCCTCTTCGGACTTGTCGTGGCTCACCCAGCTGCCGCCGTGCACGTAGGCCACCACCGGGCGCGGTCTCGGGAACGAGTTGTTCGGCACATAGACGTCGAGCCGCTGCAAGGGGTTCGAGCCGCAGTACTGGAGGTCCAGATACGTGCCCTGGCTGTAGCTCACGTGAACCGGCCCGGACACGGTTTGCTCACCGTCGGCGGCGAACCGTAGCGTGCGCTCCCCGGGTGAGCCCGACGTTACGGATAGGTTGGAGAACGTCGCTCTGCCACTTCCGTCGGTCGTCACCGTCGTGGTCCCACCCAGTGAGCCTCCGCCGGTTTCGATGCTCACGGTGACGTTCTGACCGACCACGGGATTGCTGCTGACGTCCAGGACCTCAGCCACGGGTGATTGCGTGAACGTCACGCTGCTTACTGCTATGCTCGGTGGCGCCGTCACGATTGAGACGGAGGCGGGTCCCGTATCGTCGTCGATGATGGTGATGGTCTCCTGCTGGGTCCCCGACTCCATGCCATTGGTCACGCCGGTGATGTCGACGATGACCGTCTCGTTTCCCTCGGACTCGGGCGCTCCGCTGTCGTCCACCGCACCGATCGTGATCGTGTTGCTCGTCGACAGCGCCGGGATCACGATCGACGTTCCCGACCGCGTGTAGTCTGTCGTCAGCGAAGCCGAGCCAGTGAAGCCCAGGGAGACCGTCACGGATTGAGTCGAAGGGTTCGAAAGCGTCGCTGTCACAACCGAGGGGTTGTCCGACCCGTCCTCGTCCAGATTGAGCGGTGTCGCGCTGAGCGTCACCGTAGGTACGCCATCATCGTCGACGATGGTGATGGTCGTCTGCTGGGTTCCCGACTCCGTGCCGTTGGTTACGCCGGTGATGTCGATGATGACCGTCTCGTCCGGCTCCGACTCGGGAGCCCCGCTGTCGTCCACCGCGCCAACGGTCATCGTGTTACTCGTCGACAGCGCCGGGATCACGATCGACGTCCCCGACCGCGTGTAGTCCGTCGTCAACGTCGCCGTGCCGGTGAAGCCCAACGAGACCGTCACCG
>JABDLS010000057.1 GCA_013002885.1 Gemmatimonadota bacterium | reverse complement strand
GCGTGGTACCGACCGGGAGTGGAAGAACTTCACCCGGGCCTACCTCTTCCTGGCCGCCCTCGCGACGCCGCTGGTGCTCTCGGTGCACTCCGTCGTTTCGTGGGACTTCGCCGTGTCCATCGTGCCTGGCTGGCACACGACGATCTTCGCCCCGTACTTCGTAGCCGGCGCCATCTTCTCCGGCGTCGCCATGGTCATCACGCTCGTGGTGCCCATGCGGAAGATCTTCGGTCTCGAAGCGTACCTGACGGTGAAGCACTTCGACGCTATGGCGAAGCTCTGCCTCTTCACCTCGCTCATCGTCTTCTACGCCTACCTGTCCGAGTTCTTCCTTGCCTGGTACAGCGGCGAGCCGCCCGAGCGGGCCATGTTCTGGAACCGCCTCTTCGGCACCTACTGGTGGGCTACCTGGACGATGCTCGTCTGTAACGGGTTCGTGCCCATCATGCTCTGGTTCAAGCGGGTCCGGCACTCCATCCCCGCGCTCTTCGTCATCTCCATCTTCGTGAACATCGGAATGTGGTTCGAGCGCTTCGTCATCGTCGTGACGTCTCTCAGCCACGAGTACGAGCCCTTTGCCTGGGGCGTGTACCGGCCTTCGACCACGGAGATGATGATCATGGTCGGGAGTTTCGCCTGGTTCGGCTTCTGGTTCCTCCTCTTCACGCGCCTCCTGCCGCCTGTGGCGATCCAGGAGCTCAAGGAGGTCCTGCCCGCGCCCATGAAGAAGAAAAAGGCCCATGACGCGGAGGCGCACGCATGAGTCAGGGAGTCCTGGCGTCGTACGAGTTCCTCGACTCGACAGTGGACGCCATCGAGAAGCTCCGTAAGGCCGGCTTCGACGGTCAGATTACGGCCTACAGCCCCTACCCCGAGCATCACATCGAGCACGCCCTCGGGTACGGCCAGAGCCCCGTTCGCGTCTGGACCCTGGTCGGAGGCCTCAGCGGCACCGCCGCCGGCTTCGGGTTCACGATCTTCACCTCGGTGGACTGGCCTTTGGTGGTGGGTGGCAAGCCCATCGTCGGCATTCCCGCCTACGTGCCCATCGCCTTCGAGATGACGGTGCTCTTCGGGGCCCTCGCGACGGTGATCGGCCTGTTCATACTCAGCAAGATCCCCAACGTGAAGCCATCCGTCGTCTACGACCCCGAGTTCTCCGCTGGACGTTACGGCGTCTTCGTGGAGGCCGAGGGCAGCCGCCTCCAGGAGGCCCGCCGGATCATGGAAGCCGAGGAACCCATCGAGATGCGCGAGGGGGCCGCCGATGCGTAAGGCGATGGTTGCGGTACTCGCCGTCATGACGCTCGGTGCGTGCAAGCCGCTGGACGACGCCATGGTGGCCGTGTTCGGCCGCTCCATGCGCGATCAGCGGACCTTCGATCCCTACGAGCAGCCGGAAGGCGCGCCGGTGAACTCGGTGGCTTTCGCCGCCGGGAACTGGCCAGCCGCGCCTGGTGAGGTCAACATCGGGCAGCCCGAAAGCGTGAGCATCCCGTACTTCACCCAGTTCGATCTGGGCGTGCCGGGTATCGGTGGTGAGGCCGTCCAACGCCTCGAGAACCCGCTCTCATGGGACGACCCGGCGTCGCTGGAGCGCGGTGAGGAGATTTACCTGCGGTTCTGCGTGGTCTGCCACGGCCCGGACGGCGTCGGCGCCAACGCCTACATCGCGGAGCTCCACCCGCTGCTTCCGACGTACAACCTCTCGGGTGCGCAGGTGGCCGGGTATTCCGACGCCTACCTCTACGCCATGGTCCGGGTCGGTCGCGGCCTCATGCCCGAATACGGGTCCCGGATCACCCACTTCGACCGGTGGAACGTGGTCAACTACGTGAGGCAGTTGCAGCGACAGGCCGGAACCCTGCCTGATCAGGCGGAGGCGCCGGCGCCGGAGGACGACCGATGATGCACCATCACATCCCCTCGGAGGTGCCCGTCCGGTACCTGCCGCGGGACCGGACCATGAACATGGTCTGCGGGGCCTTCTTCTTCGTCGGCCTCATGGCCTTCGTCATCCGCCTCACCCAGGCGCCGCAGCAGGCGTGGATCAGCTACGTCAGCAACTGGCTCTTCTTCACCAGCCTCGCCATGGGCATGGTCATGTTCGCCGTGGCGACATGGATCGTGAAGGCCAAGTGGAACTGGTCGCTTAGGCGGGTCAGCCAGTCCGGCGCGGCGTTCCTGCCCATCGCCTTCGTGCTGTTGCTGCCCATGCTGACCCTCGGGGACGGGTACTTCCCGTGGATCGAGATGATGGCGTCGGACCCCATCGTCCAGAAGAAGGCGGCGTATCTCAACATCCCCTTCCTCATCACCAGGAACCTCGTCGGCGCCCTCATGCTGTTCGGCGTCGGCGTCTACTTCGTCTACCTCGCGCTCCGGCCCGACATGGGGCTTACCGGGGGCACCGAGGAGGACGATGAAGGCCGGGCGGCGTGGCGGGCGCGACTCACCCAGGGATGGATGGGCCAGGAGGCGGAGGAGGTCTCCAGCTACCGCCGGATGACAACGATGGCACCAGCCGTCGTCCTCATGTACGCCTTCTTCATGACCATCTTCGCCTACGATTGGGCGATGTCGCTGGAGCCCCACTGGTTCAGCACCATGTTCGGCCCATGGTTCTTCATGGCCGCCTTCTTGTCTGGCGTCATGTGCACCGGGCTCTGGGGGCTGTACCTCCGGGGCAAGCACAAGGACATCAAGAACCACATCGGGATCCAGCAGCGCCACGATGTCGGCAAGCTCAGCTTCGCCTTCACCGTCTTCTACGGATATCTGTTCTTCTCCCAGTACATCGTCATCTGGTACGGCAAGCTGCCCTGGGAGCAGGCCTGGATCATCCATCGGTCCAACGAGTACTGGGGCAACTTCTCCCTCTTGGCGCTCGTCTTGATCTTCTTCATCCCCTTCATCGGCCTCATCGGGCGGATGCCGAAGATCAAGCCGCGAGTCTATGCGGTCTTCGCTGTCAGCAGCGTCTTCGGCCTCTGGCTCGAGCGCTACCTTCTCATCGCCCCGTCGCTGTACCACGAGGGCGATCCCGTCTTCAGCATCTGGCAACCCCTCATCGGGCTCATGTTCCTCGGGCTTTATCTCGGCGCCGTGCGCTGGTTCCTGTCGACCTTCCCGGTCATCCAGGTCTGGCAGCCCATGGTGGACCCGGAGAGCCTCGAGGCGGAGCTGCCGCACGCGGAGTTGCCGGCGTAGGCCTGCGGTGGGCGTAAGGTGGCCGCGCCAGCGGCGTAAAATGTGAATACCGAAGGAACGGGCGTCGGCCGGTGCTTCCGGCCGGCGCTCTCTCGTGTCGCTTCCCTGGGAGCCTCTCGTCGATAGCCTTGGATCCCGTATGGTGGGCTCAGGTACTACTCCGCTATGAAAACCTTCCGCATGAACGCCGCTGTCGTGGCGTTGACCGCTGTTGCCCTCACAGGGTGCAGCTCGCCCTTCCAGGTCATCACCGAAACGGAGTTCGCGGCCAGCCTCGGCGTGGACCTCTCGATGATGGAGATCCTGCCCAACGGCGTCTACATCCAGGATCGAGTCGTCGGTACCGGCCCCGAGCTCGTGTACGACTCGGAGATCATCTACGACTTCACAGGGTGGCTCGCCGATGGGACGGAGTGGGATTCCCGGGCCGGCGTGTCCACCGTCTTCATCGAGAGGGAGTTCGGGGCCATCCCCGGATTCAACGAGGGCATTCTCGGAATGAACGAGGGCGGCACCCGACTTCTGGTCATCCCGCCGGATCAGGCGTACGGAGATCGCGAGCGCCAGTCCGCCTCCGGTGTCGTCATCCCGGCCGGTTCGATTCTGATCATGGAAGTCACTCTGGACCGGGTGTCGCCGCCGGACCCCGCATCATGAGCCGCGTCGCAAGAGGTTCGTCCACCAGGGTCGCCCTCGCCGTGGTCGCTGTCCTGGGCATCACTGCCTGCGGTGACGACAACCCTTTCCAGGTCATCGAGGAGACGGAGTTCGCTGCAAGTCTCGGCGTCGACCTTGCCGCCATGGAGCAACTGCCCGGCGGGGTCTACATCGAAGAGGAGACGGACGGCACCGGCGCTGAGGCCATGGCCGGCGATCTGGTCGATGTCGACTACACCGGGTGGCTGGCTGACGGGACGCAGTTCGATGCCTTCAATGGCGCCGAGTTCCAGCTCGTCACCGGGCCTGGGGGAGTCATCACCGGATTCCGTGACGGCATTGTCGGGATGCTGGTGGGCGGCACCCGGCTCATGGTCATACCGCCGGATCAGGCGTACGGCGAGCAGGGCAGCGGCTCCGTGATTCCGCCGGGGGCGATTCTCGTGTTTCGGGTGACGCTGAACGGGGTGGAGACGCCATGAGTGAGGTGAGATCGCGCGGTGCGGTTGCTGCCGCGACGGCGGCGCTGCTGCTCGGGGGTGTCGTGGCCTGCACGGAGACTCCTACCGGCGCGGAGCTACAGAAGATCGAGGAGGTGACGTTCGCGCCGGCGCTCGGCATCGACCTCGCCGACTTCACACAGCTCCAGACCGGCGTGTACTACCGGGATGACGAGCTCGGGCCCGTCGACGCCACTCCGGCGACGTACGGAACCTCGCCAACCATCTCATTCACCGGGTGGCTCGTCGACGGGACGGTGTTCGCCGAGGGCTCCATCCGGTTCTTCATGGGTAATTTCGAGATTCCTCTGGGGCTGGAGGAGGGACTCCTGAACCAGAGGGTCGGAGGAACGCGTACCATCATCGTGCCGCCGGAACGCGGGCTCGGCGGGGTGGACCAGATCCATGAGGAAGGGGTCATCGTGGTGCCCGGCGGATCAGTACTGGTCTATGAGGTGGTAGTGGATACGGTGGAAGGATAGACCGTCCACCGCGCGACACGCTGCAATAGACGGAGGGGCGGCGACCAGCTT
>JABDLS010000042.1 GCA_013002885.1 Gemmatimonadota bacterium | reverse complement strand
GATCAGTTCCTCTACGGTGCCGGGGCCCTCGATCCCCTGGCCATCGTCGCTGCACCCGTCGTCCTCGCACTGGTGGCCGCCACCGCCACCTACCTCCCTGCACGCCGAGCCTCCCGTGTCGATCCCGTGCGGGCGCTGCGCGCCGAGTAGACTTCTCCGACGGCCTACTGGTACCTTTCGGGACACGGACGCCGGCGGCCGACCATTCCGGCCGTCGGCGTCTCTTCCATCCGCCCCCGGGGACCGGGCCGTGGACCACGCCGAAGCGCACATCGAAGCGACAGGACACTCTCGACTTCGGGCCTACTACGAGCTGACGAAGCCCGGCATAGCCGGGTATGTGATGATCACCGCCGGGGTCAGCGCCTTCGTCGCCAGCGGAGGTGACGTCGCCCTCGCGATGGCCCTGCACGTGATGGTGGGCACGGGGCTCGCGACGGCAGGCGCCCTCTCGCTCAACCAATGGGTCGAACGCGAGTTGGACGCCGTCATGGTCCGCACCCGGGGCCGCCCGCTCCCCACCGGCCGCGTGAGCCCCATGGCCGCCCTCGCGTTCGGTACGGTCCTTCTCATGGGAGGTCTGGTCTGGCTTGCACTGGCTGTGGGAGCCCTGCCCGCCCTGCTGACCGCCGCCAGCGGCCTCATGTATCATGGCGTGTACACGCCGCTGAAGCGCCACTCCTTCGTAGCCACCCTGGCAGGAGCCATTCCCGGCGCGCTGCCGATGCTCATCGGGTGGACCGCGGTCACGGGCGTCGTCGACGCCGGAGGTCTGGCCATGTTCGCCATCGGCTATCTCTGGCAACTGCCCCACGTCCTCGGGCTGGCGTGGATGCTCCGCGACGACTACGCCCGGGTGGGCTTCAAGTTGGTCCCGCCCGGAGGGGCGAAAGCCATAGGGTGGATGATGATCGTCTCTACGGCCGTGCTTCTTCCGGTGAGTTGGGTGCCCGCCGCCCTCGATTACGTGGGGACGCCCTACACCGTGGGCGCCACCCTGATCGGCTTGGCCTTCCTCGGCACGGCCGTGGCGGCCGCCCGTGACCTGACAGAGGCGACGGCGAGACGGGTGTTCTTCGCGTCACTCCTCTATCATCCGGTGCTGTTGGGCCTCATGCTGTTCGACACGTTCCGACTTTGAATGCTGGAGATCCCGACGTGCCCCTCATTCTCTTCATCGCCTGCGCCATGGCCGTGTTTCCCGCAGGTGTCGTGAGCCAGGAGTCCGACCGTCCCCGGGCCCGCGACCTGGGCATCGAGGTCGGCATCTTCCCAACGGGCACCCATAACGCCATCACCGACGTCGCCGGAGTGCGGGTCGGGCACAGCACCGTCGTCCGAGAACCGGACATACGGACGGGCGTGACCGCCATCGTGCCTCACTCCGGAAACGCCTACACGTCGCGTGTCCCCGCCGCGATGCATGTAGGGAACGGCTACGGGAAGCTCCTCGGGGTTACGCAAGTCAGAGAACTCGGGGAGTTGGAAACACCCATCCTTCTCACGTGCACGCTCTGCGTGTGGAAGGCCGCCGACGCCATGGTCGGCTGGATGCTGGAGCGGGACGGAATGGAGGACGTCCGGTCGCTGAACGCCGTGGTCGGAGAAACGAACGACGGTGGCCTGAACGACATCCGCTCCCGTCCGGTGGAGCCCGAACACGTGGTGGCTGCCCTCGAAGGGGCGACCGGCGGCGCGGTGGAGGAGGGAGCCGTAGGGGCTGGAGCCGGCACCGTCGCCTTCGGTTGGAAGGGTGGTATCGGCACCAGCAGCCGCGTCCTCCCCCAGAGTCTGGGTGGGTACACCGTGGGTGTACTGGTCCAGTCGAACTTCGGGGGCATCCTCCAGATCGACGGCGCTCCCGTGGGTCGTGAGTTGGGTCAGTACGCCTTCGCCAACCAGATCGGAGGCAACGAGGACTACGATCCCGACGACGACGTCCAGGAGTGGGGCTCGATCATGATCGTCGTTGCCACCGACGCCCCGCTCTCCGATCGGAACCTGGAGCGGGTGGCCCGTCGGGCCATCATGGGTCTGTCGAGAACCGGCTCCTACGCCAGCAACGGATCCGGGGACTACGTGATCGCGTTTTCCACGGCGAACGGCGTCCGCAGGGGCCGCACCGGACCCATGTCCGCCGTCGACGACCTGGCCAACGACGCCGTGAGCTCTCTCTTCCAGGCTACGGTCGAAGCCACCGAGGAGGCCATCTACAACTCCCTCTTCAAGGGCGAGACGGTGACCAGCAACGGTCGAACCGTGCAGGCGCTTCCGCTAGCCGAGACCCTCGAGATCCTCCAGCGCTACGGCGTCGTGCGGTGAACGACTTCCCGGGATATGCGCGCGCTCGAGGTGACGTCCCCCTCGGCGAGTTCGACTGGATGGTTCGTACCCAGATCTATGCATCCTTCGCCCGATCGGGACACGCACCCTCCCTCGACGACCTGGCCGCCACCTCCGGAGCGGGGTCCGCCAGAGTGAAGGGCTCTCTGCTCAAGTTGCGGGATGCCCATCAGCTCGCCCTCAGCGAAGACGGCGAGGCCGTGACCATGGCTCATCCGTTCTCGGCCCGGTCCACCGCCTATCCCGTGGAGACCAGCGACTTCGTGTGCCACGCCAACTGCGCGTGGGACGCGCTCGCCGTGCCCGCGGTGCTCAGGAAGGACGGCTGGACTGCGACGACGTGTCCCGCCAGCGGCGAGCCATTGGAGTTCGGCGTCAAACGGTGGAACGTGGTAGGAGATTCGAAAACGGTCATCCACTTCCTCACGCCGCTGCGCCGTGCTTGGGACGACATCGGCTTCACCTGAGCGAACTACCTCGCCTTCCGGTCGGAAGCCGACGTTGAAGCCTGGCTCACCGAGCGGCGCTACGATAAAGGCGCGGTTCTCGATTTGAGCACGGTGTGGGAACTCGCCAAGGCGTGGTACCGCGGAAGGCTGGACGCCGACTGGCGAGGGCGAAGCGTCGAGGAATCCCGCGCCATTCTCGAGAGCGTCGGCCTTACCGGAGAATTCTGGTCGCTGCCGTAGTGCGCGGTCAGCCGTTGCCGGCTCAACGCAGGATGATCATCAGCCACTCGATGGCGAACCAGACGAAAGCCACGAAGAAGACCGCGAGGGCGATCTCTTCGATGTGCTCGTCCATGAATTTTGCAGCGACGCCCAATCGCCCCGTCAGGCTCGACGAGCCCTTCGAGGGGAGGCCTACGGGTCTTCGGGTGGCTGGCTTTCGGCCGGACGGCTGAGCCACCCGCGAATCCTCGGCCTCCCACACCGCGACGACGCGTCGCAGGGGACCGTGAGCTACGTGGGGGCCCCGATGGCCAGGCTCCCGCGTGCACGTCCCCTCGGACCCCGGGGCGGTCCGGCCGCACCGTTTTCGCCAGAAGGGGGCCGGCTTTACGTGGGCGTAGCGCGCCGCCGGAAGCTCACCGGACACGGTTCTGTGCTCCGCCGTCGACGACGACCCCTCGCTCTGTCAGATCCGATACTTCGGCTGCAGACCAACCGCCGGACAGGAGAACCTCTCGCGTGTGCTCGCCGAGGACCGGTGCGCCGCGCCCGTGGGAGCCCTCAACGCGATCCCCGCTGCCTCGCGCCGCAGATTCCCGGACCTTTACCGGGACCCCGAGAGATCGCACCGTTCCCAGTCTGGCGTGTCGGACCTTCTGAACCATCTCCCGCGCTTCGGTGTGCGGGTGCTCCAGCATCTCACCGACGGACGCGACCGGACCCGCGGGAACCCCCGCCACCTCCAACGTCGTGAGCCAGTCCTCCGTACCTCGCGATGCGAATTCGCGGGAGAGAACGTCGACCAGTTCCTCGAGGTTGCCCATGCGGTCGGCGTTGGTGGAGAAGCGAGGATCGGTGGCGAGGTCGTTGCGGCCCAGGGCATCGATGAGTCTTCGCCACGTGGCTTCGTTGGACGCGCCGACGTTGATCCATCCATCGGATGTGCGGAAAGCCTGGTACGGCGCCGATAGTGGGTGCGCCGACCCCAGAGGCCCAGAGGAACCTCCGCCGGCAAGGGCGATGGCGCTCTGCCAGTAGGTGTGAGCGACTCCCGCCTCGTAGAGGGAGGTGTCGACGAGGGAGCCTCGCCCCGTGCGCTCTCTCTGAAAGAGGGCCGATACGACACCGAGCGCGCCTAGAAGCCCGGCGGTGATATCGGTTATCGGGGCGCCCACCTTCACCGGTGCCCGGCCAGGGCCTTCGCCCGTGATGCTCATGAGGCCCGAGTAACCCTGGGCGATGAGGTCGAAGCCACCCTGATGGGCGAGTGGGCCCGTCCGCCCGAAGCCGGTGATCTGGCAGTAGACGAGCCGAGGGTTGGCGTCGGACACGGTCTCCCACCCGAGACCGATCGTGTCCATGGTACCCACCCTGAAATTCTCGATGACCACATCCGCGTCATCGAGGAGGCGGCGAACGATCTCCACACCCTCGGGATCGCGGAGGTCCAGGGCGACGCCACGCTTGCCCCGGTTCAACATCATGAAGGCCGCCGACTCCCCGCCGACGTCAGGAGGGACGAAGCCCCTCGAGCCGTCGCCGGCAGGCAGGCGTTCGACCTTGACCACGTCGGCGCCGAGGTCGGCGAGCATGAGCCCACACACCGGGCCGGCCATGATGTGGGCCAACTCCACCACGCGAACGCCTTCGAGGGGAGTCGTGGTCACGGGATCGAGGGCCGTGGTCGACCTGGCGGGATTGAGCGACCCAAGCTACTCCCCGGAAAAATCAGGCTTGCGCTTGTCCAGGAATGCCTCGCGTCCCTCCCGGTAGTCGGCCGTCTCGAACGCCTCGTGGACCTCCTCCCGCTCCTCCGCCTCGATGGGTCGGCGGTCGAGAAGCCTGCGCACGAACTTCTTGTGCCAACGGTTCACCAGCGGTGCACCGGCTGCGATCCGGGCAACGAGGCCGTAGCCGTGTTCCACGACGGCGCCGTCCGGCATCACCCGATTCACCAAGCCCACGGAGAGGGCCCGCTTCGCGTCGACCAACTCTCCGCTGAGAAGGATCTCCAGGACGGTGCCGGGGCCGAGGAGCCGAACGAGGGGCTCGAGCTCGTCGTACGACATGGTCAGCCCGAGGCGGTTGATGGGCGCGCCGAAGCGGCTCGACTCTCCACACACCCGGAGATCACAGCACGCTGCGATCTCCAGGCCACCGCCCACGCAGAGTCCCTCCACGATAGCAACCGTCGGGTGCCGGCACCCCTGGATGGCATTGAGGGCGTGGCCGATGGCCCCCGAGTAGGAGCGGACGTCCTCGGGCTCGGATCGCTGTTCCTCGAAGGCGGCGATGTCGGAGCCAGCGGAGAAAGCACGCCCGCCGGTCCCACGGACGGCCACGGCTCGGACGTCGTCGTTTTCGGAGATCTCGTCGAACACCTCTCCCAGGCGGCGCCACCCGTCTCCGTCGAGGACGTTGTGGCGGGCCGGTCTGTCGAGACGCACCGTCGCGATGGGGCGATCGATCTCGACGACGACCCTCGCGCCTTCGCTCATCGGTAGAAGAGCTCGACGAGGGCCATGGGCACGACCGGCACATACGTGACGAGCACCAGCATCGTCACGAGCACGGCGACGAAGTAGACGTTCACCTTGCTCACTTCCCAGATATCGGCCTTGGCCACAGAGCACGCGGTGACGAGGACGGAAGCTACGGGAGGGGTCTGCTGTCCAATGCCGAGATTGAGCGTCACGATGAGTCCGAAGTGTACGGGATCGATGCCGGCGGCCTGCACCAACGGCATCACGATCGGTACTACCAGGATGATCGCTGCGGCCGAGTGAAGAAAGAGTCCTATGACGAGGAAGAATCCGTTGAGCAGTAAAAGGATGGCCCAGCGAGCCTGTGTCAGCTCCATGATCCCGGTGGCCACACGCTGAGGAACGCGCACCTCGGTGAGGTAGTCACCCAGGAGCGCAGACGCCGCCACGAGGAGCATCACCACCGCCGTCTGCTGTCCTCCTTCGAGCATCGCCCTGCGGAGTTCCGTGGCGTCCAACTCCCGGTAGATGACGCCGCCGATGAAGATGGCGGCCACTACGGCGAGACCGGCACCTTCCGTCGCCGTGACCCACCCACTGAAGATCCCGCCGAGTATGATGACAGGCAGAACCAATGCCCACCCTGCATCCTTGAACGTCTCCCAGACGCGCTGCATCCGAAACGCTTCCTCCCGGGGGAAGTCGTGCTTCCTGGCCAGCAGGTAGGCGACGAACATCATGAGCCCGCCACCGAGGACGCCCGGGATGATGCCGGCCACGAAGAGTTCGACGATGGACGAGCCCGACATCACCCCGTAGATGATCATGGGGATGGAGGGCGGGATGATGACCGCCAGTGTCGCCGACGACGAGGTGACGGCAGCGGCGAAGGCCTTCGAGTACCCCTTCTTCTTCATGGCCGGGATGAGGATGGAGCCCAGGGCCGCCACATCGGCGACGGCAGAACCACTGATCTCGGCGAAGAAGAGAGAAGCGCTGATGGTGACCATGGACAGGCCACCGCGGATGAAGCCCACGCACGCCGAGGCAAAGGCGATGAGGCGTCGGCTGATGCCCGACGCGTTCATGATAGCCCCCGCCAGGATGAAGAGGGGGATGGCGATGAGGGGGAAGGACGTCGCCCCGTCGAACATGACCAGGGCGGCGTTGGGAATGGAGCCCACGCCCCCTGGGCCGGCGATCATCGCGACCAGGGCCACGAAGCCCAGCGCGATGGCGATAGGCACCCCCAGCACGACGAGGACGAGCAGCAGGAGCCCGATGCCCAGTAGGCTCATGGCGATCGGTCCCCACCGTCCGGCTCCTCCGCCGAAGGCGTCACGGTAAAGGGCGAAGCGGCGGCGACCTCCTCCACGGGCTCCCGCAGGGCATCGGGTATCGAGAGGAGCTCAGCGACGATGAACAGCACCCCCCCGATGGGGATGACCGATTGGGCCACCCACATGGGAATCGACGGCAGGGACACCAGGGTCGTGCCGCCCAGCACGGTGAGGACGCGTATGCCCGCCCAGGTGAGAACGCCGAAGAAGGCAAGGGTGCATACCTCGCCGGCCAGGACGGTGACCTTCCTCAGCGTCCCACGCATCTTGTCGACGAGGGTGGGCATGCCGATGTGGGCCCGATGGAGCGCGGCGAGAGCGGCACCGTAGTACGTCAGCCACGCCAGGAGGATGGAGGCCACCTCGTCGTACCAGACCAGGGACGCCCCCGCTTTCCGGAATCCGACGCCCACGACGACGACGACGGCCAACGACGCCATGAGGACGAGCACGACGACCTCGAGTGTGGTGCGGAGGGTTCGTCGGAGGGTGGACTCCGGGGCAGAGCCCCCTCTCGACTCGTGGTCGCCCCCCGACGGCCTCGTCACGTGGGTCTATCGGCTCCCGGAAGCCTGGGCACGCTCCACCAGATCTTCGGCGCCTGCCACCTCGGTGACGAACTCGGCATACAACGGTGCCGCCGCGTCCAGGAAGGGCTGCGGATCGGGGTCGTTGATCTCCACGCCCTCGGCCCGGATGCGCTCCAGGAGGTCCTCGTCCAGCCGCGCCGCGGTCTCGTAGACGTAGGCCTGGGTCGCACGGGCCTCCTCCTCGAGGATGGCTCGCACGTCTTCAGGCAAACCATCCCATCGCGCTGGCGACGTGACGACATAAGCCGGCGTGTAGACGTGGCCGGTGAGGGACAGGTAGTCCTGGACCTCGTACAACTTCGACCCCCAGATCTGGGCGAGAGGGTTCTCTTGACCGTCGATGACCCCGGTCTGCAGGGCGATGAACACCTCCGAGAGGGCCATGGGTGTGGGGTTCGCGCCCAGCGCCTGGAAGAGTTTGAGGCGCCAGACGCCACTGGGTGTCCGGAGCTTGACTCCAGCCAGATCGGCGGGCGTCCGCACGGGCTGACGGTTGTTGGTGACGTGCCGGAAGCCGTTCTCCCAGACGGCGATGATGCGGTACCCGGCCTCCTCGGCTCTCGGCACCAGTCGGGGCCAGACCACCTCGTCTTCGATGACCCCCATGTGCTCCCGGTCCCGCACGAGGTACGGCATCTCGAAGAGGCCGAACGCGTCGACCTGGGACGACATGATGGTGGACGGTAGGGCGAAGTCCACCGTGCCCAACTTGATCTTCTGCAAGAGGAGCTCGTCCCCACCCAGCTGGCTGGAACCGTAGGTGACCACCTCCCACCCCTCGGGCAGCCGGGCATTCGCCCGGCGGGCGAACTCGTCGGCTGAGAGCGCGAAAAGGGAGCCGGGCTCACCCACGTGCCCGAATTTGAGCTCTCTGGGCGTGGTGGCATCTGGCGAACATCCAGCCATGGCGACGGCCGCGACCAGACCCGCCGAGGTCGTCCATTGCCTGGCCAGCATCGCCCATCCCACGGTCGACCGGCGCTTCCTGGCCGGGCTCGTGGTCAGCGGACTCATCGGGTCGTGCCTCATCGGGTTGTTCCTCCTCGGGCTGGTGCCTCGTGGCTCCAGGGCTCGGTCCCACGGCATTCTCACGCGCACAGTACGTCCAGGGCAGCGCTCACACCTGCCGGGGAGTGGGGGACGCCGGCCAGGCGCAGACCCATCTCGACACCCGCCAACGTGCCAGCCAGGGTGAGGGCATTCAAATCACCGAGATGCCCGATCCGAAACACCTTGCCCTTGACCGGTCCGAGCCCGGTGCCCAGCGACATGTCGAACCGGTCCAGGATCACCTGACGAAGAGCGTCGGCGTCGTGGCCCTCGGGTACGAGGACGGCCGTAGCGGCGTTGCTCGATTCCGACGCATCGGCGGCGAAGTTCTCCAGGCCCCAGGCGCCGACTGCGGCCCGCGTGGCCTCGGCGAAACGGGCATGTCGGCGGAAGACCCGATCGAGTCCCTCCTCGGCGAGCATGGCGAGGGCTTCTTCCAGCCCGTAGAGCAGGTGTGTGGCGGGCGTGTAGGGAAAGACGCCGTTCGCGTTGGACTCCACGTGATCCGACCACCTCCAGTACGACACGGGCAGGTCCGCTCTCCGGCTCGCATCCAGGGCACGCGGACTCACGGCTACCATGGCCAGCCCGGGAGGGAGCATGAGCCCCTTCTGCGATCCGGTCAGGGTCACATCCAGGCCCCACTCGTCGTGGCGGAGGTCCGTCGCCGCCAGTGAGGAGACGGCGTCCACCAGGAGCAAGGCCTCGTGCTCCGACTCCTTCATGGCCCGTCCAATGGCCTCGACGTCGGAGGTGACGCCGGTGGAGGTCTCGTTGTGGACGACGAGGACCGCTTTGATCTCATGGTCCGAGTCCAGGGCGTCCATGGCGGCATCGACCGTGAGTCCCCGTCTCGGATCCCAGGACTCGACGCGCACGTCCAGGCCGAACCGGGTCGCCGTCTCTGCCCACTTCCCGGCGAAGAAGCCCTGCTGGAAGGAGAGGACCCTGTCTCCCTTGTTCAGCACGTTCGCCAGCGTCGCTTCCCACGCGCCGCTCCCCGACGCCGGATAGATGATGACCGTGTGCTCTGTCTTGAACACGGCGCTCAGACCTTCGAGAAGCCGGTGGGTGAGCTCTTTGAACTCGGCGCCACGGTGGTCGATGGTGGGCTTCGACATGGCACGAAGAACACGCTCGGGCGTGTTGGTCGGGCCCGGTAGCTGAAGGAAGTGCCGCCCGCTCTTGTAGCTCACCCTCGCTCCCCTTCGGATGCGACGCGCGGCACCTCGGGATAGCTTGCCGCCGAATCGGAAGGGCCAACATACACGGTCCGGTCACCCTCGACACCATCCCAACCATCGCCTCCGACACCCAAGCCGAACCGGGGATCGCACCCGGCGATCCTGGCCTCGAACGCCGGCTGCGCGCGGCCATGAGGGGCGAGGTCCGCTTCGACGCTCTCACCCGCGGCATCTACTCCACCGACGCGTCACACTACCAGATCGAGCCCCTGGGCGTCGTCTTCCCACGCTCGGTGGAGGACGTGGAAGCGGCCATGGAGGTGGCCCGGGAAGCCAACGTGCCTCTCCTGCCCCGCGGCGGAGGAACGTCGCAGTGTGGCCAGACCATCGGACGGGCCATCGTCCTCGATACCAGTCGGCATCTGACGGGAATCCACGCCGAGGGTGTCCAACGCCCGAGGGAGGGCCGAGCAACGATCGTGGTCGAGCCCGGGGTCGTCCTCGATCACCTCAACGCCCATTTGGCGCCGGAGGGTCTTTGGTTTCCGGTGGACCCGTCCACTGGCAGCCGGGCGACGCTCGGTGGGATGGCCGGCAACAACAGCGCCGGGGCGCGCTCCATCCGATACGGAATGATGGTGGACAACGTATCGGCCCTGGAGGTGGTGCTGCCCGACGGTCGTCGCGTGTGGCTGGGAGAGGGTCACGAGCCCGAGGCCGCGCTGCCGCGAGAACTTCAGGCGCTGCGAGCCCTGTTCGCCCGGGAAGTCGACGAGATCGAGAGACGCACCCCCCGCACCATGCGGAACGTGGCCGGCTACAACCTCGATCGCCTCCGGCCCGGGGCGGAGAACCTGGCCCAGCTTCTCGTGGGCTCGGAGGGGACCCTCGCGTTCTTCTCGCGTCTGAGGCTGAGGCTGAGCCCACGGCCGGTTCGCAGGGTGCTGGGCGTCTGCCACTTCCCCGACCTCGTCTCCGCCCTGGACTCGGTCCAGCACCTGGTCGCCCTCGAGCCCAGCGCCGTCGAACTCGTCGATCAGAAGGTCCTTCGCCTTGCTGCTGCCAACGACGACTTCCGCTCGGCCATGGCCGGCTTCGTTCAGGGCGAGCCCGGAGCCCTGCTCCTGGTCGAGTTCGCCGACGAAGGCGACGGGGTCAGGCCTTCGAAGCGTGACGCTTCGCACCGGCGAGCTTCCCCACGGGCCCGGCGGTCCCCCCTCGAAGAGCGGCTCTCGGCCCTCGACGACGCCATGGCCGACCTCGGCTACCCGGGAGCGGTAGTCCGCGCTGTCACCGACGCCGAGCAGGCCGCCGTCTGGAGCGTGCGAAAGGCCGGACTGAACATCGTCATGTCCATGGCGGGTCCCCGAAAGCCCATCTCCTTCATCGAGGATTGCGCCGTCCCCTTGGAGCACCTCGCCGAGTACGCAACCTCGGTGCAGGAGATCTTTCGACGACACCAGACGTCCGGGACGTGGTACGCCCACGCGTCGGTGGGTTGCCTCCACGTGCGCCCGGCCCTGAACCTCAAGGACCCCGACGACGTGAAGCTGGTGCGCGCCATCGCCGAGGAGACGCACGCGTTGGTGCGCCGCCTCGGCGGGACTCATTCGGGCGAGCACGGCGACGGGATCCTACGCTCGGAGTTCCTCGAGTCCATGCTCGGGCCCCGCATGGTGAAGGCCTTCGAGGAGGTGAAGCGCACCTTCGATCCGGGGGGGCTCATGAACCCCGGCAAGATCGTGGATCCTCCGGCCATGGACGACCGATCGCTCTTCCGGTATCCGCCCGACTACGCCGAGCGGCCCCTTCCGGTGGTCCTCGACTGGTCCGCCAGCGGAGGCCTGCTGGAAGCCACCGAACGCTGCAACAACAACGGCGCGTGTCGGAAGCACCAGGCCGGCGTCATGTGTCCTTCGTTTCGCGTCACCCACGACGAGCGACACTCCACCCGGGGCAGAGCCAACGCGCTGCGGCTGGCCCTCACCGGCCAGCTCGGCGACGACGGGCTGGACTCACCGGAGATGGCGGAGGCCATGTCTTTGTGCATCTCGTGCAAGGGGTGCCGGCGGGAGTGTCCGGCCGGCGTGGACATGGCCCGAATGAAGCTCGAGTGGCAGCATCGCCGGAATCAGCGTGACGGCGTCCAGCTCCGGGAGCGGCTCCTCGCCGGCGTGCCCCGCCTGGCCCCACGCCTCTTCTCATCGAAGTCACGGGCGGCCCTCGCCGCGCCCTTGGCGAACGTCCTCGGGAGCCTGCCCGGGCGCGGCCTGGTCGGACTCGCCGGCGATCGATCGTTTCCGGCGTGGAGCTCCAGGCCGTGGCACGATGGCGAGCTCTCCGCCGGGGCGGAGGGCGACGGAGGTCGTCCCGACGTCGTCCTCTTCGTGGACACCTTCTCGCGTTGGTTCGAGCCTGAGATCCCCCGGGCGGCAGCGGCGCTGCTGAAGACCGGCGGCTACCGGTCAGCGTCCCTTTCCGCACCTGGAGGCCAGCGGCCTTTGTGCTGTGGCCGGACGTACCTAAGCGCCGGGATGCTCGATGAGGCGCGCGAGGAAGCCCGACGACTCGTCGACGCCGCGGTGCCGTTCGCCCGGAGGGGGATCCCCATCGCCGGTCTCGAGCCGTCGTGTCTCTACACGCTCGTGGACGAAGTGCCGGCTCTGGTCGGAGGCCCCGACGCCGAGCTCGTCGGAGAGATGGCCCGCGCGCTGCCCGAGTACCTGAGTCACGCCGGATCGAGAGGTCCGCCCGAGTCGAATGGGTCGCCCGGAGCCGAAGGGCCGCCCCGCGCCGTGCTCGTCCACGGTCACTGCCACCAGAAGGCGTTCGGCGGCGTCGATGCGACGCTCTCGATCCTCCAGAGAATCCCCGGGGCGGACGTTCGCCTCATCGAGTCGGGATGCTGCGGGATGGCTGGAGCGTTCGGCTACCATGCCGAGCACTATGAGACCTCGGTGGCCATGGGTGAGCTGGCTCTCGCACCTGCCGTCCGGGCCGCCGACGCCAAGGCGATCCTCGTCGCTGACGGGACGAGTTGTCGCGCCCAGATCGCCGACCTCACCGGTCGGCGCGCCGAGGCGTCGGTGGTCGTCCTCGCTCGGGAGCTTGCGGCGAAAGGCGCCTAACCGCTACCATGTGATATTAGTATCACTTGATAGCAATTGGATCGCCATGCGTTCGCCGCTCAAGACCCAGTACTTCCAGATCCTCCTGGCCCTTTCCGACCGGGCCCTCCATGGCTATGGCATCCAGAGAGCCGTGCTGGATCAGACCGACGACGGGCTGAAGCTGTGGCCCGCCACGCTGTATCGGTCGCTTGCGCGCCTCGAGGAGGACGGACTCATCGAGCAGGTGCCGCCTCCTGCGGAAGAGCCGGATGACGAACGGCGCCAGTACTACGCCCTCACCAGCCAAGGGCGCGAGCGCCTCTCCGCCGAGGCGGACCTCATGACGCGCTGGGTCCGAACCGCTCGGGAAGCCAGGAGCTGACGATGCCGGCGCCCGGCCTCCGCCGGTACAGGAGCCTTCTCCGTCTCCTTCCCCCCGCGTTCCGACGGGCCCATGGGGCGGAGCTGGAGAGAGCCTACCTGGACATGAGAGCCGATTGGGAAGAGGAGCAGGGGGAGCCCGGCGCACGATTCTGGTGCGCGTTGGTGGTAGACACCTGTCGGGTGTCCGCCCTCGAGTGGCTCGCCCTCATGGGACGAACCGTGGGGTCGATTTCGACCAGGGGAGGGGAGGATAGGATGTCCGAGATCGTTGGAGATATCCGATACGCGGCACGCCAGTTGGTCAGGCAGCCGCTGTACAGCTTCGTCATCGTCCTGCTCATGGCGCTGGCCATCGCAGGCAACGCCGCCGTGTTCCGGGTCTTCAACGGGCTGTTCCTCAAACCTCTGCCCTTCCACGAGTCGGGTCAGCTCGTCGACCTCGACGAGACGGCGCCGGCATGGGATCTCGAGTTCCTCAGCGTCATGTACCGCGACTTCGTGGCCTGGAGGGAGGCGAACAGCACCTTCGAGTCCATGGCGCTCTACTCCGAGGGGGGTGGGAACTTCGTTGGAGAGGGGAGTGCACGACGAGTCACGACACTCCTCGCCACGCACGACTTGGACGACGTCCTGCGTCTCGAGCCCCTCATGGGCCGTTTCCTCGAGCCGGCGGAGGACACGCCGGACGGGCCTCGCGCTGCGGTCCTGTCCGAGGGATTCTGGCAACGGGAGTTCGGCGGCGACCCCGATGTCCTCGGGCGTACCATCTCCATCGACGGCTTCCCCATCGAGGTGGTGGGCATCCTGCCCCCTGAGGCCCGCTACTTCGGGCAGCACGACCTCTGGTTGCCGCTGCGCGGCGATGTCGACGTGACCGGCAGTTGGTCGTACAACGGCGTCGGGCGGCTGCGTGCCGATGTGACACCCGAGCAGGCTCTCGCCGATCTCACGTCCATCCACAAAGGACTCGTCGACGAACGACCGGTGAACGACATCTCGTCACCCGTCATCACGCCGCTGCGGGACCGCTTCCTGGGCGAGTATCGACTCGGGGCCGGCTTCCTTCTCGGCGCCGTGGGCATCGTTCTCCTCATCGCCTGCGCGAACATCGCCGGCCTCATGGCCGTCCGTGCGATGGCGCGGAGTCAGGAGATGGGGATCCGCAGGGCCATGGGCGCGCCCAAGGGCAGGATCGTTCGCCAACTGCTCACCGAGAGCTTCGTCCTGGCCGGCATCGGCGCCCTGGTCGGGGGCGGGCTCGGCTACTGGGGTTCCGAGTTCCTGGTGCGCCCACTCGCCGAACAGTTCCCGGCCTTCGTGCGCTTCGATCTCGATCTCCGTTTCTTCCTCTTCACCCTCGCGATCACCGCAGGGGCCGCCATCGGCTTCGGGCTCGCGCCCGCCTTGAGGGCTGCGGGAGCGTCCGAGGCCGGCGCCCTCTCGAATCGTTCGACCACGGGGCGCAGGCGGAAGCGAGCGATCGGGTTGCTCGTCGCCGGCGAGGTCGCTCTTGCCCTCGTTCTCCTTGTGGTCGGGGGCCTCAGCAGTCTCGATGTCCGTCAGCTCGGAAGGACGGATCCGGGTTTCGACGCCGAGGGCGTGGTCTCGTTCCGCCTCAACCTGCCCTCGCAGCGCTACGAAGACAGCCCCGCGCGGCTCGCCTTCGCGGAGCGATATCTCCAGGAACTCGACGCGGTGCCTGGCGTCGAATCGGCGGCGATCGCCAGCAGCCTGCCGCTGGGGGGGCACTGGGGGTGGTTCTTCACCGCCCAGGCTGCCCCACCGCGAGGGGAGGATCAAGCCAATCCCGTCGTCCTCCACCGGGTGGTATCCCCCGGCTACTTCGAGGCCCTCGACGTCCAGATGCAGGCGGGGCGCGCCTTCGACGACTTCGACGGCCGCGACGAGGAAGCTCCGGTCGTGATCGTCAACGAGACGTTCGTACGAACGCATCTCATGCACCTGGACGATCCCGTCGGCGCCCGAATCCACCCCGGCACCGACGCTCCGGAAGGCGACGCCATGTGGTGGACCGTCGTCGGCATTGCCCGTGACGTGAAGCACTATGGCGTCGACGAGGAGATGCGTCCGGGTGTCTATCAGCCGCTGGCGCAGTACCCCCTGTCGTCCTTCCAGGTCGCCCTCGACACGCGTGGCGACTTCGCAACCCTCATGACGCGCGTCCGGGAGGTCACCGCCACCATCGACGTGGAACTCCCGGTGCACCAGGTGTCGCCCCTGAACACGAGCCTTCGCGATTCACTCTTCGCGCGAAGAGCCGTCTCCTGGCTCATCGCCATCTTCTCCACCGTTGCGCTGCTCATGGCCATCGCCGGCATATACGGCGTCATCTCGTTCTCCGTGGGTCAACGTCGACAGGAGATCAGCATCCGGATGGCGATGGGCGCGGAACGTGGCAAGGTCGTCCGGGACGTCCTTCGCGAGGGCATGTTGCTCGTGACGGTCGGCACCGCTCTGGGCCTCGCGATGTCGCTGGCTGGCGCGCGCGCCGTTTCGGGCATCCTCTTCGGCGTGAGTCCGACCGATCCGTGGGTGTACCTCGGGGTGACGGCCCTTCTCCTCGCTGTGGCCTTCGTCGCGAACTACTTCCCGGCGAGACGCGCGGCCGGACTGCACCCGATGAGGGCGCTCCGAGGGGAGTGAGGGGAGCGGAAGAACCGGGCGCGCCGTGCGGACCCCTCGCAGTCCGAGCAGCCCGACCCGGTTGCCGACTGTGCGCCAGGGAGCCCACGTTGCTGCGCCATGGCCTACATCGAATACCGAAACCCGTCTGCGCTTCCGGCCTCGTACCAGAGGCTCCACGACCGCCTCGCAGACGATGAAGGCATCGTCGACAACGTCGTTCGGATCCACTCGGTGAATCCTCCGGCCATGCGCCACCACATCCAGCTCTACGAGCATGCCATGCGCGGCCCCTCACCCCTCAGCGAGATACAGCGTGAGTTGATCGCCATCACGGTGTCGGCGGCGAACGACTGCTTCTATTGAATCGTCCATCACGGAGCGGGACTCCGTCGGCTCGGTACTGACGAGGAGGTCGTCCGGTCGCTCGCTCGGGGCGACCCTATGGCGCCCGGCCTGACGGCAGCTGACGCCGCCATGCTCACCTACGCCGTACGGCTCACGACATCTCCCAACGCCATCGACGCGGACGACGTGCAGGCGCTGCGGGATCACGGCTTCGACGACACCGCCATTCACGACATCGCCCACGTGACGTCGTACTACAACTACGTCAACCGGATGGCAGACGGCCTCGGGGTCGAACTCGAGGACTCCTGGGACGAGGCCGACCTCCTGCTCTCGCGCGCTGAGTTCGAGGGCCGCACGAAGAGCGACACACCCGCGTAGCTCCGCCTACAGGTCGAAGACCTCACCCCTGGCGGGTCCGTGCGCATTGGCGTAACCGCGGGCGGCCAAGGCCTCGTAGAGGGCCAGCTGCCTGGGCGGATCACCGTGGACCAGGAAGATCTGCTTCAGGCGGTCCGGATCGAGGTGCGACACGAAGTCCACGAGCTCGGGCTCGTCGGCGTGGGCCGAGTAGGAATTCATGACCTCCACCTCGGCCCGGAGGCGATGGGGCTCGCCGAAGATCTTGATCTCCCGACGCCGCTCCACGATGCGGCGACCCAAGGTGTGAGGCGCACAGTAACCGACGATCATCACCGTATTTCGGGGGTCCTCGACGTTGTTCCTGAGGTGGTGCAGGATCCGTCCAGCCTCGGCCATGCCGGACGCCGAGATGATCACCATGGGCAGCCGAGACGAGTTCAGCTTCTTCGACTCCTCCACGTCCCGGATGTAGGTCAGCCGGCCGAAGCCGAAGGGCTCGGCGTCGTCTCTCATGTATTCGAGGAGCTCTGCGTCGTAGCACTCGGGGTGACGCTTGAAGATGTCGGTGACGTTCACCGCCAGAGGGCTGTCCACGTAGACCGGAATGGGAGGCAGCCGACCCTCGTTGGTCAGGTCGTCGAGGCGATGCACGATCTCCTGCGTCCGCCCGACGGCGAAGGCGGGAATGATGACCTTCCCACCTCGGCGGGCGGTGGCTCCGACGACGTGGGCGAGTCGCTGCTTGGACTGATCCGGGGGCTCATGAACCCGCCCCCCATAGGTCGACTCGCAGATGAGGTAGTCGCAATCCTCCATGGGCTGGGGGTCACGGAGGATGGGTCGGTCAGGACGACCCACGTCCCCCGTGAAGCCCAGCTTCACCGTCCGCCCGTCCTCCCGGACCGTCAGCACCATCGAGGCCGACCCGAGAATGTGCCCGGCGTCCCGGTACTGGACCCGGACTCCGGGGAGAGCGTCGAAGTCCTCGCCGTAGGCCACGTCCTCGAAGTGCTCCATGACCCCCGCGGCATCCTCGGCGCCGTATAGGGGCTCGACCCGATCGCTGCCCTTTCGACGCTGACGGCGATTCACCCACGCCGCGTCCTTCTCCTGGATGTATGCACTGTCGGCAAGCATCGACGTGCACAGGTCCCGGGTGGCCGACGTAGCGAAGACTCGTCCGCGAAAACCCTCCTTGTAGAGCTTCGGAAGGAGTCCCGAATGATCGATATGAGCGTGGGAGAGGAGTACGACGTCGATGGTCGAGGGGTCCGCCGGGAAGTCCTGGTTGAAGCGGCGGGCCTCTGACCTACGGCCCTGGAAGAGGCCGCAGTCCATGATGATCCGACCGCCCTCGAACTCGAGCATGTGAAGGGACCCGGTCACCGTTTGAGCAGCGCCCCAGAACGTGAGTTTCATGCCGTGCTCCTATCGACCTGCATGGGGCCATCGAAGACGCCGATCACGCTCCGAAGGGGCCAAAGAGAAGATTGCCCGGAGCCTCGTGATCGTCGCTTCGGTAGAAGTCGCGAGCCACCTCCAGAAGCTCGTCCCGGGAGATCACCCCGTCGCCGTTGGCGTCCAGCTCCACGAACACCGACTCGGCGAGATCCACCGGAAGGCCGAAAACCCCGAAGAAGTCCATGAACTCGGCCGCGCCGATCGTGTCGTCTTCGTCGAGATCGAACACCGTGAAGAGACGATCCGTCAGCTGGTGGACCTCCGCTTCGTAGCGGGCGTCGTCCTCGAGGGTGATCTGCCAATAGGCGAGCCATTCGTCGATGCTGACTCCACCATCTCTGTCACCGTCGGCAGCCGAGCGCAGGCCGTGCCAGAAATGGGAGTAGGCCTCACGCAGGGCGCTCGTGGTCTCCGAGCCATCTTCCGCCCAATGTAGGATCATCACGTTGTGGACGATTCGATCGAAGTCGGCGGAATCGATGCGACCGTCGTCGTCGATGTCGTAGACCTGGAAGTAGCGCGTCAGCTTCTTGGTCTGGAGATCGCTGAGCATCGAGCCTCTCACCTTCCACTGAGATGGACGTACGTCCGGTGGGCGTTTCGGCGTGACGGGCGACTGAGCCGTCACGGCTCCTATCCTAGCCTCACCACCACCGCCCTCGATACCTCTGCGAGGCCAAGAAGCGCCTGCCGGACCTCGGCCCCGACCGCCCCGTCGACAGCCACCGCCGCCAGCGCCTCTCCTCCCTTCGAGAGCCGCGCCTGGTGATAGCCGGCGATGTTGATACCGTGCTCGCCGAGGAGGGTACCCACGCGTCCGATCACGCCCGGCACGTCGTCGTTCTTCAGGACGATGAGCGTGCCTTCCGGGACCACGTCCACGTGGTAGTCCGCGATGCGGACGATCCGAGGGTGGGAATCGCCCAGGAGCGCGCCGGCGAGACGGAGTTCACCCCGCTCGGCGGTGACGACCAGCTCCACGTACTCGGTGTAGTCGACATGGGCAGAGAGCCGGGTCCGCGCCACGTCGATGTCGCGCTGCGCCGCGAGATGTCCGGCACTGACGAAGTTCACCTGATCCGAGCCGAGGACGTTCCGAAGTAGCCCCACCAGCACGTAGGCCGTGAGTGGCTCCAGCGCCTCGTCGGCGTCTCCTGCGTACCTGACCTGGATCTCTTCCACGGCACCAGGCGCCAGCGCGCACGCCAGGTGGCCCAGCGCCTCACCAAGGGAGAACAAGGGCGAGAGCGCCCGCATCGATGCGCCACTGATGGCCGGCGCGTTCAGGGCCTTCGACAGGTCACCCTCCGCCAAGGCCGCCCGCACGCCCTCGGCGATCTCGGTGGCCACAAGCTCCTGGGCCTCCGATGTCGACGCGCCGAGGTGAGGCGTGAGGACCAGATTCGGAACCTCCCGGAGTCGGGAGTCCACCTCCAGTGGCTCCTTGGCAAAGACGTCGAGCGCCGCGCCAGCCAGGTGACCCGATTCGAGTGCGGCGGCGAGGTCGTCTTCGACGACGACACCCCCCCGAGCCACGTTCACCAAGAAGGCGCCATGCTTCATCCGCGCCAGTGCATCGGCGTCGATCATTGCGCGCGTGCCGTCGGTCAGGGGCACATGGAGCGAGAGGACGTCGGCCCTCTCCAGGACGTCCTCGAGGCGCTCGGCACGCTCGATGTGGAGCTCTTCGGCGCGCTCCGTGGTGAGATAGGGATCGAATGCCACGACGCTCATGCCGAAGGCGCGGCAGCGTCTGGCGACCTCTCCGCCGATCCGGCCAGCGCCGACGAGGCCGAGTGTGCGCCCCCGCAATTCACCCCCTTTGAACCGGGAGCGTGCCCACTCACCGGAACGCATCGAGGCGTCGGCGGCCGCCACACGCCGGACCATGGCGAGGATGAGCGCCATGGTCAGCTCCGCCGCGGAAACGGTGTTTCCCGCCGGAGCGTTCATCACCGCCACGCCATTTCGTGTAGCGGCCATCAGGTCGATGTTGTCCACGCCCACGCCCGCCCTGCCGATGACCCGGAGCAGCGGAGCGTCGGAGAGGAGGTCTTCGCGGACCTTCGTCGCACTCCGGACTATGAGGCCGTGGGCCCCGGCGAGGGCTCGGGGAAAGGCCGGGTCGGAGGAGTCGTCGATCATCACGATCTCGAAACGGTCGTCACCGAGGAGTGGGGCGAGGCCCGACTCGGAGACCTTGTCCGTCACGAGGACGGTGAAACGGTCGGCGCTCATGTCAGCACCTCCGTAAGCACGTCGAGGAGCCCGTCGAGCTCGTCCTCGGTGTGGTCGCCCATATGGCCGATACGGAAGCTCGTCTGCTTGAGCTTGCCGTACCCACCGCCCACCACCCATCCCCGCTCGGCCACGCGTGAGGTGACATCGGGCCCGGTGAGGCCCTCGGGAGTCACAACCGCCGTGACTGCCGGCGAGCGATAGCCTTCGGGCGCCATGACCTGAAGGTCCAGCCCACGCCCATTCATCTCTTCGACCCACGCCCAACTGCGCTCGGCCATGCGCCTGTGTCGGGCCCAGCGAGCCTCCATCCCCTCGGCGAGCATGCGGTCGAGCTGGACGTCCAGCGAGTAGAGGACCGAGATGGCCGGCGTGGTCGTCGCCTGGTCCTTGGCGTGGTTCTTGGCGAAGAACTCCAAGTCGAAATAGTAGCCGCGGCGTGGCGCCTCCGCCGCCCGGACCATCATCCGCTCCGAGGCAACCCCGAAAGAGAGTCCCGGCGGAAGGGCGAACGCCTTCTGCGAGCCCGTAAGGAGGAAGTCCACCCCCCAGTCGTCGGGCCGAACCTCGGCAGCACCGAAACCGGTGACCGAGTCGACGAGGACGAGGGTGTCGGGCGTCTCCCTGATGGCGGCGGAGAGGGCGGCCACGTCGTTGAGAACTCCTGTCGACGTCTCGGAGTGGACGAGTGTCACCGCGTCGTACGACCCCTCAGCCACTCGACTCCGAACGACATCCGGGTCGTGTGCCTCGCCCCAGACGACGTCCAGCGTCTCGACGTCGAAACCACAGGCTTTGCCGATGTCGGCGAAACGCTGGCTGAAGGCGCCGTTCACCAAGGAAAGGATCCGCCCCCGGCCGGCGTTGCGGACGGCGGCCTCCATGAGCCCCGTGGCCGAGGAGGTCGAAACGAAGACCGGCCGCGTGGTCATGAAGACATCGCCGAGCCGGCGGTGGATGTCCTTCATGAATGCCTGAGCCTCGGCTCCTCGATGTCCCATCATCGGGCGGGCCTGGGCGCCGAGGACGACGGGGTGGACCTCGGTGGGGCCGGGCAGGAAGAAGCGGCCGTAGGGCCGAGTGACGACGTTCTTCTCGAGAGTATGCAATGAAAGAGATCCTCCGAGCCTCGTCGGCCCTGGAGCCCTTTGGGTTCACGTACGGTCTGGGCCCGGAAGTCTAGTCAATCGACGGATGTTTCCCAGGGGGCCGGTGGCAGTCGATTCAGTCGCGCCAGGCGCTCTGCCAGCGGGTGTAGTGGACCGTCTGGACACCGCCCCGTTCCAGGACCTCGATGCCGGTGGGGATCCGGTAGCGATGGCGGTAGAAGACGTGGGACACGTTGGCCTGGACCATGAGCTTCGCGCACATGACACACGGGCTCGCGGTAACGAAGGCCACCTTGTCCCGCAGCTGGCCCGGCGACTTCACCAAGGCATTCATCTCGGAGTGGATGCATCCGCAACGACCCGCCTCGTCTGAGTCGCAGCGGTTGGGAAAGCCGCGGGCGTTTCCGTTGTATCCGATGGCGACGACGTTCTCGAGCTTGGCGTCGGTGATGACGGTGCCCACCTGCAATCGGGCGCACGTCGACCGCTTTGCCAGCTCCTCGGCCATCCTCATGTAGACCTCGAAGAGGGGAGGGCGACCCACCTCTTCGATGACACCGGCAACGCTTCCGGGCGCGTCGTCCGTATCCACGAGGTTCAGGGGGTGGGTGTTCTCGGGCACGCCATCCTTGAAGCCAGCGGCCATCGTCACCTCCAGCGGAGACCTTCGAGAAAGACCTTGGCCTGAAGGTACTCCACCGGCGCCCAAGCGTCCGTAAAGGGCCTACCCTCGCCGGTGACACTGGTCTGGGGGCGATCCAGCGGTGGCAGGAGCGACGGGTCGACGGTGGCCAACACCACGAGGTTCTGCGTTGCGCCTGCGTCGAGGGTGGGGTCGGCGAGGTAGACGCGTACATCGCCGAAGACCGATTCGAGGGTGGCTCGGAGGCGCTGGAGAAAGACGCGACCCTCCCCTTCCAACGGAGAGAGGACGTTCGCCATGAAGATCCCGTCCTCGTCGAGGAGCGCAGCCATATCGGCCAGGGCTTCGCGGGTGACCATTGTCCAGGGCACGGTGAGGAGGTGGTCGAAGACATCGAGGTATATCAGATCGTACTGCGGTGCGCCGGCCCCGGAGGCACGGGTCTCGGGATCTCCCGCCGCCCGGCCCAGGTAGCGGGCAGGAGCCCGGAGGAATACCCGACCGTCTTCATGGATGACGTCGATGGCCGGGCGAGGCGCTTCACCGTAGGTGAAATACGCCTCGGCCAGCCGCGTGACCTCCGGGTCGATCTCCACCACGTCTACGCGGAGGTCGTCCGACTCCGCGACGAGAGCCACGGGAAGGGTCAGGGCGGCGCCGCCGAGCACCAACACCTGTTCCATTTCAGCGACGAAGGGCCGGACGATCTCGAGGCTCGCCCGTGCATACACGTGGGCCGGCGCCCCCGACGCTACGTACTCCGCCGAAGACGACCCGCCGTTTTGCCAGAGTTCCCGCACCCTACTCCCGTCGGCCCACGTGCGCTCCGTGACGCGCACGGAGGTGTGCAGCGTCTGCTCGGCGTGGAGGGTGTCGGGCGGCGTGCCCGAAGCCAACAGGCCCACCGCGGGTCCGACAAGGGCCGCCATCAGGACACCGCCTCCGAAACCACCCTCCCCCAGGATTCGCGAAGCCGCCCAGGCCATGACGAAAAGAGCCCCAGCCGTCAGCCCGAGGAGCACGGGTAGCGGCATCGCGGGAAGGAGGAAGAAACCCGTGACAAACGACCCGGCAATCGACCCGGTCGTGGCTGCCGCACTGATGTCCCCGGCGCGGCGGCCGATGGTCTCCAGACTCTCGGTATCGGCCCGCACCAGGTAGGGCACCACGGCGCCGAGGCACAGGACGGGTGGCGCGAAGAGGACGAGGGCGCTGACCACCGCCCCGGGAATAAAGCCGAGGACCGACCGCGCTACCCAGGGCACGCCGGCGCCGAGGACCGGAAGCAGTCCGGTGAATCCGGCGACGACGAGGATCCGCGAGAGCGGCACCTTGCCCGCGTCGGCCAAGCGCCCGCCGAAGTGGTTGCCCAGGGCGAGGGCCGTGAGGATCACGCCGATGACCGCCGTCCACGGCACGGCGGACAGCCCGAAGACCGGCGCGATGAGTCGGGCCCCGGCGATCTCGATGGCCAGGACCGCGAAGCCCGATCCGAAGGCGAGCGCGAAGAGACCCGATCGTCTGCTCACGCGTCCGCCTCCTCCCGGTCCTCGCGTTTCGGCTCGCTGGCCATCACGCCGCCGAGGAGACGATACGGAGGAGCTCGTCCAACGTAGTCCGGCCCCGGTCCTTCGCGTACCATCGTCGAATGACCTTGTAGCGCTCTGGAGACGGTAGTTCCAAGCCCTCGCTCATTACCCACTTCTGGATCTCCCCTGGACGCGGCCCCCACCAGCCCACCTCCTCGAACGCTTCATCGTAGACGATGACGATGGGAATCGACCGGCTCCTCCCGTTGGTGAGGTGTGTGTCCATGAGATCGGGATTCTCGTCCCGGCTCATGACCCGCAGGTCCCAACCGGCCTCGTCGGCGAGGCGCGCGATGATCGGCAGGGTGTTTACGGCATCGCCGCACCAGTCCTCGGAAAGGGCCACGAGGTGCCAGCCGCCGGGCAGGCTCCGGGCCTCTTCTACGACGTCCTCGGGGAGCCGCACGCGGTCGTAGACCGCGTGCCAGAGCTCTCGGTTCTTTTCCACCGTCTCCAGATACGTCTCGAAGGTATGGGCCTTCTCGAAGCGCTCTCTATTCAATCCGTCCACCTCGATTTCCTCGACTCCCTGATCGGCGCAGCCATCGTGTGTGCGGCGCCTGGGAAACATCGCCTTCCGTGAACCGAATCAGAACCGGTTCCCGTGGGGGCAACCGAGCGTGGAGGCACGCCAAAAGGGGGTGGTGGCGCGCAGCCACCACCCCCTGAGTGCCGGGGCCGGTCCTGGATCGCCGGCCGGTGAGTCGACGGTATCAGCCTCCGCGATGGCGGACGGGATTCACGCCATCGACAGCAGCGAGGTCGATGAGTCGCTCTTCGCCGTTTACGAAGGCGACGGCCATGGGCGAGCCATCGAAGGTGATGACCACCTCGATGGAGCGCGTGATGGATCCGTCCGGACCGGTACGGGTCACGGCGAAGGTGCGACGGATGGTGCCGGAAAGGGGCCACCGGGGATCGCTGCCGGGAATGGGTACCACCACGTCTTCGTATTCCACCGTGCCGACGGCGTCGTAGGTACGCTCCTCACCCGAGTCCAGGTGGCGGCTACGCGAGACTTCGCTGCTGCCGGTTCCGTTCCAGGTCCGGCTCGTCTCCTCACCGAGGAGGCCGGAGACCGTCTTATCCCGCTCGCGGTAGATACTGGCTTCCCAGCCGGCCCGGGAGACCTCGCCCTCGATCTCGAGGACGATGTCGATGGACTCGGTGAGAAGGGGATCGTAGCCGTCCTGTTCGTCGCCGTTCTCGTCGTAGAAGGTCACGCTCCGCATTCCGGAGAAGGTCCCAGACCAACCCCCTCGGCCTCCAGGCTCTCCGGGAGCGGCCTGGGGCTCCGTCTGCGCGGGGCCGGCGGAACCGAAGTCCAGCGGCTGATTCCACAAGGTGACGTCTTCCAACGTTGCGTCGGCAGCGAGGAGAGCCACGTCGTCGACGAGGGCATCGTCGATGGCGGGCTCGGTGGTGTCACACGCACCGAGTGTGAGCGCCAACGCGAAAGCGGTCCCCGCGCCGACCATGGTCCTGCGGCGGTTCGTTCGTCCATGCATCTTCGTACCCTCGGTCTTGGTGCATTCTCGCGGACGGCGAACTCGACGCCGACCGTCCGTGTTCTCGCCATACAGACGGTCGGTTGCCCGAAGGGGTAACGCGGCGATTCTCAGGAGCCCCTGGCGCACTACTCGCCGCGAAGTCCCCGGGGGCAGGAAAGGGTGGGCACTGCGTCCGCGTAGATGGGGGTACCGCCAACTCGGGAGCTGTTCGTGACACGACCGGAGCGACGACACGGGCGCAACGTCCACCCCGCGGTTTGGGCTCTCCTTCTTCTGGCCGGGGGATGCACCGACGCGCCCCTGGGCCCGACCACGACGACGCCCGTCGAGCTGTCGGCGCCGTGGGAAACCGCTGCCGCGGTCGAGGTCGGGCTGGACCCGTTCGCTCTGCAGCTGGCAGGAGCCCGAGCCGCTTCGGTCGACCGCATGAGGAGCCTGCTGGTGGTACGCCATGGCCGACTCGTCTACGAGGGGTACTTCAACGGCGCCGACCGCGAGACCCTGGCCGACGTGCGGTCGGTGACGAAGAGCGTCGTCGGAGCACTGGTGGGCCTCGCCATCGATGCCGGTCACATCGAGAGTACCGAACAGTCCATCGCCGACTTCCTGTCGGGCCCCCACGCACCTCTGCGCCCGGAGCACGCGGAGGTGACTGTCGGCCATCTCCTGTCCATGGCCAGCGGCATTCAATGGACGGAGAGCGGCTCGGTGGGCTACCTCGACTGGATCGCCGCGCCGGACCACGTGGCCTACCTGCTGGAGCGGACCTTCGTCGCCACCCCCGGCGAAACGTTCGCCTACAACTCGGCGGCAATCCACCTCCTCGGCGTCATCGTCGAGGAAGCCGCGGGCCGAACGCTCCCCGCCTTCGCCGACGAGGTTCTCTTCGGCCCGTTGGGCATAGTGGACCGTACTTGGGAGCCCATCGGGAGCGGCGGGCACGTCAACGGAGGAGCGGGGCTCGACCTTCGCCCTCGAGACCTGGCCCGCTTCGGGCAACTCTACCTTCAGGGTGGTGAGTCGGGCAGGCGCCGCATCCTGCCCGAGGAGTGGGTCCGCAACTCCATGGGGCCGATCATGGGAGCTCTGGGCTCCGTCACGGCCATCGGACCCGTCTCCTATGGCTATCTGTGGTGGATCGACGAGTCGCGGGGGGCAGTCTTCGCTTGGGGATACGGTGGCCAGCTCGTCTACGTCCACCCAGGACTCGACCTGGTCGTCGTGACCACCACAGAGTGGCGCGGCGTCAGTCAGGACGAAGGAAACGCGTGGCTCACCGAGCAGTCCATGCGCCTCGTCGTCGAGGGTGTGCTGCCAGCCGTCCGCTGAGGTCCTTCGGAGGCGCGCCGCCCCGAGCAGCCTGCGTCGCGCGGATCGTGAAGATGGCGGCCCTAGGCCATCTGGTGCTGACGCTTTGCCGCCTTCTTCCGCTGGTTGGGGTCCAGAATCCGCTTGCGGAGGCGGATGCCTTCGGGCGTGACCTCGATGAGCTCGTCGTCTTCGATGAACTCGAGGGCGAGCTCGAGGGTGATCTGCCTGGGTGGCTCCAGCTTGATGTTCTCGTCCGACGACGTCGTCCGCATGTTCGTGAGCTTCTTCTCCTTGCTCACGTTCACGTCCATGTCGTCGGTCCGAGCGTTCTCGCCCACGATCATGCCCTGATAGGCCGGCGCTCCCGGGGCGACGAAGAGGGTCGCGCGCTCCTGGAGGCCGAAGAGGGCGAACCCGACGGCCTTTCCGGGCCGATCGGCGACGAGCACGCCGCGGGTGCGGCCCTTCAAGTCACCGGCCCAGCCGTCCCACTCGGCGAAGGTGTGGTGCAGGATGCCCTCGCCTCGTGTGTCGGTCATGAACTCCGAGCGATAACCGAAGAGGCCCCGAGCCGGGATCTTGAAGCGCAGGCGCGTCGTCCCCGACCCTCCTCCGGCAGGTGCCCCACCCATCGGCCTCATCTCGGTCATCTCACCCTTCCGCGAGCCCAACTTCTCGATGACCGTCCCCACCATATCGGACGGCACCTCCACCACGGCCTCCTCGTACGGCTCCTGGAGCTCGCCGCCATCGTCACGTCGGGTGATGACCCGTGGGCGCGATACCTGGAACTCGTACCCTTCTCGGCGCATGGTCTCCATGAGAATGGTGAGATGCAACTCACCACGGCCACTCACGGTGAAGGTGTCCGGCGACTCGGTGTCTTCCACTCGTAGCGCAACGTTGCGCTCCAACTCTTTGAAGAGCCGCTCGCGAAGCTGGCGCGTCGTCACGTACTTGCCGGCCTGGCCGGCAAACGGCGAGTTGTTGACCGTGAAGTCCACAGCGAGGGTAGGCTCCTCCACGGCGATGCCTCGCAGGCGCTCCCGGTGCTCCGGGTCGGTGACCGACTTGCCGATCTCCACTCCTTCCAAGCCCGCCAGCGCAACGATGTCCCCGGCGTGAGCCTCTTCGATCTCGATCCGGTCGAGGCCGCTGAACGTGTAGAGCTGGGACACCTTGGCCAGTTCTGCCTCGGTGGGGTCGCTCACCATCCCGGCGTCACCGAGATCGAGAAGCGCGACCTGTTCGCCCAAACGCACGATGCCACGCTCGATGCGCCCAACGGCGATACGACCCACGTACGGTGAATGGTCGAGGGTGGAGACCAGCATCTGGAACGGCCCCTCACGATCCACCTGCGGTGCGGGGAAGTGGGAGACGATGGCTTCGAAAAGGGGCGTGAGGTCGCTCCCCTGGACCCCGGGCTCCTCAGACGCCCATCCGTCCCGCCCGACAGCGTACAAGAAGGGAGCGTCGAGCTGCGCGTCATTGGCTTCGAGATCCATGAAAAGCTCGAGGACCTCGTCGTGCACCTCTTCGGGTCGGGCGTCACCTCGGTCGACCTTGTTGATGACGACCAGAGGCAGAAGACCCAGCTCCAGCGCTTTTCGGGTAACGAAGCGCGTCTGAGGCATAGGCCCCTCGGCGGCATCGACCAACAGCACGACGCCGTCCACCATCCGGAGAATCCGCTCGACCTCGCCCCCGAAATCAGCGTGTCCGGGTGTGTCGACGATGTTGATCTTCACATCGTTCCAGTGCACCGCCGTGTTCTTGGCGAGGATGGTGATCCCGCGCTCCTTCTCCAGCGGGTTCGAGTCCATGACCCGCTCTTCGACGTTCTGGTTCTCCCGGAAGATCCCGGCCTGACCGAACATCTGGTCGACGAGGGTCGTCTTTCCGTGGTCGACGTGTGCGATGATCGCGATGTTGCGAATGGGCATATCAAAAACCTGCGACGTCCGGCAGCGGCGGTGTCCTCACGCGCCGACGGGCGAAAAGTGTTCTACGAGTGGGTAGCCGTTAAATCTAACGGAAACAGCCAGAAAAGAGGCTAGGCGCGGCTTCCCACGAAGGGGATCGAGCGCTTTAGACCCTCCCACGTATTCTGGAAGTCTTCCTTGGCCGGATCGCCCTCACTGGGGCGGCGGAACGCCTCGACAACGAAGGCGAGGACGACGCCCATCATGCCGCCGAGCACGATCCCCAGTACCGCAATCAAAACCAGAGGGCGCTCATCGGGTCCCGGCGGAAGGAAAGGCTCCTGGACCACCGTGATGACCGGCGTGTCCCGGACTTCGGAGATCCGCGCCTGCTCGAACGACTGGACAAGGGTGGAGAGGACGGAGCTACGGAGTGTCACTTCGCGCTGCAGGGCCTGCTGGCGGAAGGTCAGAAGGGGGGAATCCTGCCACTGGCGATTCGCTTCCAGGAATATCCTGAGCTCCCCCTCCGCCGCCTCCAGCTCGGCCTCGGCCTCCCGGACGCGCTCTTCGATGAAGGCGCGCTCGGCCGCCGCCTGGGATTGGCGCGTGTTCAAGTTGAAGATCGCCACCTCGGCCAGGAGCTCGTCGGCGATCCCCCTGGACAGGTCCGGCCACTCAGTGGTGACCGACACGGTGACGGTTCCCGTCTCACGGCCGGTGGAGACCGACACGGCCTCCTCGCGCAACCAATTTATGGTCGCCGCATCGCGAAGCGCTTCCGTGTCTTGCTCGATCTCCAGGAGGTCCTTCAGCAAGACCGTCCCCACACCGTCCACGTCATAGGGCCGGGTCGCCGCCCGCGACAGGATTTCCCTCGATGCGAGAAGCTCGGCGTAGAAGGCGGGGCTCGCCTCTTCCCCACCTCCGGGCACGTTCACGCCGAACTGGCTCGCCAGAGCCATGAGCTGTGACGACGAGGCCTCGGTTCCCTGAGGCCGGAATGCCGCTTGAGTCGTGAACTCCTCGGCCCTGACAAGCGTTACGGCGATGGCGAGCGCCGTCACCAGAATCGTCGTGAGAACGATGGTTCCCCGTCTACGCAGGAGGACCGCCAGGACCTCCCAGAGGGAGATCTCATCGGCTATCGGGCGGCGCACCGGGGGCTCGGTGACGTGGGCGTCGGTCATCGTCGGGTGATGGGCTCGGGGAGGAGGCGGTCACTCCTACCGGCTCGGAGTATCGCCGTCCCAAATCTGCGCAGCAACCCGGGAGGCCCTGCCCGCGACCTGCGCCATGTCGCGGCCCCACGCCGGGTGGACCCCAGCGGCCGAGCCCCGGTATCGTAGCGATGGAACCTCAGAAACGAACAAAGCCCGGGAGGCCATCGGTGAGCTCCACTGCCCCTCCAACCGCCACGCCGACGACGACCCACTGGCGCGCCCTGTTGCCGCGTCCGACAACCGGTGCCGTGATGCTTTTGCTCATGGCTCTCGCCGCTCCTCTCGCCGCCCAGGAAGCGGCGCCGGAGTACGCCGAGGAGATCCGCACCCTCCTCGCCAACCCGACGGTGAGTTCGGCCCTCGAGCTCGCCGAGGAGCACGATCGGTGGGCTCTGGATCTACTCATCGAGCTCACCGAGATCCCAGCACCGCCCTTCATGGAAGACGTCCGGGGGGAGCGGTTCGCCGAGCTGCTCACCGAACTCGGCGCCGACTCGGTCTGGACGGACGAAGAGGGCAACGTGATCGGGCTACGGCGTGGTACCACGGGGGATCGCGCCATCGGATTCGGGGGTCACCTGGACACGGTCTTCCCCGAAGGCACCGATGTCACGGTACGTCAGGTCGGTGACACGCTATTCGCCCCCGGGGTCGGCGACGACACGCGGGGACTGGTCGTGGTGCTCTCGGTACTCCGTGCTCTCGAGGAGGCCGGCCTGGAGACGGAAGACGACCTGCTCTTCGTCGGCGTCGTGGGAGAAGAGGGGCTCGGCGACCTCAGGGGCATGAAGCACATCTACCGCGAGGGTGGCCTGCGACCCGACGTGTGGGTGGAAGTCGACGGCGGTGGCCTCTCCCGGCTGGTGACCATGGGTCTGGGGTCGGTCCGGTACCGCGTCACCTTCGAGGGCCCCGGCGGACACTCCTGGGGTGCCTTCGGAACGGCGAACCCCGCCCACGCCATGAGCCGGGCGGTGCGTTATTTCCAGGACGTGGCCGACACCCTCACCCGATCGGGCCCCCGCACGAGCTACAACGTCGGGCGGATCGGAGGCGGTACGTCGGTGAACTCGGTGCCCTTCGAGTCGTGGATGGAGGTGGACATGCGCTCGGAGAGCCCCGAGAGCCTGGCGCGGATCGAGGAGGTCTTCCTCGACGCCATGCAGCGAGCACTCGAGGAGGAGAACGCGCTCCGCCGGGAGGGCCCGTCCCTCACGGTCGATCCGGCGAAGATCGGGGATCGCCCGTCCGGAGAGTTGGAGCCCTCGCTGCCTCTCATTCAGCGCGCGCTGGCCTCGACGTCCGCCTTCGGCGTCGACGGGGAGCTGGGGCGCTCCTCCACCGACTCCAACGTGCCCATCGCGCTGGGGATTCCCGCGGTGACCATCGGTAGGGGTGGTATCGGCGCCAACGGCCACGCGCCCGACGAGTATTGGGTCAATCGCGAAGCCTACCTGGCGGTCCAACGGGCCCTGCTCCTGGTAGTGGCCGAGGCCGGCTTCGCAGGGCCGGTCTCGTGAAGGGCCGGTGAGTGAATCGAACGAGGCAGAAGGTCGATCCGTGACGGTTGCTAGCGCCCCAGCACCCACGCGCAGACCAGCGGAGCCACGATGGCAGCGTCCGAGTTGATCTCGAAACGAGGGGTCGTTGGCTCCAGCTTGCCCCACGTGATCTTCTCGTTGGCCGGAGCACCCGAGTAGCCACCGTAGGAGGGCTGCGCGTCAGTGATCTGACAGAAATAGCCCCAGTAGGGCACTTCTTCCTTCAGATCCTGGGTGATGCACGGCACCGCACAAATGGCGAAGTCTCCTGCTATGCCTCCGCCGATTTGAAAGAAGCCCACGGAGGGATGCTCGCCGTCGCCATGGTTGGCCCGATACCAGTCGATGAGGTGGGCGAACTGCTCTGTGCCGGATTTCACACACCCGTGGCTCGGGAGATTTCCCGCCAGCACGTTGGCCGCGAAGATGTTGCCGGTGGTCGAATCCTCCCATCCCGGTGAGTAGACGGGAATCCCCGCGGCCTTCGCGGCCAGCATCCAGGAATGGGCGGGATCGATCTGGTAATGCTCTTCCAACGACGGATCGGACAGGACCTCGAAAAGGAACTCAGAGGGCATGAGCCGACGGCCGCTGTCCGCGGCCGCCCTCCAGCACTCGAGGAGTCGACCTTCGATGTGACGCATCACGGTCTCGGGAATGCACGTATCCGTCACCCGGTTCATGCCGCGCTCGTAGAGGGCCTGCTCGTCGGAAGCCGACAACTCCCGCCACGAACGGACGATCTCGTAGTCACCGTGGGCGACGAGGTTGAAGACATCCTCTTCGAGGTTGGCGCCGGTGCATGAGATCGCGTGGACCTTACCGGCCCGGATCATGTCCGCGAGGATGACACCGAACTCGCCGGTCGACATGGCGCCCGCCATGGCCACGAGCATCTTTCCGCCCTCGTCGACATGCGCCTGGTACGCCTTCGCGGCATCCACCACCTCCCTCGCGTTGAAGTGCCGGTAGTGGGCCTCCATGAAATCGCGGATCGCGCCCAACCTGGTCCTCCGTCCGGTGCTCTCGATGTACTCGGGGATGCGAATGGTACCAGCGGACCCGCCAGGAGTCGAACCCATGCGTACCGTCGGCAGCGAGCCTATAGTGCGTCCGTGAATCTCGTCGATGAATCACCCGGCATCCGATATCGAAGGGACGGCCCCGCGGGGCACGTGATCCTGCACCGACCCGAGCGTCACAACGCCCTGGGCGCCGACGATGTGGACGCGCTGAAGCGGGTCCTCGGGGAGGTGGCAAGCGACGACGGGGTACGAGTCCTCGTGCTCACCGGGTCGGGAGACAGGACCTTCTGTTCCGGCGCGGCTTTGGAGGAGATGGAGAGCGGTCGAATGAGCGGTGCCGTCTTCGACACCCTCACCGATGAGCTCGCCTCACTTCCGCTGCCCACTGTCGCCCGGATCAACGGACACGTCTACGGCGGGGGTGCCGAGCTGGCCCTCTGCTGTGATTTCCGCATCGGGTTCAGAGGAATGCGGCTATCGGTTCCCGCCGCCAAGCTGGGCGTCTGCTACCCACCAGGCGGCCTCCGCCGCTACCTGACACGACTGGGCCTGGGCACGGCGAGCCGAATTCTCCTGGCCGCCGAGGAGCTGGAGGATGACGAGCTCCTTCGCAGCGGCTATCTCACCCACCTCACCGACCGGGAGGAGCTCGACTCACTCGTCAACGAGTTGGTCGGGCGACTCGGCACTCTGGCTCCCCTGGCGGTGAGGAACATGAAGCGGGGGTTGCTGGAGCTGGCGGCCGGCGACCCCGACCCCGACGCACTCGCTGGCCTGGTCGACGAGTGCGCCGCATCGGACGATGTGAAGGAAGGCCTCCGGGCCTGGCGTGACCGCAGGGCGCCGGACTTCGAAGGTCGCTAGGCTCCGAGACTCACTTCTTCAGGACCTGTCCCGGACGCTCCCCGGTGAAGTCGCCCTCGGAGATGGCCGGCACCCCGTTCACCAGGACGTGGACCATGCCTTCGGAGTAGTGGTGGGGATCGGTGTACTCGGCGACGTCGTCCACGGCCGCCAGGTCGAAGACGACGATGTCGGCCGCAGCCCCCTCCCGGAGCACACCCCGGTCCGCCATACCGAAGACCAGCGCCGGCAAGGAGGTCATGCTCCGAACCGCCTCCTCCAGGGATACCACGCCCAGGTCCCGGGCGTAGAGGCCGATCTTCCGAGCGAAGGCCCCGTACGTGCGTGGGTGGGGAACCCCTTCCCCCATGGGCACCAGGTCTCCATCGGATGACGTCATGGTCCAAGGCTGAGCCATCAGCCGCTCCAGATCGTCCTCGTGCATGTTGAACGAGACGATGCTCACCCCCCCGTCCCGGATCAGCTCGATGGCGGTGTCGATGGGGTCCTCGCCCCGTTCCTCGGCGAGATCGCTGAGCAGACGACCCTCGATGGAGGGGTCGGGTCGGAAGCGCCGGAACTGGATCCGATCCGCCCCTCCTCGGCGTGCGAGGCCGTCCACCATGCCCTCACGAATCCGTGCCATGGTGGCCGGATGGTCCATGCGGGCCATGAGCGAGTCGCGCCCGCCGGCCTGCGACCATCGGGGAAGAAGTGCCGCGTCGAGTCCGGTTGCCGAGGCCGTATACGGGTACTGGTCGGCGAAGACCTGAACCCCCTCTTCCCGGGCTCGCTCGACGCGCTTCACGATGGCATCGCCGTACCCCCACACGAAGGGTCCCAGCGCCTTGACGTGGGTGAGCACCGCCGGAATACCCGCCACGCGCCCGACGTTGATGACCTCGTCCACAGCCGCGATGAGGCCGACGCTGTAGGTCGATTCGTCACGGATGTGACTGGTGTAAGCCCCTCCGAACTCTGCGACGATCTTGGCCAGCTCCTCGATCTCCTCGGGCGGCGTATAGCTGCCTGGTACGTAGTACGTACCGGAGGACAGTCCCCACGCACCCGTCTCCATCGCCTCCTGGACGATTTCCCGCATCCGCGCGAGCTCCGATGGGGTCGCCGCCCGGTCGGCGGAGCCCATGACTGCCCGTCGCACCGAGCCTTGGGGAACGAGCTGGGCGACATTCACGCCCAAGCCGTTCGCCATGAGGGCGTCGTGCTGGGCAGCCATGTCCGCCGGCCCGCCTCCGTCAGGATTCACGAAGACGGTGGTGAGGCCCATGGCCAGCAGGGGCTCGGCGTGGCTCAGTCCCGCCGACGCGAGGCCACCACCGGCGTGGGAGTGGGAATCGATGAAGCCCGGAGCCACATAGAGGCCCGTGGCGTCGATGACCTCGTCTGCTTCCACGTCGGAGAGATCGCCCACGGCCTCGATCCGGTCGCCACGGATGAGGACATCCGCATAGATCCAGGGATTCCCGCTACCGTCGAGGAGACGCCCGTTCCAGATGAGCGTGGTCGCCTCCTGGGCCGCAGTAGGCGTCACGACCATCGAGCCTAAGCCGAACGCGGCGGTGAAGGTCAGCGGGAGAAGGGCGAGGAGGCGTCGTGCGGTCATGGTTCTCCGAGTCCGTGATCAGGGGGTCCCGAGATCGGGGGTCCGTGGAGCGTCGCGATCTTAACGCGGTCCCGCCGCCGACGCACCGCTCCATCCCGGCTCGGCTATCCCCGTCCACCGTCCTCGGTCGATCTCGATGACGTTGAGCCGGGCGAAGTAGCTTCGCTCCCGAGGCACCGCCTCCTGGCCGCGCTCCTCGAGGGCTGCGGCGACGCCCCACCCCGCCTCGACGTAGACCCGCCCCCCCGTGGGATGCAGGCGAGGAGCCCGGAGCGCTTCCTCCAGCTCCACGCCGAGATGGAGCGTCCGGCTCAACGTCCCCACCAGGGCGGAGATGATCCGACGAGCCCCCGCCCCTCCGGCCACCATGACCGGGCCCTCCTCCCCCAGTACCAGAAGGGGAGCCTGGGACGACCATGGTCGATAGCCGGGCCCGCCCGCCGTCAGATAGCCGCCCAGCGTCGAAGCGTAGAGGAAGCCGAGTTCGGGAGTGGCCACGCGAGCTCCGCCCGACGGCCCCAACGACTGAGTCATGGCGACGAGGTTGCCGTCGACATCGGCCACGGAGATATGGCTCGTGAAGGGAGGCTCGGGCTCGAGAGGCTCATCCTCGACCCTCGTCCACTCGCCGACCCCCACCGAGGTTGCCGTCGGCGGCGGGTCGGCCATGGCCGTCATGACCTCCCGGGCACGCCGCTCGAGGAGCGAATCAGACATGAGCCACGCCACGGCGGCTGCGGGCGACATCGACTCGGCCATCTCACGATCTTCGAAGCCCGCCACCAGGGCGTCGGCAAGGAGGTCGGCCCACGCTCCGTCCTCTCGCGGTACGTCGACGCGGTCGAGGATGCCCATGATCTCGGCCACGGTGACACCTGACGCCGGTAGATAGCTGCCGACGACCTCGACCTCGCCAACTGAGGTCCGGCCGACCAGGCCGTCCCTGGGGCGATACGCGGCCAGGTCCGACGCGGACACGAAGCCGCCGCCCTCGCCGATGTCCCTCGCCATGGCGGCGGCGACTTCGCCTCCATAGAAGCCATGGTGACCGTCGGTCACGATGGCCCGGAGCGTTCGGGCCAGCTGCGGCTGAACGACGACGGAGTCGGGCTCCGTACCGAAGAGCCGCGCGACGGCCGACTCCGGGCCCTCTTCCCTGGCGAGGCCTTCGAGTCGGCGACGTTCGCCGTCAGGCAAACGGACCCCGTCTTCAGCCCACGCGACGGCAGGCCCCAGCACCTCCACCCGCCCGAGGACTCCGTGCTCCTCGTGTACCTTCAAGAGGGCCGCCACCGTCCCGGGGATTCCCACGGCGGCGTATCCAGTTTCGCCTGCCGGGGCCGTTTGTGCGTCGTAGCCGGCCGGAACCTCGGTGCCGCCGTCGACGGCATGCACGGCCCCACTCGCCGTCCGGAGGAGGATCTGCGTGCGCCCTCCCAGGCCCGACTGGGTGGGCTCGGCGACAGCGAGAGCGAAGGCGGCGGCCACCGCCGCGTCGATGGCATTGCCGCCAGCCTCGAGGACGCGGACGCCTGCCCCCGTGGCATAGGGGGACCCGGTGACGACCATCCCCCTCGACGACACGGCCCGATGGGAGAACCCGGGAGCCTCCGGTGCCGTCTCTTCCGCCCCGCTGCAGCCGGTGCAAAGGGTAGCGGCCAGGAAGGCGAGGCGTGCCTGGAACCACGTACGTCTACGGTCTCGCATGGGAAGAACGTACGATTCGGACCACCAGGGAGAAACGCGAAGCCCGCCTATGACCCACTCCATGAATCTGTCCCGAACCGCCAGCGAGCTCGTCACCCTCCTCGAAGGCATCGACGGTCGAGGCTACAAGGCGTACAAGGCGCTCACCGGTGCTTGGCGCTTCACGGACTTCACGCTGGTGTTCGATCACGTCCAGGGTGATCCCTTCGCCGACCCGAGTCGGGTCAAGGTGGAGATCGACCCAGCCACCGCGTCCTTCCCCGCTGACGCCTATGGCAACGAGGCGCGGCGTTGGGGCACGGCCGCCCTCCTCGCCCGAACCTTTCGTCACGAGGCCGGCAACCGGTCCCGTCGCCGGGGAAGTGGGCGCAGCGGAGCCGTGCGGATGGAGTCCGTCGGGCAGATCGTGCTGCCCCAGACGGCGGTGGGCATCGACGAGGAAGGTCGGATCGAGGCCCGCTTCGCCGTCGGCCTTCCAGCCAGGGGGCGCCGGATCTCGGCGCAGGAGGCAGTCGCCCTCCTGACGGAGGACGTCCCCGAGATCGTCGGCGCGTCGCTCACGGCGGCCGCCCACCCAGCCGAGGAGGTGGCCCGGTGTGCAGCCGCAAACGAAGACGCTGAAGCCCTACGCTCTGCGTTGAAGCCCAAGGGGCTCATCGCCTTCATCGCCGATGGTGCCCGTCTGCCCCGCCAGAGTGGGATAGAGGACACACCCCTCGACATCGACGAAGTCGTGCCTTTCACATCGCCCGCGACCCTCCGCGTCACCGTAGAGTTGCCCAACGCCGGCCCGACCACGGGGATGGGCGTTCCCGAAGGGGTCACCCTCGTCGTGGGAGGGGGATTCCACGGCAAGAGCACCGTCCTGCGGGCGCTCCAGTCGGGCGTGTACAATCACCGGCCAGGCGACGGCCGCGAACTCGTCGTCTGCCGCGACGACACGGTGAAGGTTCGGGCGGAAGACGGACGGAGCGTCGCCGGCGTGGACATCTCCCCGTTCATCGACGGGCTGCCCATGGGTCGGCGGACGACGAACTTCACGACGGAGAACGCCTCTGGCTCCACCAGCCAGGCCGCTGCCATCGTCGAGGCGTGGGAGGCCGGCGCCCACGTCCTCCTCGTGGACGAAGACACGTCGGCGACGAACTTCATGATCCGGGATCGCCGAATGCAGGAGTTGGTGCCCTCCGACGGCGAGCCCATCACCCCCTTCATCGACCGGGTACGCGCCCTCCATAGGGACCACGCCGTCAGCACCGTGCTGGTCATCGGCGGCAGCGGAGACTACCTGGACGTGGCGGACCACGTCATCCGAATGCGAGACTACCTGCCCGAAGACGTCACGGACCGGGCCCGAGCGGTGGCGAGCGAGCTGCCCACGGGGCGGGTGGACGAAGCAGCGACCAGGCTCAGGCGCCCTCTTCCACGCCGGCCCGATCGAAGCTCCATCGATCCGTCCAAGGACCGGCGCTCGACCTTCGTGAGGGTCCCCGACGATCGCACGCTCCTTTTTGGACGCGACGCCATCGATCTCAACGGAGTGGAGCAGCTCACCTTGCGAAGCCAGCTGCGCGCGGTGGGACTGGCGCTAGCCCTCATCCCTTCCGCACCGAGTGGGCACGAGTCGCTCCCGGACCTCCTCGACTGGGTCGAGGATCGAATCACGGCCGCGGGTCTCGACGCCCTCAGCCCCCGCCGCCTGGGCACCCTGGCCTCCTTTCGCCGCTTCGAGCTCTCCGCTGCGTTGAATCGGCTCCGTTCCCTGGAAGTCGAGTAGACGATGGACTCGATTCCCCTCATCGATGTCGGGCTCACCGGACTGCACGACGCGCGGCCCGCCGGGGTCTTTCCCTTTCTCGCGGAGGGGGAGTCGATCTGGGTGCGGGGGGTTGCGAGCCGGCCGGAGCTCGACGTGGGTCGCGGTGGACGCCCGCTCGTCACGATCCGTCCGGAAACCATGGGCATGGCCGCCAACGTCCTCCTCTTCCCGGGGATGGCCAGGCGGGAGTTCACCTCCGCTGGCGGCCAAGTCGTCGAGACGGCCCTCGCGCTACCGACGCTTCCTCTCGCCGTCGTCCAATGGAAGGGAAGCCGCGAAGCGCTCCCCCCCTCCATCGTCGTGCTTCTGCACGAAGTCGCCGCCGGCCCGCGTGTTACCGACGAGGGATCCGTCATTCTGGAGGGTGGCCGGGATTCGGGAACCCCTCCGATGGAGATCAGGCTGGTGCCACCTGCAGCCGAAGTCCGCCTGGACGTCGTCGAGGGGGTGGTCCAGGTGGTATTCCGACCAACCGCCAGCGCTCACGCATCTCTGATCCTCGCAGTGGGGGACAAGGACGGGCGACGTACATCGATGGCCGCGGCGAAGCACGCCCGGAGCCACGCCATTCGAGCGGCGGCCGGGCCGGCTGAAGGCCTCGAGATCCGGACAGGGGTCGCCGACATCGACGACGCCGTAGCCTGGTTGAGGGTCCGTCTCTTTGGACAAGCTCGACGTATCACCGTTGGAGTCGACGAAGGCGCAGCTCTCTCCATCGGCCTCGCGGCGACTGCCGTAGGAGACCGGGACTCGAGCCTGGCCGTTCTCGGTTCCATGGCCCAGGACTCGGTCGAGCGAGCCCTCCTCGCGGCACGACACGCCGCCGTCTTCGGCGAGACGAGCCGGGCGCGGGAGTACGCCTCTCGCTGGGCGACACGGGCGCCCCCACCTTCGAGCCTCGTGGCGCTCACCGCCGTCGAGTTGGCCGATGCGCTCCATCTCGCAGGAGACGCCGCGTCCGTCTCGAGACTCCGTGCCCTCGGGGAGGCGGACACCGATCCGCCGTCCCCCTCGCGGCACGACGGAACGGCTGGAGGGCGACCCCTTCCCTCCGCGGGCCGGTCTCTGCCCATGGCCCGCCGCTCGCAGCCCGACGTCGACGGTCTCGCCACCACGCTCCTCCGCAGGCTCCTCGCAGGAGACCCCAGCGCCGACGCCGTGAGCCCCGACGCCGCCTGGATGGCGTGGCGAGATCGTTTGGTGGACGGCTCCGGGCGCATCGTCACGCTCTGGGACGAAGGGCACCCACGGGCAGCCGGGGGCTCGCCTGAACAGGGGCCCGGGGGGGGGAGTCCATCGGGGAGCGGCGGTTCTGCCACGGCCGGACTGCTCCTCGACCTGACCTCGGGGATCCTCGGTGTGAGAGCCGACGCGGCTGCAGGACGGATCCGAATAGCGCCGAGGCTACCGAGTCACCTCACGCGCTTCGAGGCGTCGGGCATCAGGGTGGGTAGCAGCACCATCAAGCTCCGCTTTTCGGCAACACCGGAGATCCTGCGCTACGAACTGGTGCCCGAGTCCGCAGCCGTGCCGCCACTCGTGATCTTCGAGCCTTCGATGTCCGGCAGACCGAGGGAGGTCCGCATCGACGGAGGAGTCGCCGAGCTCGATGCCCGGGCATCAGGGTCCCGGACTGTGGTCCCGGTTCAACTCCCGCTCGATGCCCTCCGGGTCGTCGAGATAGCCCGCTCGAAGGTCTGACAGGATATCAGAGACGGAGCAGCGGTCGGCCCGTACGAGACCCACCCGCCAGGTTTCAGTCGTCTTCTTCGACGATGTAGCCGTGCTCCACCAGGAGCTCACGGAGCCGCGTCTGACGCTCGGGCAATGAAGTCTTGGCGATCTCACGTGCAAACTCGATCCGATGCGCCTCGGTCACGTCGTCGAGGATGACGATGGGGGCACCGTAGCGAAGCAGGATCCGTTTGGCATCGATGGCGACGGAGTCATCCACGGTGATTTTTGCTCAACTGTTCGGGACTCGGGTAGGCCGTCATCGATTAACCGCGACAATGGAGGGGGTTCCACGGGACACAGCTGACGGCATCCCCCGGCGAGCCCGGCGAACGGGCGGGCAGGAGCGCACGTCAGTGGAGGACGTCAGGCTCTTCTTCGTCGTCGAAGACCGGTGAGTATGTCCCGGGCAGGACCAAGGGGCCGTTGAGGTGGAAGCGCGGGACCTCGACTCGGAACTCCTCGCCACTCCGCCGGGCGAAAGTGTAGTACCCCTCCATGTATCCCACCGGCGACCGCAGCACGCAGTAGCTCTGATACTCGTGGGACTCACCGGGTGCGAGGATCGGCTGTTCACCGATGACGCCCTCACCGTCCACCGTGGAGTCGTCGCCGGCTGCGTCGTGGATCTGCCAGTGGCGGAAGAGGAGCTGGGCGGTGTCGTCACTCTCGTTCGCCATGGTGACCGTATACGCGAAGACGAACATCCCGTCGGCCGGATCCGAGTCGGCCAGGGAGTAGCGGGGCCGCACCTGGACCCGGATTCCCTCGGTGGATTTTTCGTATCGCATGGCGGAATGCCCGGTGAAGTGGTCGCACAGTCATACACCGACCCATCCGGTTTGTCACATCCGTGCGGCCTGCCGCGATCCGGTCTTCTAGCTACGGAAGATGACGAAGGTGTGGCGTCGGCCCGTGGAGAAGATGATGCCCCCGCCGAGGAGCTCGACAATGGCATTGGACAGCTCATCGGTGTCGGCGGTCACCGCAACACCTATGACCTGCGTCGTGGAAGGGTCACCAGGGATGACCACCGGGGAAAGGGCCTCGTAGTCGAGCTCGAACCCTTCACCCTGAAAAGAGAAGCCCTCTGGGAGGTGGGTCGACAACTCCGGCGGGACTACGCCGTTGGCCGCCTCGGCTGGCCATGCGTTCTGGTCGGCGTTGTACTGCGAGATGGCGACTCGGACCACATCGATGTCGCCCGAAACGGACGCGGCCCGGGCCCGGAACGTCATGGTGCGCAGGTTCGGGATCGCCAGCCCAGCCAGAATGCCCATTATGGACATTGCCATGAGGAGCTCGATGAGGGAGAAGCCGTTCCTGGCTCGCCGACGTCCGCCGCTCGTGGATCGCATGGTCATCACCCCGGAATCTGGAAGTTTCCAACCCACGTGGCCGGGTCGTCCTGAGCCGAGTCGAACACGAGGGTCTCGCCCTGCACCGTCTTGATGAGCAGGAAGCTCGAGTCCCCCTGCACGGTGTAATCCACGCCCTGCTCGGCCAGCGGACTGCCCATCTCCGCCAGCGTGGCAGGGAGACGGCCGTTCTCGCTCTGGTAATTGAGGAGCTTCATGATCTCGATGTACAGACCGCGCTTCTCCGCCTCGATGACCTCCGCCGACGCACGCGGGTCTTCCACAGGATTGAGGACCAGGAAGTCGGGCTGGGCAATGAGGAAGTACAACGCCAGGACGCCGAGATTCAAGGTCAGAGGCAACGTCCACTTGGGCGGCCCCTTGGGAACGACCTTCTTCTTCGAGGCCTGCTCCCTTGCCTCGGCATGCTTCAAGACCTCGGCGACCACGTCCGCGGCCTCCTGGCCCGGGGCGGTCTCCTTGGAGTGATACGGCTTTACCTGGTCGCGATCGGGCATGGGCTTCGTTGCAAGTCCGCCTGGAGCGGGGCGCGAAGAAACGACCTCGGAGAAGAGAGGTTGGACGTGAACGGCGTCCTAAAGATGGTATCCGATACGCACCGGTAAAAGAATATTCTTTGCTCGGGGTGCCCGACTCGACGACCCCGATCGACGACGGTTAGCTTCGAGCATGAGTGCGCGGCCCCTATCCCGTTCTGTCGAAGACTATCTCAAGGCGATCTACGCCCTGTGCGACACCGGTGACCCCGCATCGACATCTGCCATCGCCGAGGCCCTGGACATCCAGCCGGCGTCGGTGACGGGCATGATCAAGCGACTGGCCGAATCCGGGCTGGTTGAGCATGTACCGTACAAGGGTGTCCGCCTCACGGAGCCCGGCACCGTCGAAGCCCTCAAGATCCTCCGGCGACACCGCATCCTCGAGACCTACCTGTGCGAGCGCCTCGGCTACAGCTGGGACGACGTCCACGACGAAGCAGAGCGCCTCGAACATGCGGCGTCGGACAAGCTCATCGAGCAGATGGCTGGCGCCCTGGACTTCCCGAGTCACGACCCCCACGGTGCGCCCATCCCGACGAGGGCCGGCGACATCGAGCCGACGAACCTGGCCACCCTGGCCGATGCCCGAGCCGGAGACCGGGTCATGATCCGGGCCGTCCGCGACGAGGACTCTTCGGATCTACGCTCGATGGCCGAGGGCGGCCTCGTGCCCGGGGCCCAGGTCGTGGTCAACGAGGACTCGCGTGGGGACGGTTTCGTGAACGTATCCGTGACCGGAGACGAGGCAGCTCGGCAGGTGCCCGACGAGCTCGCGCGCCACATCTACGTGGTGCCCGACGAAAGTTGAATCCCGTCAGCCGCCTTCCAAGGCGCACGCTGGAAGTCCGGACCCCGACGAAGTGGTGAGCAGGATCCGCCGTCCCACGGTTGAGCCGAAGACACCCGATCCGTCTCCTCTGAGGCTCGGAACGCGCACCTGACCGGACGGATTGAAGTTCCCGCCCCTGGCCCAGTTCACGTAGTTCCGATCGACTGCCGTCACGGTGATCTCGGCACTGACATCCGCCGGTAGACCCCGCTGGAGTCGCACGGCCAGCTGCTGATCGAGGTCGAACCGGTTGAAGACACCGAACTCCGATGGGAAGGTGGTGGTGGTGTCTGTCGCCGATATCGAGAGGCCGAGAAGGTACAGTGGATCGTCACGGAAGATGATCCCCTCCGACCTCACCGCATCGGGGAGGCCGGAAATAGCCGTTTCGTTGATGTACGCCCACGCTCCCTCGGCGCTCGTCCAGAGAATGGGAAGGAGCGTGTCAGGCGCCAGACGACATTGAGTGGGAAAGCCCGGGAGCTCGAAGTCACCCGGCACTCTGGTCTCTCCCTCCATCCGTCCACCGTCGACGAGATCGACCTCCAGGGTTAGGAGATCGCGCGGTCGCAGGCGAGCGGCATCCAAGGAGTCGGCGAGGAAGCATGCTTCGGGCAAGTCGTCGCGATCCTCCTCGATGCAGTCGGTGATTGCCGCATTTCGCAGGGAGATGATCAGGCCGTCGGACGGCCGCCGCACGGTGATGCGGGCACCCACGAGGCCCGCCTCGGCCGCGTCCACGTCTTCGCTTCCCAGTGTCTGGTGGAGGAAAGCGAGGAGCTGATTGTCGGCGAAGTCGGTGGCGACGTTTGCATAGACCTCGGCCAGGACAACCTCTTCGACGTCGACCACGGTGATCTCCTCCAGTTCACACGCTGCGAAGCTGGCGACGGCGAGCGCGGTGAGCACCAGGCGCGACATCAGAACGACACCTCGACACCGAAGGTGGGGAGTACCGGGAACATGGAGATCCCCGAGCGAACGGGAGGGTCCTGCTCGTACTCGAAGAAGTAGAAGAGGACGTTACGCTGGTTGTAGACGTTCACGAGGTTGAGATACGGCGTCAGCGAGCCCCACGACTTCGGGAAGGTGCGCCGAAAGCTCAAATCGAGGCGGTGATAGGTGGGGTACCGGGATGAGTTGCGGGCCCCGAGGACCACGCCATAGCCGCCCGAGGCGTCCTGGTCGTCACCCGTCCAATCGAGTCCTCCACCCTCCACGTAGCGCGGCTGATAGTAGGCATAGGAGCCCAAGGCCCGGGTGTACGGGATGCCCGTACCGAGATTCCAGCGTACGCCGCCGGTCCATCCCCATGGCCCCGGGTACGTGAGGACCAGGTCGGCATCGAGCCTCCGGTCGAAGATGGGCGGGTAGGTTACGCGGGGCTTCTCCTCCAGAGGGGAGATGACGTCCGGGAACGTCCGCTCGGCCTTGAGGAAGGAGAGGGCGATCCAGCCCTGTACGTCGCCCGTCTCCTTGCGGAGCATTGCATCCACCCCCCAGGACGTGCCTCGCCCTCCGAGGATGTCGTCTCGATCGTCGTTGGGGTCGTCCGCGACGTTGAAGGTCACGACGCCGTCGAATTCGCGGAGATACCCCTCCACCGACCAGTACCAGTCGATGTCCCGAAAGCCCTCGATACCAACCTGAATCTGATCTGAGACCGTGTGGGGCGCTCGAGCACCGGCGAGTACCCAGATGTCGAGGCCGAGGGGCAATTCCTCGTCTCTGAGAGAGTGGAGGAACTGGGTGTAGCGCCCGGCGGCCATCTTGAGGGCGACCTCACCGCTCCCGAGGAAGCGCTTCACCGCGAAGCGGGGAGCCGGCTCGAACACGGTCGACCCAGGATCGGGAGCGTACAGGTCTCCGCGGAGGCCCACCTCGACGAGCCACTTTCTGGGACTCGACCAACGAGCCTGGACGTAGCTGCCCAGGAGGTTCCCCGTTCCCCGTCCACCGCCGAAGTCCGTCCCTCCGGTGAGGAAGGAGTTCCCGTAGGAGAGCCGCTGGGCCGTGGCGCCGGTCTGGAACGACCACCGAGGGGTCGGACGGAAGTCCAGGTCGGTTCGGAGCTGTGCCTGCTGGATCCGGCTGTCGAACTCGGTATCGCCGAAGTCGGGGAAGATGAGACCCGTCCCATAGCGGGAGAAGTTGGCCCGCACGTCTATGGACCCACCTCCCGACCTTGGCTGGGTCCACCGGGCTCCGATGGCATCATTGCCCCAGTCCCAGTCGACCCGGAGGGGGAAGTCCTCGTCATCCACGGACGTCAGCGCAAAGACGTCCTCACCACTGTAGGCGGACACCGTGACACGCCCCCCGGACCGGGTCCAACCCTCGATGACGCCCTGAAGGTCGGTGAGATGATAGGGGAACTCGAACGCCGGCTTGAGAAGGACGTCGAAGTACGATCGCCGGGCCGAGAGACGGTAACGGACGTTGGCATGCCCCAGTGCGTCGGCGAAGCTCTTCGGGAGTGAGCCAGCGACCGCGGCCCGACTGGAGAGGAGCGACACGGCGCCGTCCACTCCGAAGTCGCCCGACCCCGGGTCCGAGTCGATGTCGAGGACCGAGGACACCCGGCCGCCGTGCTCCGCAGCAAAGCCACCGGACATCAGCTCCACCCGGTCGATCATGTCGGCGTTGAATACCGAGAAGAGCCCACCCAGATGGAACGGGGAGAAGATGGGGATGCCGTCCAGCAGGATGAGGTTTTGATCCTGCGACCCACCGCGCACATGGAAGGCAGCGGAGAAATCCGACGTGGACACCACGCCCGGTAGGACCTCGATGGCTCGGACGGGATCGGGTTCGGCGACGCCAGGCACCCACCGTACCTGGCTCCGATTCATCTCACGTACGGTGGGCCCGGGCACTTCCTCGAAGCGACGCCGTTGGCGACTCCGTTCGGCCTCCACCGAGATCCCTTCGAGCTCGAGGGCGCTTTGCTGGAGTCGAAGATCGAGGGTCTCGGTGGTGGCAAAGCCCACGTCCAGGGCCTGGACGAGCTCGGCGTAGCCGAGGGCCTGCACGCGCATCTCGTAGGGGCCGGGCGAGACCTCGGAGATCCGGAAAGACCCCAGACGATCGGTGTCGGCCCCGTGCACGAGTCGGTCGCCACGGTAGAGTAGGACGGTGGCCCCGAAGACAGCCGACCCCACCTCATCCCGGATCTGACCCTGCACCGTGGACGCCTGTGCCAGGGCACCGACCGGCGCCAAGGGGAGAGCCATGGCGACGGCAACGACGGCGGGTGCCGCGCGGCGGATCACCCATCCCATGCGAATGCGTTGACTGATATGGACCACTCTATCTACCTGGAGGCCGAAGGCCAGCTTCGGCACCCCGTTGCGTCTGAAGTATCTTCTCACCGAGTTCGGAGCCGGGCCTGGGGCCCGACCCGTCGACAGCGATCCCACATCGGCCGAGATGCGAGCCTTCTACTGCGACGAGTTCGTCCTTCCGCTACCCGACGGTCATCGCTTTCCCATGGAGAAGTACCGTCTCCTGCGGGAGCGCGTTACCGAGTACGCCGATGTGACACTGGAAGTGCCCGATGCGGCGCCCCTTCCGAGTCTCGCTCGGGTCCATGAGCCCGGCTATCTGGACGCTGTCGTCGGCGGCAGGCTGGACCGTGCGGCCATCAGAGCCATCGGCTTTCCTTGGTCGCCCGAGCTCGTGGAACGCTCCCGGCGATCGGTGGGCGGCACCCTCGCCGCTGGTCTAGCCGCCCTCGTCGACGGTGCCGGCGCCAATCTCGCCGGAGGGACGCACCACTCGTTCGCCGACCGAGGGGAGGGCTTCTGCGTCTTCAACGACGTCGCTGTCGCTACCCGTGACCTGCAGGCGGACGGACTCGTGGATACCGTGGCGGTACTCGATCTGGACGTGCATCAGGGCAACGGCACGGCTGCCATCTTTTCCGGCGACGACTCGGTGTTCACGCTCTCGGTCCACGGTGCGAACAACTACCCCTTCCGGAAGGAGCACAGTGATTTCGACGTCGCTCTCCCAGACGGAGCAGACGACGACACCTTTCTCGATGCCGTGGACAGGGGATTGGACCGCGCCCTCGCCCACGACCCCGATGTCGCCTTCTACGTGGCCGGAGCCGATCCCTTCTCGGACGATCGCCTCGGTCGGCTCGCCGTCTCGAAGGGAGGACTCGCCGAGAGGGACGGGCTCGTCTTCGACAGGTGTGCTGCCCAGGGCGTCCCGGTAGCGGTCGTCATGGGAGGAGGCTACGGCCGCGACATCGCCGATACGGTGGAAATCCACGCGGCTACCATTCGAGCCGCCTCCGGTTCGAGGCAGCCGACTCACGGGACTGGAGCGCGGACATGAAATCCGAAGCGGCTCGTCCGCCCATCGAAGAAGGCGGTGGCCGGGCCTCGCTGGAGCGTCTCCACCGGTGGCCCAGGCTGCACCTCGCCACCCTACCCACCCCACTGCGACGCTCGAATCGACTCGGTGTCGAGCTGGGCGCAGCCAACGTGTATCTCAAGATGGACGCTGAGACGGGGTTCGCCCTCGGGGGAAACAAGGTCCGGAAACTGGAGTTCGAGCTGGCGCCGGACCGCCTCGATGGGGTCACCCACCTCATCACCGCCGGTGGGCCCCAGTCCAACCATTGCCGCGTCACGGCAGCGGCCGCCGCTCGGCTCGGCCTCGGCTGTGTCCTGGTGACCCAGGCACCCGAGCCCGAGACGCCCAGGGGCAATGCCCTCCTCCACCGGCTCTTCGGCGCCGAGATGGTCACCGTGGCGAATCGCGAAGATCGCTTGGGCGGCATGGAGGACGTCGCCGCCCGGATCGAAGCCCAGGGCGGCCATCCAAGGGTCGTGCCCGTCGGCGCATCCACGGGGCTGGGGTGCTTGGGCTACGCGCTGGCGGCATGGGAACTCGTTCGACAGCTGGGGGCACTCGCGGACGGATGCACGGGAACCACGCTGTACGTGTCCAGTTCGTCCGGAGGAACCCTCGCGGGTCTTGTTTTGGGTCTGGCCCTCCTGGGCCGCGACGACGTAAGCGTCGTCGCGGTGAGCGCCGACGCGCCGGCGGACGAGCTTCGGACGACGGCCCTCTCCCTGGCTGCCGAGGGCGCCGAGTTGCTGGCCGCTCCTCCTGACCTCGCCTCCATCCCCCTTGCCATCGACGACAGCCAGGTGGGAGACGGGTACGGAATCCCCACCCGCGCCTCGACGCAGGCTTTGGAGCGCTTCGCTCGGACCGAGGGTGTCGTCCTCGATCCCACCTATACCGCCAAGGCCGCCGCCGGAATGATCGCGGCGCTAGAGCGAAAAGCGGTGCTGAGCCATCGACGAGTCGTCTTTGTCCATACCGGCGGGGCGCCCGGCCTGCTCGCGTAGACGAGACGGCGGTTCTCGCCGGGGTCGGCGGCACCCCTGATTCGGTTTCCGCTGCAACCGCTAGTCGAACCGCTCTTGCAGCCGCCCCAACGCTCGCAGAAGATCGGGCTCCTCGTCGAGGACCGGGCTCAAGGGGTCGGCTCCCAGCTTCTCCATGCGGTCGGGCATCGTGGTGATGGTGTGATGCTCGATGCGGAGGTCGTGGGTGACCTCGTCCCAGAGAAGAGGAGCCGACACCGGCGCTTTCTCTTTCGGTCGGACGCAGAACGGCGCCACCAGAAGTCGGCCATGCCCGTTCTGGACGAAGTCGACGTACACCTTCCCATCCCGCCGCTCGGGGTTCCGGGTGAGCGTGGCGATGTCCGGACGCTGGCTCACAACGACCTGACCGAGGAGCTGCCCGAGCGACCTCGACTGCTCGTAGGTGAGCTTCCGACCCAGGGGAATGAGCACGTGGATCCCCGATGACCCACTGGTCTTGGGGTAGCAGGGAAGGTCGATCTCGTCACACAGCTCACGGATGGCCAAGGCCACGTCGACGACGTCGGTGAAGGGAGCCTCCTTTGGATCCAGGTCCAGGATGCACCAGTCGGGGGCAGCCAGCGTCTCGATCCGGCTCGACCATATGTGCAGCGGAATCGTCCCGAGGTTCGCGACGTAGAGCAGCGACTCCACGTCCTCGGCAACGAAGTACGAGAGCTCCCGCTCCGAGCCCTCGCTCCACACCGTCACCGTCCGGAACCAATCCGGGGCGTAGGGCGGCGCATCCTTCTGGAAGAACGACTTTCCGTGTATTCCGTCGGGGTACCGGGTCATGACCAGTGGCCGGTCCTGGAGGTAGGGCAGCATCCACGGCGCGATGCGCCGGTGATACTCGATGAGGTCGCCTTTGGTGTAGCCCTCCTCGGGCCAGAAGACCTTGTCGAGGTTCGAGAATGAAACCGCCTTCTCCTCCACGATCTCCACGGGCTCGGGCTCGGCATCCCCACCACCGGGAAGGACCACGGTGAGCACGCAATCCTCAGGGAGAAGGTCGTCCCGGAGGCGGGACAGGGACGGCTGTCGCAGCATCCCCTGGTCGGTGATCTCCTTGTACTTCACCTCGGCCACCAGCCCGGGCGTAGCCCAGTGATGACCTCGGCCGGTGGGAATAGCGCCCCGCTCGCACGTCGGATCTTCGACCTCCAGCTCCTCGAGCACGGCCAGCGTGTCATCGAGCTGGGCGTCTGTGAAACCGCTTCCCACGCTGCCCAGGTAGACGAGCTCGTCGCCGTCGTACTGCGCCACGTGTACCGAACCCAGCCCTCCGCGAGAGCCCTTGGCGTCGGTCCATCCGACGACGACGAAGTCGCCGGTGCGTATGGTCCGGACCTTGATCCAGCTCTTCGAGCGGCCACCGCGGTACGGGGCGTCGGCCTTCTTCCCGACGATGCCCTCCAGGCGCATCCGCTCAACGTGCTCGTACATCAGCTCGCCCTGTTCTGGTATGTGGTCCACGAAACGAACGGGGCCCACCGAGGGAAGGATGTCGCGAAGGAATGCCTTCCGCTGCAGGAGCGGCAGCCCGCGCAGGTCGTAGCCCTCCACGCCCAGGATGTCGAAAACGTAGTAGAGGGCCGGGAGTTCGAAGCTGGCTCGAAGAGCATCGGTCTTGTTCAGGATGCGACCCCGGCGTTGCAGGCGTGAGAAGGAGGGCTTCCCTTCCGCGTCATTCACGACCACCTCGCCGTCAAGCACCAGACCCTCGTAGGGTAGCCCCCGAACGGCGCGGGCGATCTCCGGGAAAGTCGCCGTGAGATCGTGGCCCTTCCTGGAGCGTAGAAACGCCTCCCGGCCGCTCCGCTCCGCCAGAAGTCGGTAGCCGTCGTACTTGATCTCGAAGATCCAGCCGTCCCTCGAGAACGGCCGTTCCTGGGCGCTGGCCAGCATGAGTTCGACGTCCCTGGCGCGAACCTCGCCCTCACGGGCGCCGGAGTCGCCGATGCGCTCCGCGAGGGCCTCTGCGAAGTCATCCGCCCGAGAGAACTCGTCGACGGTGAGTCCCGAATAGATGGAGTCGTCGGGATAGTCCTCTGTGCTGGCGTCAGGGTCGAGGTACGCGTCGCGCTCTTTGATGAAGAGCCAGGAGTTGGGTGCCTGCTTCGTCTTCACCAGCGTCCATTTGCCCATGAGCTTGTGGCCCCTGAGCTCGAAGAGGAGCTTGCCTTTCTCCAGCCCCTCGCCGGGGTCTTCGATGGGAATCCAGACGCCTCTGTCCCAGACGATCATGGGTCCGGCACCGTACTCACCCTCGGGGATGACACCCTCGAACTCGGCATATTCCAGGGGGTGGTCCTCCGTCTGCATGGCCAGGCGCTTGTCGTCCTGGTTCGGCGACGGGCCCTTGGGGATCGCCCAGGACAGGAGCACGCCGTCGAGCTCCAATCGAAGATCCCAGTGAAGATTCCTGGCGGCGTGCTTCTGTACCACGAAGATGCTGCCACCGGCCAGGACCCGGCCGCCAAAAGGCTCGGGCGTCCGGGAGGCCGCGCGTTTCTCGCGGTAGGTGGCGAGGCGTTCGTCGCGGGTCGGAGTCATGCCGTCACATGAACCACCAGGTGGGCCGGAAGGGGATGAAGCGGTAGCGCGAGACCGTAGTGAATCCCGAAGCAGGTCATGGCGTCAAGGTATCGTCTGGGCGCTCCGAGGCGACGCTCCTCGTTGCCCACACTACTATTGGCGGGGACCTCCCAGACCTTCGCGCCTCCACCTCACTACCCATGCCTCCTTTCGGATCCGCCGGGCCACCGGGCTCGCTCCAGAGCCGCACCTACCAGGTCATCTTCGGCCACGAAGAGGGCGCACCCCAGGTCTTCGACGGCGTCCTCATGGTGGCGATTCTCGGAAGCGTCGTCGCCCTCATGCTGGACTCGGTGGCGGGGATCCGGGCCCGACACGGCGAACTCCTGCGGGCCATCGAGTGGGGCTTCACCCTCCTCTTCACCGCTGAGTACCTGATGAGGTTGTGGTGTGTGAAGCGCAAGTTCGCGTACGCCCGCTCGTTCTTCGGCATCATCGACCTTCTCTCGGTTCTACCGACGTATCTGAGCGTTCTGCTTCCGGGTGGGCAGTTCCTCGTGGTGATCCGGATCCTGCGCATCCTCCGCGTCTTCCGGGTTTTCAAGCTGGTACGCTTTCTTGGGGAGGCGAACGTCCTCGCCACGGCGCTTCGCAACGCGCGCTACAAGATCTCCGTCTTTCTGGTGACGGTCATCTGCGTGGTCGTGGTGGTAGGCTCGGTGATGTTCGTGGTGGAAGGGCCGCAATCGGGTTTCACGAGCATCCCCCGAGGGGTCTACTGGGCCATCGTGACCCTGACCACCGTCGGCTACGGCGACATCGCTCCCATTACCTCCTTCGGTCAGGCGCTGGCCGCCTTCGTCATGATCCTCGGGTATGGGATCATCGCGGTGCCAACGGGGATCGTGACCGCGGAACTGTCCCGCATCCCACCTGGCACGGCCACGGCGCTTACCCGGACATGCACCGCGTGCGAGAAGGTCGAGACCGATCCTGACGCCCGGTACTGCCGGTACTGCGGAGAGCCGCTGCCCACCGTCTGAGGCCGCTACCCTCCTGTCACCCTCCTAAAGAACAGCGCGGACCCCCAGCAGGTTCATGACACCGAAGGCCTCCATGGTCATCCAGATCCCGAACATCACGTAGAGCGCCATCATCACGTGAGCTTCCCGTCTCGAGAGCCTCATGTCACGCAACATGAAGACGAGCATGACGATGGTCGCCACCACCAGGAAGACCATCATCGGGACGATCTGGGTGAAGTTGATGACGATCGCTCCCGTCAACATGACGCCAGCAGGAACGGCCACCAGAAGGTCGAAGACGTTGCTCCCCAGCACGTTCGAGACACTGGACTCGGTCCGCCCTAGCACGGACGCCCGCACTGACACGAAGGTGTCAGGGAGCGACGTGGCCGCCGCGACAATGGTCATGCCCCACAGGAAGGTCGGGGTCTGCAGAAGGTCACCGAGGGTCATGGCGACCTGAAGAAGCATCTCCACACCCACGAGGATGAAGACGATCGTGCCCGCCAGTATGCTCCACTCCCTCAGGGGGCTTATTCCCGGCTTCCGGGGATGATCGTCACGCTGGCGCTTCACCTCCTCGAACTGGATGTAGACGTAGAGGCCGTACAGCATGAGGGGGAAGAGGGCCAGGGTGCGGTCGAACTCGCCGCGGAAGATCTGTCGCTCACCCGCCTCGGCCACGGGATTCAGGCTTCCATCGCCCCCGTAGATCACCGAGAGACTCAGGATCAGCATCAAGACCGTGACGGAGACCAGATAGAACTGGCCTTCCCTGTAGACCAGGTCCCGATTCGCCTCGAGCGGCCTGCCCCGCGCGTACACCGAGAACGCCGGTATCACGAGGATGTTGAAAATGGCCGAGCCGATGATGGCGGAGAGGCCCAACTCGAAGTCGCCGTGTACCGGGAACGCCAGCAGAGCCGTAACCAGCTCGGGCATGCTCGAGGCCACCGCGAGCAGGATCGATCCCTTCACGGCGTCGGGGATCCCGTAATGCTCTGCGAGTCGGTGCGTCGACTCCTCCAGGCGCGAACACGCGAACCAGAGAAGGGCGGTACCGACGAGGGTCCCGCCGAGGAGGAGGGCGAAAATCATCGCGCGATCATGTACGAGCCGTCACCCGATAGCAAGTCGAGCCGTGGTCCGGGTTTGGGCGGGGTCAGTTCCGGAAAAGCCACCGTTGCACCCAACCCTGGCTGAAACGTATGTTTTCGCACATGGCTGCTCGCGCGATCGGAACATCGACCATTGCCTTCGGGCTCGTATCACTCCCCGTGAAGATCTACTCCACGGGCGAGTCGTCCCGGAAGATATCCTTCAACATGATCTGGAAGGAACGGGGCGTGCGGGTTCGCCAGCAGTACATCGACCCGACCGACGGCGCAGTCGTGCCCCGGGACGAGATTGTGAAGGGGTACGAATTCGCCAAGGACCAGTACGTGCTCTTCGACAAAGAGGAGCTGGACGTCGTCCAGGCACCCAAGTCCGACGAGATCGAAATCGTCAGCTTCGTACCCGCCGAGACCGTCCCCCGCCTCTACTTCAACAAGGCGTACTACCTGGGCCCCGACAAGGGCGGTGCTCGTGCCTATCGACTGCTCTCGGCGGCACTGAAGGAGACGGACCGCGTCGCCATCGCGAAGCACGCCACGCGGGGGAAGCAGTACGTGGTCATGATCCGTCCCCACGAGGACGGACTCCTCTTGGAGCAGCTCTACTACTCCGAAGAGATCCGCTCCTTCGAGGAAGTGCCCACGGAAGAGGGCGACGTGGACGAGGCCGAGCTCAAGCTTGCCCTCCAGCTCATCGACCAGGCCACGGAAGAGGCCTTCGACCCCACGGCCTTCACGGACGAGGTCCGCGAGGCCACCATGGAGCTCATCCAGAAAAAGATCGACGGAGAAGAGATCACCGCAGCCCCGGCCGAGGAATCGAAAGGCAAGATCATTGATCTCATGGCCGCGCTGAAGGCCTCCATCGAGGAAGGGGACGACGAGTCCGAGGGGACCCGCAAGCCCGCCGAACGGGCCGAGAAGAAGACATCCGGTGCCAAGAAGTCAGGGAAGAAGAAGTCCTCGGGCAAGAAGGCCGCCTCGGGCTGATGGGCCAGGCGGCCCGGGCTCGCACGACGGGGGCGATCGCGAGGACGCGGACGACCCCGACGTGAAGGGTTACACCACTCGCGAGGTCGCCGAGGTCCTCGGCCTCCCCACCTCCCGGATCCTCTCCTGGACCCGGCGGGGCCTCATCTCGCCGTCCCGCGGTGCGCATGGGTACGTCTTCTCCTTTCAGGACATCGTCCTGCTCCGCACGGCCCGGGAGCTTTTGGACGCCGACATTCCGGCCAAGCGGGTGAGCCAGGCGCTGGAAGCGCTCCGAGGGCAGCTCCCTGCGGGGCGCCCCCTCAGCGCCGTCACGATCTCGGCCCTGGGCGACCGAGTCCTGGTGCGCGATGAGGACACGGTTTGGGAGCCCGATACCGGCCAACTCCGGATGGACTTTCCCGTTTCCGACGTGGCCGAGGCGGCGAGGCCCGTGGTGCGGCGGGCGCTTCACGAGCAGGGCCGAGACGAGGGGATGACCGCCGACGACTGGTATGACTCCGGGGTCGATCTGGAGGCTGTCTCCCTCGAAGACGCCATCGTGGCGTACCGGCACGCACTGGAGTTGGACGCTACCCACTCAGACGCCCACCTGAACCTGGGCCGACTCCTCCACGAGTCGGGAAGGGTGAAGGAGGCCGAGGAGCACTACAGGCGGGCGGCAACTGCCGACCCCGAAAGCGCCCGGGCATTCTACAACCTGGGTGTCGCCCTGGATGACCAGTCGGCATCGGCCGGTGCCATCGAGGCCTACGAGGCCGCGCTGCGCCTCGATCCCGAACTGGCCGTCGCCCACTTCAACCTCTCCCGCCTGTACGAAGCTGGCGGGCGCGCGGCCGACGCGTTGGCCCACCTGGCCCACTACAAGAAGATCCTGGACCGAGGTGGAATCGGGGCCTAGGGAAGCGCTACTTCGTACCGCCCATGAGCCGTTTCACTCCGGGCGACACGATCAGAGCCAGCACGCCGACACCACCGGTGATGCTCGCGACGGTCATGAACAGCGTATTGGGAGCGAGGGTCTCCAGCTGCCCGGCCACCAGTCCTGCGAAGAGGTTGCCGAGCGCCGCTCCGACGAACCAGACGCCCATCATCTGACCCACACGCCGCTTGGGCGACAGCTTGGTGATGGCCGAAAGCCCGATGGGCGAGATGCAGAGCTCTCCGACGGTGTGGAGGAAGTACGTGACCACGAGCCACGCGGGCGAGACCGGGTTCTCGGGCGTCGCCTGGGAGGCTCCCCACGCCAGCACGAAGAAGCCGGCGGCGAGACCCAGCAATCCGAGACCCGCCTTCATGGGAATCGACGGGTTGGCGCTCCTGGACTCGAGCCAGACCCAGAGCATCCCGAAGACCGGCGCGAGCAGAATGATGAAACCGGCGTTCACCGATTGGAGGGTGGAAGCTGGAAGCTCCCAGCCTCCGATCATCCGGTCGGTGAGGTCCCGGGCGAAAAGGTTCAGAGAGGTGCCGGCTTGCTCGAAACCGGACCAGAAGACGGCGATGAGGAGGAACAGCCAGAAGATGACGAACATCTTCTTGTTCTCCTCGGCCGAGTGTCCGCCGAGGGTCCAGACATAGACGAAGTAGCCGGCGACGACGATGAGAACGCTGTAACCGAGACGCTGGGCGATCTCGGTAATGGTCAGGTCGATGACCCCGCTGTTCACCAGATTCGCGAAGATCGCCACGGCCGCCAGGACGCCGAAGAAGCCTCCGAAGAACTTCTTCGAGAGGGCCTTCGTCTCTTCCGGGGTGCGATCGGTCTCCAGGTGACCGATATCTCCCAGGTACGGCTGACCCATGCGGTACTGGATCAGGCCCAGCACCATGCCCACACCGGCTGCGCCGAAGCCCCAGTGCCAGTGGTAGCCCTCGCCCAGGAATCCCGTCACCAGAGGGCCGAAGAATGCGCCGAGGTTGATCCCCATGTAGAAAACGGAGAATCCGGCGTCTCGCCGGGCCCCACCCTCTGGATAGAGGTCACCGACGATGGTGGAGACATTGGGCTTGAGGAGCCCCGTGCCACAGATGATGAAGAACAGGCCCAGGAAGAACGTGGGGGTCCCCTGGATGGCCATGGTGAAGTGACCGAGGGCGATGATCCAACCGCCGACCCAGATGGCCTTACGCTGGCCCCAGAGGTTGTCGGCGATCCATCCACCGGGCAACGCCAGAATGTAGACGAGCGCGGTGTACATGCCGTAGATCGCACCGGCCGTCGCGACATCGAATCCCAGGCCAGGGTTCTCGCCGATGGTGGCGGCGGTCATGAAGAGGGTGAGGAGCGCACGCATCCCGTAGTACGAGAAACGCTCCCACATCTCCGTGAAGAAGAGGGTCGAGAGGCCCCGAGGGTGGCCCAAGAAGGTCTTGCCGCCTCCAAGCGCCACAGGATCAGCAGCCGCAGCCTTCGTGGCGCCGCCGCCGGGTGCGTCCTGGATCGGTCCCCCCATGAGTCATCGTCCTCCGGTTGAAGTCGCTAGAACCATGGGAAACACAAGGTCCCGCGCCATCGTAATCGGATATATGAGGTGGGAACGCAAGTCTGCGTGGACAGGCTCGCCCCGCCTCGCTTGATTCATGACATACCTCCGTGCCACCGAGCCCAAACCATGAGCCAAGTCAACGAGCTGGTCGCGTTCCTACTCGCCAACCCGCTCTTCCTCGTCCCGATCCTCTTCGCCGCGGCGATGATCTTCTTCGCCATCCTGAAGAAGCTTCTCAAACTCGCGGCTGTCGCCGCCATCGCCACCGCGCTCTACGTCCTTCTCGTGGAGTACTTCGGCGCAGGGATCTGATCGACCCGGAGCGGCACCCGGAAGGGCGCACCCCAGGTCAGAAGGGCAGAAGCCGCGTGATGTTGAAGCCGAAGCGCAGCTCGTCGAGCTCGAAGGGATGGGGCGAACCACCCAGATATTGTGTGGGGTTCGGTCGCGTCTGGTTCGTGACCAGGAGCTTGAAGAAGTGCCCGCGGGTCTCGAACTGGACGCCCAAGGTCCCGCTGTCGTTTTCCTGACCGGGAATGGACTCGGATATGATCCACTCTCCGAACAGACTCACGGCGTCGCTCATGTACCCCTGAGCGTGGAGACCGAGGGAAACGGTGTTCTCCGACTCGAGGTCCAGCAGTCTGGGATTCCTGAGGTAGGAGGGTGCCACACCTACGGCGAAGCTCTCGCCCAGCAGAGCATTGACGAGGAGCTGGACGTAGAGCTGGACCTCATTGTCCTCCCTGAGCTGATCCTGGGCAGGATTCGAGACTTCGTTGACGTCGGTGTTCACCGCGACTCCCCCGGCCGCCGCCAGCTTCACCAGCGCCCCACCCACATCCGTGGACCCGATCGCGACGCGCGCGTCGAGGCCGAGGTTGTCGTCGAGATTGGTCCGGACCAGGCTGAGCATGAGTCGCTCGCTGGCCTGGTATGTGAGGCCGAGGCGGATGAAGGCGGATCCATCGACACCCCAGAGCGCATCGGCGCCTTCCGACACCGGCGGGAAGAAGCGATGGGAGATCTCGAAGAGCCAGTTGCCCGGCCTCAGCATCTCGGCGGTGTGGAGGTTGGCCGACTGCGTGGAGTGGAATACCCTCTGGGCTTCGACAGACGCCGGCACGACAAGGGTCGCCACGGCCGGTAAGGTGAGCGTGGCGAGCGTAGCCAGGGCGAGGGTCGATCGTCTCATGTCCGTGCGGCCTCCTGCCGTACCTCGGGTCGATGTATCGGGTGTCGCGTCAGCGGATCAGGACCTCTCCGGGCACCACCCCCGTGAGGGCACCGCCGTCCACCACCGCCCTTCCATTCACCAAGACGAACTCGATGCCTTCGTTGTGACCACCGGGGTTCAAAATCGTGGCATGGTCCTGCACCCGATCGAAGTCGAAGACGACCAGGTCGGCGACCTGTCCTGGTCTTACGTAACCCCGATCGTCCAGACCGATGATCTGAGCCGGCAACCCCGTCGAGGAGCGCACGAAGAACGGCAAGGTGATCACGCCCTTCTCACGAACGTACGTCGCGATCTTGTGAGGATACGTCCCGAAGTAGCGTGGATGACGACCCGGCCCGGGATCCTCCACCACGCCTCCGTCGGTCGACGTGGCTGTGTACTCCTGGCGCATGTACCGCTCCACGTCCTCGGCCGAACCCGCCAACCCCCGGAAGCGAACCCCCGACCGGAGTTCATCGGTTCCCATCTCCAGAGCGAACCGGATCACCTGCTCCACCGGGGTGAGGCCGTTCTCCGCAGCGACCGCTGCGAGGGTTCTGCCGACGAGTGACTCGTCGTGGGGAGCAATCACGATGACGTGGCGGTCGGCGCCGCCCTGAAGATCGAGGACGTACTCGATGTCGGTGACGAGCTCTTTACCGTAGACCGGGTGTCCGAGGTGTGTCCGGAGGTTCGCCTCACGCTCGGCCATGAGCTCGCGTCGACTCCACAGTGGTGCGTCGAGGCCTCCGCTGCGGTCCGTGCCCACGGGGGCATAGTACCAGCGCGGAATGACCTCGACCGATCCGCCGCCGAAGGTCTCGTAGGGATACTGGTCGAGGTAGACCTCGACCCCGTCGGCGCGGGCCCTGTCGATGGCCATGACGTCCACAGCCGACTGTCCCCACGTCCTCGGTCCTTTGGCCTTGATGTGCGTCCCCACCACCCGGATTCCAGCCTCACGACCGATGCGGATGGTCTCGGCCATGCCGTCCGTGGCCGTGAGGCGCCACCCCGAGGGCCACGTGGGCGGTGGGGTGTATTCGTCTACGATGCTCGGCGTGAGCCAGAGTGGAAGGGGCGACTGGCTGCGTTGATGGGAGTAGTAGAAGCCGTCGAAGTCGGCGACGACCTCGGCGAGGGCAATGAGCTCCTCGGTAGTGGAGAATCGGCCCGGACGGTACTCGGGCCCGGCTCCGAGGCCCCAGGCGCCTTCCTCCATTCCCTGCCGGACGAGGCCCTGCATGCGTGCGATCTCTTCTTCGGTGGCGTGGCGTTCGTAGTCGTCGCCCATGACGATTCCCCGGACCGTCCCATGACCCACCATGGGGACGACATTCACCGCCGTACCGCCCCGACGATACCCGGCGACTTCTTCGGTAATGGGCCAGGTGGGATTTCGTCCGTCCGGTCCGACGACGATGGTGGTGATGCCCTGGGCGACGAGGTTGCGGGCTTGCCGCTGGCGGGAGCTGCCGTCGTAGAGCGCACCGTCGGCGTGGGAGTGCATGTCGATGAAGCCCGGCGCGACGTAGAGGCCCTCGGCGTCGATGACCCGAACCGCGGCTGCGCCACCCAGATCGCCCATGGCCACGATCACCCCGTCGTCGATACCGACATCGGCCAGGAACGCCGGGTTTCCAGACCCGTCGAGCACGCGGCCGCCTCGAATGATGAGGTCGAGGGCCTGGGCGTCGACGCGATGGGGTGTCAGACCCGAAGCAAAGAGGGCGAAGGCCAACGTCCACCTGCGGAGCATGCGAGACTGGTTCATTGTACTTCCTCCAGATTCTCGAGGCGTCGAGCAAGCTCTTCGTGGCCTCCCTCCCGAGCCCACCCTGCCGGTGTCGCGTCGAACTCCGGATCCCGCCGGCTCAGGTCAGCGCCCTCCTCGGCGAGCCACCCGGCGACCTCCTCGTGGCCGTTGATGGCCGCCCAGTGGATCGCCGGAGCATCGAAATAGCCCAGGGCGTCGACTTCCGCTCCGTGTTCGCGGAGCAGACGTGCGACCTCGAGGGCACCGTTCCGGCACGCGATGTAGAAGGCCTCGGAGATGGCCTCGGGATCGGGACCGGACTCGAGGAAGCTGTGGACGTCTTCGAGTCGCCCGAGCCCGGCAGCAGACCAAAGGGTAAGCCGCGCCCCCCGGTCGAGGAGGGTCTCAGCCGCCCGACGGGCGTTCATGTTGGCCGCCCACTCCAGGGCCGTGTGACCCCACTTCGCCTTGCGGGCCACGTCGGCCCCGGCGTCCAGGACGACCTCGACCACCGCGACGTGGTCGGTCTGAGCCGCCGCATGCAGAAGCGGCATCCCTTCGTCGTTCATGGCCGACGCCCACGACGGCTCCGACGCCAGCACCCCTTCGAGTCCGTCCCTATCGCCACGGTCGACGGCCTCGAATGCCGCTGCATGATCTCCCGCCATCCGCTTGCCCTCGCTTTCCAACGTTGGACATCTTCCGAGCCCAAGCTGCCGATCCCGTTCCCTCCGCGCGAGGCCCCTCCAATGGACACGCTCGAATCTTTCGATCCCGCCACCGGGGCATCGGTGGGACGGGTTCCCGTCACCCCTGCCGACCAGGTCCAGGCGACGGTCGATGCCGCCCGGCGGGCTCAGCCCGGGTGGACTCGTTTGACCCTCGATGAGAGGGCGGACGTCCTTGCCCGCGCTGGCGCCATCTTCGACGACCGCATCGAAGAGCACGCCCGACTCATGACCCGGGAGATGGGGAAGCCCCTCAAGGAGTCGACAGCCGAGGCCCATCGTCTCGGAGGCCCGGGACTCCGGCGAGAACTCGACGAGATCGTAGAGGCGCTGAGGCCCGAGGCTCTGGAGGAGGGAGGTGCCCGATCCACCATTCACCACGATCCTCTCGGCGTCGTGGGGGCCATCACTCCGTGGAACTTCCCCATGGCCATGCCCAGCTGGATGGTCCTTCCGGCGCTGGCGGCTGGGAACGCCGTCGTGTTCAAACCGTCGGAAGAGACGCCCCTCTGCGGCCAGGCGTATGCGGACGTCCTCAACGAGGTGTTGCCCGAGGGTGTGCTCCAGGTCGTCCACGGAGCCGATGAGCAGGGGAGGGCTCTGGTGGCGTCGGACGTCGAGATGATCGCCTTCACCGGTTCGAGGGAGGTAGGCAAGGAGATCATGAGACAGGCCAGCGGCACGCTCAAGCGCGTGGTCCTGGAGCTGGGCGGCAAGGACCCCATGATCGTCCTCGACGACGCCGACGTCGACAAGGCGGCGCGTTTCGCCGCCATGAACTCCTTCCGGAATTGCGGCCAGGTATGCGTATCCACAGAGCGCATCTTCGTCGTCGAAGAAGTCGCCGACGCCTTCGAAGAGGCTCTAACCCAACTCGCGTCGGCCATGAGCGTCGGCAACGGCATGGAGGGCGCCGATGTCGGGCCCATGGTGAGCCGCCGGCAGCGCGACCACGTCGTTGAGCAGATCGAATCCGCCGTGGCCACCGGAGCCAAGGTCCTCGCCGGCGGGAGTGGTCACCGGGACAACTTCGTGACACCCACCGTCCTGACCGGTGTCACCGACGAGATGGAGATCGGATCGGTGGAGACCTTCGGCCCGGTAGCGTGCGTCACTCGGGTGGCGAGCGTCGACGAGGCCGTGGAGCACGCCAACGACACGCCCTTCGGTCTCGGCGCCGTGGTCTTCGGCGGCGACGAAGAACGTGCCGCTCAGGTAGGCCGTCGCCTCTCCGCCGGAATGGTGGGAATAAACCGGTCCGTCGGCGGCGTGCCTGGAACTCCCTGGGTAGGCGCTCGAGAGAGCGGTTTCGGGTTCCACAAGTCCAGGGACGGCCACAGGCAGTTCACCCAGACCCGCGTCCTCACGAGGTCCTCATGACGACGAGGTCGCTGGTGGCTTCCGAACGGGTCCGCCCCGCAACCCGCCGCCTCGGCCCCCTGGTCACCATCCTCTCCGTAGGGGTCCTAATGGCCGCCTGCCAACCGGAGTTCGAACACTCCGTCGTTCCCCAGCCCGCCTCCGTCGAGGCAGGCAGCGGCGCGTTCACCCTCACCGCCGACACCCGCATCGTTCCCGGATCGCCGGAGGACCCTCTCCTCCGTGAACTGGCCGAGGTCTGGGCGGCTCCCTTCGGCGACGGGATTGGCCTTCCGGTGGCCGTCGGAGCCGACGGCGAGATCATCCTGGCCCTGGACCCCGGGGCCGCCGGCGTCGGGCCAGAGGGCTACCGGCTGGAGGTGACCCGCGACGGAGTCACCATCGTGGGCGCCGACCATGCCGGAGTCTTCTACGGCCTCCAGACCCTGAGCCAGTTCATGCCTCCCGGGGCTGAAACTGGCGCTGTGGCGGACGGAGGGGTGGAGATCCCCGCAGTGACCATCGTGGACGAGCCCCGCTTCAGCTATCGAGGCATGCACCTCGACGTCGCCCGCCACTTCTTCGGGCCCGACTTCGTGAAGCGCTACATCGATGTGCTGGCGCGTTACAAGATCAACCGCTTCCACTGGCACCTCACGGAGGACCAGGGATGGCGCATCGAGATCGACGCGTATCCACGCCTCACCGAGGTCGCGGCCTGGCGGGACCAGACCCAGATCGGACACGGCAGCGAGCCCTTCAATGGCGACGGCCAACGGTACGGGGGCTACTACACCAAGGACGAGATCCGCGACATCGTCGACTACGCCGAATCGCGCTTCGTGACCATCATCCCCGAGATCGAAATGCCGGGTCACGCCACCGCAGCCATCGCCGCGTACCCGGAGCTCTCGTGTCACGGTGAGCCTGTGGAGGTAGCCATGACCTGGGGCGTCTTCGAGGATATCTACTGCCCCACCGAAGAGACCTTCGAGTTCCTCGAGACGGTCCTGGCCGAGGTCATCGAACTCTTCCCTGGGGAGTACGTCCATATCGGAGGCGACGAGGCGCCCAAGACGCAATGGGAGGAAAGCGGCTTCGTCCAGGACCTCATGGTCCGTGAAGGGCTGCGGGAGGTCGAACAGGTCCAGGGCTACTTCATCCGCCGTATCGAGCGCTTTCTCAACGAGCGAGGCAGGCGACTCATCGGCTGGGACGAGATCCTGGAAGGTGGCCTCGCTCCCAACGCCACAGTCATGTCGTGGCGAGGCACTCTCGGCGGTATCGAGGCGTCACGCATGGGGCACGAGGTCATCATGACTCCCTACAGTCACCTCTACTTCGACTACTACCAGTCCGAGGATCGGGAGGACGAGCCCTTCGCCATCGGCGGATTCCTCCCGCTGGATACCGTCTACGGCTACGAGCCCATTCCCGGGCCCCTCCGGGACCGGGACGCCGCACGAATCATCGGAGCCCAGGCCAACGTCTGGACCGAGTACATGAAGACGCCTGAACACGTGGAGTACATGCTCCTTCCCCGGATGCTGGCCCTTTCGGAGGTGGTGTGGTCCGCTCCGGAGCAGAAGGATTACGCCGACTTCCTGAGACGGCTCGGGTGGCATCTGGACCGGTTCAAGGCGCTGGGTGTGAACTACCGGCCCCTCGATGAGTCTGGCACCGCGGAACCTTCGAACGATCCGTGAGGCGGGCCACCCGGCGGCGGGCCAGGGGACGGGAGGACCCGGGGGGCAGCAGGACCGGGAGGACGGGCATGCGGAGGTGTGAGGTATGACGGAGGGCCAAGAAGGGTCGGGCCACTACCTGCTGGGTCACGACACCCGGGAGCTGCGTCGTCTGGACCTGCAAGGGGAGCTGTATCGAGAGGTGACTCTGCGCGCGCTTGCCGAGGCCGGCGTGAAGCAGGGCATGCGCGTCCTCGACATGGGCTGCGGATCCGGCGACGTGTCTTGTCTGGCGGCGGAGGTCGTGGGGCCAGAAGGTGAGGTCCTGGGCATCGATCGAGGCGAAGCCGCGGTAGAGGCTGCTACGGCGCGGGCGACCGCCCGGGGGCTGACGAACGCGAGCTTTCGCGTCGCCGAGATCGACCGTGCCGCGGGGATCCACCGCAGGGCGGGCGGGACCTTCGACGCCCTGGTAGGTCGCTTCGTCCTCATGCATCAGAGTGAGGCAGCGGCGACGCTTTCCTCGGCGGTCCACGCGCTGAAGCCCGGTGGGATCGTCGTCATGATCGAATCGTGGATGGACCTCATCCGCGCCAGGCATTCCGAGCCACATTCTCCCCTCTACGACGAGATCGTTCGCTTCAAGTGCGCGGTGGTCGAAGCCGCCGGGGCCGACACCCGTGCAGGCGGCCGGCTCCGTGAGACCTTCGTCGCGGCTGGACTACCCGCCCCGATCTGCCGGCTCGACGCGCGGCTGGAGGGTGGCCCAGCGAGCGCGTACTACCAGTATGTCGAAGAGAGCGTCAGAAGCATGCTCCCCGAGGCCCGCAGAACAGGGATCGCTGGTTTTGACTCCAGCGGAGAGGTCGACGGTCTGGCAGAACGGCTTCGCCTGGAGACCACCCGGGCCGGTGGAGTACTGGTGGTGTGGCCTGTGGTGTGCGCGTTCAGTCGGGTACCGCGCTAGGCGCATACTCGACGACGATGCGACGGCCGAAGTGATCCGACCCGTAGTCGGTCTCGAGCCGGGCGTATTCGCTGACCGAGACATTGTCGAAGGGCCCTCGGCGAAAGAAGAAGTGATCCACGGGGAGGCCGAGGGGTCGCCACGTGGACTCGCCGTCCCACTCGGGAGAGTCCGGGAACGAGGCTCTCATCCTCTTGAGGGCCGTTTCGCGCGCCGACCACGTGTTGAAGTCGCCCCCCAGCAGGGTCACACCATTCAGGGGGCCCTCGTCCTCGGCCCTTCGGAGTCCTTCGATGAGGCCATCGGCCTGACGCGCTCGGGTCTGGTTGCCGCTCAGGAGGGTTCGCGTGAGCGTCGACGCGACATCGAAGTGAGCGCTGACGATCCTGACTCGCTCACCACCGGGTGCCCGCACCGTAGCCGCCACCGCCACTTTCCGCCCTGCCTCGAAAGGAAGGTCGAATGCAATGGGCGCCGTGAGGGGGATGGACGACAGAATGGCGTTGCCCTTGTCTTCTCGAGGACGGTCCCCCGAGTCCGGTCCGTTCCGCGCCGAGGGGACGTAAAGCAAGGCCAGACCACATCGTTCGGCCACCTCCACGATGTCGGCACCTCCGTCGGGGCCCCGGTCGGGATCCACGGTCCAGGGAACATCAGAGCTACTCTCCACGACCGGCAGCTCGTCGGACCGCCGCCAGGCTTCCTGAACGAGAAGAACGAGGGGCCCGGGCCCGGACGCCACCGCCCGGGCCGGGTCCGAGCAGTCCAGACCCGTCTCTGAGCGAAGGAACGCGAAGAGGTCCCCTCCCCCGACATCCACGTTCCAGGTGAAAGCCTCCAGCTCACGGCCTTGGGTCCAGTCGGGGAAACCCGAAGCCGGATCCGGACGAAAGACGGGTTCACCGACCGTTGCACACCAACGCGAGGACAGTTCCACGTCCCGTTCCTGCGCAGCGCGGTACCACCGGAGCTCGGTGGTGTCAGGAGGTGCCGAAACCGCCGGCGGTCGGGTCTCCAAGGAGCAGTAGGATTCGACGGGCACGGCTCGCTCCATGGTGGAGTTGAAGCCACACGCGGCCACCGCGATTGCGAGGCCCAGGAGGGCGACCCTCGATCGGAAGACAGACGGCATCAGAAGTGGATCGTGAAGAGGGGGAAGGTCGGCGGCGGACGGTCTGACTTCGCCGAAGCGGCGCCATCCGCCCAATCCACCATTCCACCGACCGCAAGCCCGAGCAGAGAGATCATGGCCAGATCGGCTATGGTGGCGTCCGGGACGAGCCACCAGGCCAGGGCCCCAACGGCAACACCGGCACCGACGCCCATCGCCGATCCCACCGGCGCGGCGCCGATGGCGCCGCCCACCAGAGCTGCCGTGCCCACATCGGTCCAGCCATACTGGCGCACGGCCCATCGCAGTCCGACGCCCACGACCGCGCCCGCTACCAGGCCGATACCGGCGTTCTCGGCGCGGATGTCGAGAGCGTTGGTGTTCTGTGCGCCGATGAGGCCGCCCATGACCATACCCATGGCCGCTCCAGTGCCCACACCGGACGCCACGCACCGGTCCCCCGCCAGGGTCCGGTTGCACGGCATCATCGTCCCCAGGACGCCCATGACGCTTCCCGAGTAGAGGCCCAGGCTCGCGCCGGCGACGGTCGTCCAGGTGTCGCCTTCGTACGTTTGGGCAGCAGCGTGGGAAGGAGGCCCGAGGAAGATCCACCCCGCGGCGACGAAGCAGGCGAGCCAGTGGCCAGACTTCTTGGGATTCCCGGTGGACGCCTCCGCGGAGGGCCCCTCGGGGCCCGCGGTACAGGTGTCACCAGTCATGCAGCCTCCACAGGAACCGCGGCCACCAGGGATGCGGTAAAGATCCACCGCGCCCGATTTGGCATCCACGAAATTGCGCCCCCCTCCGGAACGAAGAGCGTGAAGATACGCGATTCCCGGGCCAGGCGTACGGCGAGTGGAGCAGGAGGAGGAGGCAGGCGGGTCCAATGTGGCTGCCCAGGGAGTCAAGAGGTCAGCATGTCCCGAGTCGTGAAACTCTTGCCAGGCTTCATCGTAGTGGCTAGCGTCCTTGCCCTCACTAAGTGAGGTCAACGACCCTGACTCGGTTCTCGAGACGGTGGTCTGCTCAGACATCGGGATGGCGACATGACGGAACGGAACCGAGGACTGCTTCCCGGCACGGTGGATCTGGTCATCCTCCAGACGCTGACGACAGGGCCACGGCATGGCTTCGAGGTGTCCCGTTCGATTCGAAGCCGCTCCGACGGCGAGCTCGAACTTCAGGATTCAGCCCTCTACCAGGCACTCCATCGAATGGAGAAATCGGGTTGGATCGAGGCAGAGTGGGGCGTTTCGGAGAAGGGGCGCCGGGCCAAATACTACCGCCTCACGCCCTCTGGTCTTCGGCAGCTCGACCGGGAGGTGGGCTTCTGGCGGCGCTACGCAGCCGCCGTCTCCAAGGTTCTCGAGCCAATGCCCGACGAGGCCTGAGGGGCGACCTCGTGGCGGACTTCAAGCGTGCCTTTCGACTGGACCGGGCCTCTCGCTCGGATGTCCGATCGGCCGTCGACGACGAGCTCCAGCATCATCTGGAGTCGGAGGTCGAGGAGCTGACGGACGCGGGGTGGGGTGAATCCGAGGCGTGGGCAGAGGCCCGGCGACGCTTCGGCGACATCGACGAGACGCGCACGTACTGCGCACGCATGCAAACCGAACGTGGACGAAGGGAGAGGAGGCGGGAGATGATGTCGATGGATGAGTTGAGGCAGAACCTGAAGTACGCATTCCGCGCGATCCGTCGTGCTCCGGGATACGCGGGGCTGGTGGTGCTGACGCTGGCGTTCGGCATCGCGGCGAACACTACGATTTTCAGCGTGATGAACCCCTACCTCTTCCGCCCTCTCCCCTTCGGCGAGGCGGACGAGTTGGTCCAGGTCAACCAGGTCGATCCCGTCCTCGGCTTCGACATGGCTCGCTTCTCCTTTCCCCAGTTTGTCGACTGGAGAGCGCGGACCCGCGCCTTCGACGACCTGGCCGCCTACAACTACGGCTCGATCAATGTCACCGGCGTCGAAGCCCCCGAGCAGATGACGTTCGGACGCCTGACGGAGAACATGTTCGATGTTCTCGACGTACGTCCCGCCATGGGTCGCACGTTCCTCCCAGGCGACGGTGCTCCGGATGCGGAGCCGGTCGTGGTGCTCGACCACGGGCTATGGGAACGCCGCTATCAGGGCGACCCGAGCCTCATCGGGCGGCCCATTACCCTCGATGGCGTCCAGCATACAGTCGTGGGCGTCATGCCCCCCGACTTCAACTTCCCATACGGCGAAGTGAAGATCTGGGTACCCCTCCAGGCATCGGCGACCGACAACCGCGATCGAGAGGCCTACCTCCTCGTCGGACGTCTCGCCGACGGGTGGACGATCGAGCGAGCCCGGGGGGAGCTCACGGGTATCCAAGCCGAACTCTCACGCCAGTATCCCGATGTCGACGGGAAGATGGATGGCGTCACGATCAAGCCGATCCGTGAGGCGCTCAACTTCGCATGGGACATCGTCAACGTCCTCTTCCTCGTGCTACTCGCCGCGGTGGGCTTTGTCCTCCTCATCGCGTGCGCCAACGTCGCGAGTCTCACGCTGGCCAGGGGAAGCGGCCGCGTGCGGGAGGTGTCGGTGAGGTCGGCGATGGGTGCCGCCCGAGGCCGCATCGTGCGGCAGCTCGTCACCGAAAGCACCGTCCTGGCGCTTCTGGGTGGAGCGCTGGGCATCGGGCTCGCGTACCTCCTCACCTCCCTGGTGAACCCGGTGATTCCCGAGGGGCTCTTCAAGATCGGGGGCGTCACCATCGACGGCATGGTCCTGGCGTTCTCCCTCGCCGTGACGTTGGTGACACCCGTCGTGTTCGGACTCCTGCCCGCGATGAGCGCGTCGAAAACCGACCTCGTGACCGGACTGAAGGAGGGAGCCAAGGGATCGAACGGGCTCGGTACGTCGCGGGGTCGACAAGTTCTGGTGGTCGCACAGGTCGCCCTCGCTGTCGTCCTCCTCACCGGCGCCGGACTCACCCTACGCAGCTTCGCGTCGGTCCAGGCCCTGGACCTCGGTTTCGACCCTGACCGCGTGGTTACCGTTGAAGTCAACCTCACGGCTCAAGAGTACCCTTCGGGTGAGGAGCGGCGTGCCTTCCTCACGCAGACCGTCGAGTCCGTAGGCCGACTCCCTGGGGTGGAGGCAGTCTCGACGGTCCAATGGCTCCCTCAGAACCACGAGACCGTTGCGGTTCAGACCGTCCCGTCGCACATGGTCGGGACGCCCGTCGATGAGTGGCCACTGGCCACCTTCAATCGCGTCCACCCCGACTACTTCGATGCCATGTCCATCGAGCTCGTCGCCGGGCGTGACTTCACGACTCTCGACGGGATCGATGCAGAGCCGGTGGCTGTCGTCAACCGCCTTTTCGCCGACCGATTCTGGCCGTCGGGCAGCGCCTTGGGACAGACCGTTCTCGTCGGCGACCGCGCCGATCCTGCGACGCTGACCATCGTCGGCGTCGTGGAAGACATCTTCCACGCCGACCTGAACCCGGCCGAGGTCCGTCCCCAGATCTATCGATCGGCCGCACAAGGCGCGGCGAGCCGATTCTTCGTCGTCGCGCGGTCGCAGGGCGATCCCTCGGAGCTGGCCCCCGGCATCCGCACCGCGCTGTCCGAGCTCGCGCCGAGCATGCCCACCGTCATCCGGCCCATGAACGACGTCGTCGCAGAAAACGACATCCCGTGGCGTGTCGCGTCGGTCTTCCTGATGCTCTTCGGCGCCGGTGCCATCCTCCTCGCGACCCTGGGCATCTACGGCCTCATCTCCTACTCGGTGGCACAACGCGAGAAGGAGATGGCGGTGCGTATCGCCATGGGCGCGTCGGCAGCGGACATTCGCAAACGCGTCGTCGGCGACGGGCTCAAGCTGACCGGCATCGGACTCGTCGTGGGACTCGCCGCAGCGGTGGGGCTCGGTCAGGTCGCGTCGGCCGTCCTCTTCGGTGTGAGTCCGAACGACCCGGTGACCCTCGTCTCCGTGCTCGGGCTCTTCCTCGGAGTCGCCGCTCTGGCGTCCTTCGTGCCGGCTGCCCGAGCGTCCCGAACGAGTCCCATCGAGGTACTTCGGGCGGAGTGAGGGCGGGGAGAGGCCTCCTCCCTCAGCTTGACACACCGCCGACCGGCGGAGAGGGTTCGGCGATGAAGCCCATCTTCGCCCTCTTCCTCTTCGCCGCCGCCGCCCTCCAGGCCACGCCCCTGAAGGCCCAGGAGTCCGTCGAGGCGAGCCTGACCGCAGTCGAGATCGTTCGTATCGAGCGGGCCCTCGAGCGCCGCTTCTCGTGCGTGGGCTGCCACCGCATCGACGGGACGGGCGGGTTGATCGGTCCGGTACTCGACGGCCTCGGCGAACGGGCGGACTTCGCGTACACCGTGGACGTCCTCCGCGACCCCGCCGGGACCATCCCCGGAACGCTGATGCCCCATCAGCCTATGCCGGAGCGGGAATCGCGACGCCTCGCCGTCTACCTGCTCGGGCTGCCCGAGCGGCCCCCGCCGACGGGTACGGCCGAGGCGCCCCCGGTCCTCGAACCGGGAGCCGAAGTGGACGGGGCCGCACTGTACGCCCGCCACTGTGCTGCGTGCCATGGCGAGACGGGATCGGGGAACGGCTGGAACGCATCGAACCTTCCGGTGACGCCGACCGCCCACGCCGACCCGACGCTCATGTCCGAGCGACCCGACGATACCCTCTACGACGGCATCGCCGTCGGCGGCTTCGTCCTGGACAAGAGCAACCGGATGCCGGCGTTCGGCGCGATGCTGTCGTCGACCCAGATACGCGCGTTGGTCGGACACATCCGGGAGCTCTGTGACTGTTCGCAGCCGGCGTGGGCGGGGAGCGGAGAAGCTCGATGAGACCACCAGGGCCGGCGCTGAAGGGTCCGTGGTCACGAAGCCGCACGATCTTCTTGGCGATGATGAGCGTGGCGGCGGCTTTCGGCGGGTGCGCAGGCGATGGTGCCGACTCGGTCGCAGTCGGCGGCTCGACGGAGTTCCCGCCGCCTCAGGCCTACGCGGCGTCCACGGTCGCCGCAGTCGACTTCGTTGGCGCCGAGGCATGCGCAGACTGCCACGCGGACCAGTACGCCCTCTGGTCCGAGTCGACCCACGGTCGGGCCGGTGGAGTTCCCGGGGTCGAGACGATGATCGCTCCCTTCACCGGTCGGGCCATCGACTTCGCCGATGCCACCGTCATCCCCCGCATCCGCGACGACAGCTACGAGTTCGTCGTACGCCAGGACGGCTTCGACGAGCAGGTCTTCCCCGTGGACGGCGTCATCGGTCGCGCCCACATGCTCGGCGGGGGGACCCAGGGCTTCATCAGCAGGCACGTCGACGGCACCGAGCGCTTTCTCCCCTGGGACTGGTCCGGCACGGACGAGAGCTGGTTTTGCAATACGGGGTCCCGCACAAACGCCGGGTGGGAACCCATCACGGCCCGTATGGCCCTGGCGGACTGCGGCGACTGGCCGCCACTCCGGCCCATCGGCACGGTCGATCGGTTCGCCAACTGCCAGGAGTGCCACGGCAGCCAGATCCTCACCCGCCTCGAGCCGGGCTCGGGATACGAGACGAGCTACACGTCGCTGGAGGTGAACTGCGAGTCGTGCCACGGTCCGGCCAGGGCACACGTCGACGCCGTGACGGCGACGGACTACGCCGCCGGCGCCCCGGCGGCCATCGAGACGCTCGCCTACCTCGACAAGGACGAGTCTCTCGATCTCTGCTTCCAGTGCCACGCCCTCAAGGACGTGCTCCGAGAAGGCTACCTCCCGGGCGAATCCCTCGAGGCGTATTACGCTCTGAAGTACCCCGTCCTCGGCGACCGTCCGTACACCGTCGACGGCCGTGTGCGGACCTTCGCCTACCAGGCCACCCACCTGGGTAGCGCCTGCTACCTCGACGGCCCCATGGACTGCGTGAGCTGCCACGAGCCGCACGGTCAAGGCTACTGGGACATCGACAAGCGGCCTCTCGACGATCCTCTCGATGACCGCCAGTGTACCTCATGTCACGCCAGCAAGGCCGTCGATGTGGAGGCCCACACCTTCCATCCGGAGGGGTCGGAGGGATCGACGTGTGTCTCCTGCCACATGCCTTATCTCCAGCACCCGGAGGTGGGCGAAGGTGTCTCCTTCGCACGCTCCGATCATACCATCGCCATACCTCGCCCGGTCTTCGACGCCGACCTCGGCATCGAGAGTGCCTGCGCCGGCTGCCACGACGACCAGACGCCCCTGCAACTCCAGGGTCAGGTCCGTCAATGGTGGGGCGAGGTCAAACCACACCGACCCACCGTCGAAGGCCTCACCACGGAGTTCCGGGCTCGCAACCTCGCCGACGCAGGGCGCCTGCTTCTGCACCCCGACGTCGAAGATCCCCTCGCCCAGTTCCAGGGGCTGAGTCGCCTCCTGGCAGGCTATCTCCAGCCCGACGCCGACTCCCTCCCGACTCCGGTGGAGACCGATCTCCGGACGCTGTCCAACGACGCCGATCTCGACATTCGGTCCCTCGCGGCAGCGAGCCTCCACTGGAGTCTCGGCGACGACCCCGAGACCCGCGCCTTCCTGGTGAGCGTCGTCGAGCGCGAGCCCGAGGACGGCCTCCTTCGAGACCGCTGGGTCCTGGCTCTCGGCTTTCTGGGCGACCGGGCTCGGGAGGAAGGTGACTTCGACCGGTCCCTCACCGCGTACGACAAGGCCCTGGAGCTTCGGCCAGGCGATCCGGGAGTTCTCCACGCCATCGGCCAAACCCACTCCCGTGCGGGGGCGTTCCCCCTGGCGGTGGACGCCATTCGCCAGAGCCTCGCGGCAGACGCCCGGCAGCCGCTGGCCTGGGTGAATCTGGGCATCGCTCTCACGGGCAACGGAGAGGCGGCAGAAGCTCGTCGGGCCTACGAGGAGGCGATTCGGCTGAATCCGCACGAGGCTCTCGCCCACTTCAATCTCGGGAACTTCTTCCAGCAGGCGGGTCGATACGAGGAGGCCGCTGCGTCGTACGAGCTCGCCGTCGCGTCCGACGCCGGTCTCGGGCGCGCCCACTTCGAGCTCGGCCGGACCTACTTCCGTCTCGAACGCTTTGGCGACGCACTCCCCCATGCGCGCCGAGCCGTGGAGTTCTCCCCCGAACACACCCCCTCTCGCCAGATGCTTCAGGAGCTGGAGCGACTGGCAGGCGGCTAGCGACCGGACCATGACCCACGACGAGTACCTCGCCCACGACGCCAGTGGGCTCGCCGAGCGCGTCCGCGCCGGGGACGTGACCCCCATCGAGCTCCTCGAGATCGCTCTGGACCGACTGGAGACTCTCAATCCCGCCCTCAACGCGGTGGTCCACCGGATGGAGGAGGACGCCCGCCGCGACGCGCGCAGCCCCGCGGATGGCCCCTTTCACGGTGTACCCTTCTTCGCCAAGGACCTCACCACCATGTACTCCGGTCACCCGACGTCGTCGGGGAGCCGCTTCTTGCGAGACCATGTCGTGACCTGGGACTCGGAGCTGGCGATACGCGTCAAAGCCTCAGGCGCCGTGGTCGCTGGGAAGACCAACACGCCCGAGTGGGGCCTGCTGCCCGTAACCGAGTCGGAGCTATGGGGTCCCTGCCGGAACCCCTGGGACCCGTCCAGGACGCCGGGCGGATCGAGCGGCGGGTCCGGGGCTGCCGTAGCGGCGGGCATCGTGCCCATGGCAGGTGGAGGCGATGGTGGCGGCTCGATCCGGATCCCAGCTTCGTGCTGCGGGCTCTTCGGAATCAAGCCCACCCGCGGTCGAACCCCGTCCGGTCCCCGGCGAGGCCAGTTATGGCGTGGCGCCGCCGTCGAGCACGTACTCACCCGGAGCGTTCGGGACAGCGCCCGGATGCTCGACGCCACGCACGGGCCCGACATCGGCGCCCCTGTTCACCTCCCTCCCCCGGCTCGAGCCTTCCGAGAGGAAGTCGCGGAGGACCCAGGGCGACTCAGAATCGCGTGGAGCACCGTACCCCACGTCCCCACCGAGGTGGACGCCGACTGCGTGACCGCGGTGCACGAAGCCGTGGCCCTGTTGGAGGGACTCGGGCACGAGGTAGTGGAAGATCGCGTCAGCATCGATGGACCCACATTCGCGAGGAAGTTCGTGACGCTCGTCTCAGGTGAGCTGGGCGCCGACGTGAAGGAGGCCGCGGCGGCCCTGGGCCGAAAACCCCGACGCTCGGAGTTCGAGCCCGCGACGTGGGCCCTTGCACTGCTTGCCGACGCCATATCTGCCGAGGAGTACGCCTCCGCCCTCCGCTGGACGGAGATCATGGCCCGCGACGTAGGGCAATTCTTCGAGTCGTACGACCTCCTGCTCACACCCACGCTTTCGTCACCACCCCCACGCATCGGGACGATCACCCCGAGCAAGGCAGAAGAGACCCAGTTGAAGGTCCTTGGCGCGATAGGCTCCGGGCGACTCATCAAGGCAGCCGGCCTCATCGAGGAGTCCGCGAAGACAGCCCTCGACTTCATCCCCTGGACGCCCATCTACAACGTCACCGGCCAGCCGGCGATGTCCGTCCCTCTCCATTGGAACGACGACGGGCTCCCGGTGGGCGTCCATTTCGTCGCCCGCTTCGCCAGAGAAGACGTACTCTTCAGGCTGGCTGGTCAGTTGGAGCAGGCGCGGCCATGGTTCGACCGACTCCCTGAAATGGCCCGACGCCCCATCTGAGCTCGAGGAGACGCTGCGCTCGTTACTCCTCCGCCGATTCCCAGTACCCGTGCTTTCCGTACCCCTGGTGGAGGCTTGCCTCGTAGGCGCGGTAGATGGGCCTCTCCGGCTCGTACTCGGGGCTGGCTTCGATGGCTTCACGAGTGAGATCGACCACCGCGCGCTTCTCCGGCCAGTTCAGCTCCTGAAGCCATGTGGGGGCCAGGAGGACCTTGCGACCCGGCAGCCACCCACCTGTGTCCACGACCAGGTAACGGATCATCCATCCATCGTCGTCGACCATGAGGTCAGCGATATTCCCTGCTTCACCGTCGTGGGCGTCGACCGTGTATCCGAGGATCTCACTCAGCGACCGAAGGTGCGGATCATCCGCTTCGGGGGCCGCAGCGTCGATGAGGGCCGCGACCACGCCAGAACCGCCTCGTTCGACGGCGTCGCCGTCCGCGGTATCGCCAGTGAGCCCCGGAGCCCACCACAGGGGAAGCTCGAAGTAGTCGGCGAGAGCCTCCTCATGCTGCCGCGAGACGGGGAGGTCGATATCCAGCGGTGGAGAGCCCTCGATCTCGCTCTTTGTGAGCCGCACCGGGAACTTCTCCGCCGGCCAGTCGGGCTCGCTCAGGAAGCGGGGAGCGATGAGGACCTTTCGTCTGGGAATCCACTGCCCCGTGTCAGCCACCATGTATCGGGTGACCCAATCGGTATCGTCGAAGAGAAAGTCCTGGCAACGGCCGATGTCCCCGTCCTCGGCGAGGAGCACGTAACCCAGCGTGTTCTTCAGGCTCCTAAGCATCCGAAGCACCGCGCTCCAGGAAGATGGTCCGGGTCGGGTAGGCGAACTCGATCCCCCGCTCATCGAAGGCGGCATGGATCGCGAGAAAAACGTCTTGTTTGATGTCCATATGCAGCTCGTAGTCGGGGCTCAGGACGTGGTAGACCGTCTCGAACTCGATGGCCGACTCTCCGTAGTTCGCAAGGTGCGACCGGTTGATGTGCACGTCGGCCCCGCCCCGGGTCTCAACGATCTCCCGAATCAGATCCGGGATCTGCTGCAACTCCTCCCGAGGCGTCTGGTACGTGACGCCGATTTTCAAGACCACCCGACGCTCGTACATGCGCCCGAAATTCCGGAGGCGGCTGTCGAGTAGATCGGTGTTGGAAAAGACGACCTGCTCGCCGGACAGACTCCGCACCCGCGTCGTCTTGAGCCCGATGGACTCGACGTTGCCCTGGAAGTCGCCGACGGTGACGGAGTCCCCCAAGACGAAGGGCTTGTCGAGCGCGATGGAGACCGATGCGAAGAGATCGCCCAGGATGTTCTGAGCGGCCAGAGCTACGGCGACACCACCGATGCCCAGTCCGGCGATGAGCGCGGTGACGTCTACGCCCAGGTTCTCCAGAGCCAGGAGAACGACCAAAGACCAGAGCACCAGCCGGAGGAAGATCCCGATGACGTTGAGTGTCATCACCTCGGCGGGGTCGTCTTCGAGCGTCGCCTTCGTTCTCGCCATGAGCCACGTGGTCAGCCCCGCGCTGGCCCAGAACCCGGCCTGAAGGAGGAGGGCTACTATGGCGACACTTTCCAGCAACCCGGCGGCCACGTCGGGCAACGTCAGCGGTCGGCTGCCGAGATAGATGGAGACGAGGAGGAGGAGCGTGCCGCGCGTAGCGGCGAGGCCGCTGGCGATGACGTCGTCCCAGTAGCCGCGGGTGGTATCGGCGAAAGAGCCGAGCCGCCGCGCGGATACGTTGGCGAAGAGGCGCAACGCGACGAACGAGGCTACGGTCACACCGGCGGAGATGAGCCACGCCCGAGCGTCGTTGCCCAGGAAGGATCCCGTCATGAAGTCCATGCATTCAACTCGCGTTTCGGGTCGGGTACTCCGCCTCGGTCCGGTACCAGAGCCATGTCACCCGGTTCCCGAGTTGGACGAACTCCGCGGCAACTCCCGGCCGTGCCGGTTGCCGAAGGGCTCCGGCGACGGCCGCTTCACCGGGGCGAACCAAGCGCATCGCGGACGAACGAGGTAACGACGGTCCGAAGCTCGCCGTTGGTCCCCGGTGAGAGTATGTCCCCGGCGAGAACATGACGGGCCGGATCCCCCGTCTCGTCGATGACGTGGACACGGAGAAGGTCACCCGGGATCGAAGCGAGAACACGTTCCGTCTCAGTGGCGTCCACGACCAGGTCTTCCGGCGAATAGACCAGGAGCACGGGCACGCGCCACCGCTCCACGCTGGTGGTGCGTACATGCTCCACCAGTGCCATCATCGGTAGCAGGGCCGCGGTAGGGTAGCAGGTGGTCCAGTGGCGATCCTGTTCTTGGTTCTCGGCCTGGAAGCACCGCTCCGGACCGACGACCATTCGGGCCAGTAGCCCTCCCCACGGATAGAGGAGGACCCGGGACGAGGCGTCCTTCGGCTGGTAGTTCGGGGAGACGAGGACAATGGCCTCGATGCGGCCGGCGGCCTCCGGTCGCGTGGCCGCCCAGGTGGCCAGTGTCCCTCCCGTGGACGTGCCCACCAGCACGACCCGCTCGCCAATGGCCTCTCCGATAGCCAGAGCCTCCACGGTATCGTCGAGCCAGTCAGCGGCGGTGGCCTCGGCCATTGCCGCTTCGTCGCGTCCGTGACCGGTGAGACGGGCGAAGTAGACGTTGGCGCCCAGCTCCCGGCCGATCTCCGTCACCACTGGCTCGAGCTCGTGGCGGTCTGCGGAGAAGCCGTGCAGGTAGACCAGCGACGTCGGCGTCCGGTCGGGCGCGTCGGGGTCGGCCCACACGATCGCCCTGGAGTCGCCCGGCCGCAGGTCCGGCACGCCCTCTTCCTCTGCCACCAGGTACGCATCCAGATCATCGGGAGGTAGCTCCGGCTCGACCCACCGACCTTCGAAGACCGGCCGTGGTCCCAACGCGATCCCCGACGCCACGACCACCAGGACGAGGGCTGTTACGACCCAGCCCGGCCTCCGACGTCCGCGACGCTCAGCGGCCGGCCCCACCCTCCTCCTCGGACACGACCTTCTTCGTGGTCAGCTCCAGGCCGAGGGTCTCACCCTTGAGGATGGCCGGTACGCCCTGGTCCATCCACACGGGCATGGGCTGGTCCATGAGATAATGGTCGAAGAACTGTTGCATTCGGATGGCCCAGTCCTTCTGGTTGTGATCCTGGCGAAGGCCGTGAGCCTCCCCGTTGTAGTTGAGCATCCAGACGGGCTTGCCCAGGCGGCGCATGGCCACGAAGAGCTCGATGCCCTGGTACCACGGCACCGCCCCGTCCTCGTCGTTGTGCATCATGAGAACCGGCGTGCGGATCTTGTCGGCGGTGAAGATGGGCGAGTTCTCGACGTAGCGGAGCGTCTCGTCCCACAGTGAGCCGCCGATGCGGCTCTGGGTCCGCTCGTACTGAAAGGCGCGACTCATGCCCGATGCCCACCGGATGCCGCCGTAGGCGCTGGTCATGTTCGACACCGGTGCACCGGCCTCCGCGGCGGCGAAGACGTCGCTTCGGGTCACCATGTACGCGATCTGGTATCCACCCCAGGAGTGGCCCTGAACGCCGACCCTCTCCTTGTCGACGAAGCCTTCGTCGATGAGTGAGACCACGCCGGGCACCACAGCGTCGACGGCGCTCTCGCCGGGATAGCCGATGCGGTAGGGAATGTCGGGGACGAAAAGGAGGTAGCCCCGGCTTACGTAGAAGCTCCGGTTGATGGACGAGCTCCCCGCGGCGGGCACCGTGTACTGATGCAGTCCGTCAGAAGACCGCTCGTAGAAGTAGACCATCATCGGGTACTGCTCGGACGGGTCGAAACCGTCGGGCTTGTAGAGAATGCCCTGGAGCGCGATACCGTCGTTGGACGTCCACTCCACGATCTCGGCCGTCCCCCACGAGTACTCGGACTGCTGGGGGTTGGCCGTCGTGACCTTGGACGGACCATCGAAGTCCAGATCGGTGACCCACAGGTCCGGGAACTCCTGGAAGGTGGAGCGGGTGAAGGTCACCACCTCGGCGTCGTCGGCCTTCCGGACCGATGCATAGCGCGCGTCGCCCTCGATGAGCGCCTCAGGCCGACGGTTTCCGTCGACACGATCCCGATAGACGCCGCTGGCCTTGGTGCGGATGCCGAACGAGGTGAGGAGAATGTCCTCGCCGTCGGGCACCACCGGATCGTCACGATCCATGTCCAGATAACGGAAGCGGGTTTCGGACGCCCGGCCGGTACCCTCCGTCACGTTCCTCGGAGCACGTTCACCCGTGGGGTCGATAGCCCAGATATCAAACTGATCGTACACGAGGAACGCTTCGTCGCCGTCGGTCCAGCCGGCAGCCCCGTACGGCCGCAGGGCGTCGGGATGGTCGTCGAGAATGTCGTGGACGGGGACGTCCAGTTGGGCGGTGAGATCGATGGACACTCCAGTTGCCACGTCGATGGCGTACCAGGTCAGGTCGAAGCCGTCCCAGCGGGTGACGTATCGATCGTCGGGCGACAGGTCGCCCCCACCCCGCACCATCTCCGCCACCGGCTCTCGCGAGCCGTCCTCCAGGTCGATCAGGTAGAGATCGGAGTATCGACCGTCCCAGGATATGAGCTGCCTGTACGGGAGGTCGCTGGTGCCCAGCGCAACAGACCCATCTCCGTCGCGCCCGATCTCCACCTGAGGAACGTCCTCCGTGGCGATCTGCACGACCCGTCCGGACCCCAGCTCCACCATGGCGCGGTACGTTCGCTCCCGCTCCTCCTCCGCTCGGACCTTCTGCATGGGCTGGAGGAGCGGGTCCTGCCAGTTCCAGATATCCACCTCCACCCGCTCGTCCTCCGGCACGGGGTTCTCGGGGTCGGGCTGAGGCGCGGGTCGGGTCCCGAAGAAGACCCGGGCTCCCGAATCGGAGAACTCGACCTCGCCGTGTTGGCTCGGTGCCCACCCGGAGGGAAGAGCCGATGCCCCGGCTGCCACGCGGGCAACCGCCATGCTCCCATCGTCCCCCGTGTAAAGAGCAAAGGCCGGCGCCTCCGAGTCGCGGCCGTCCCGATCGCTCAGGAAGGCCACCGCACCCTCGTCTGCCACCGTAAGCTGGACGTACCGTCCCTCACCCGAGGCCACGGCCTCAGCGCCCCCCGACGGGAGAATCCGGAACACCCCGTCGGCCTCGCCGTCTTCCCCGGACGCACTGTAGTAGAGGGTGGATCCGTCGGCGGCGAATGCGTAATCCACCGCGTGCTCGAAGGGCCGCTCGGCACCCGACCCGAGTGTCCGCACCATCAGCGTGGTTCCGTCGTCCAAACGCGGAGCATCCTCGCCATCGCCCCCTGCCTCCTCCTCCGGGGTTTCCTCGACCGCTTCATCGTTCGTGTCGTCGGGCCCCTGCTCTTCCATCCGGTATGCCATCCAGCCGGCGGCTTCCTCGGGAAGCCGATACGACATGACATCAGCGACCCGTGTGACGGAGAAGTCGGTCAGGTCGACGACAACCAGCGAATCGTGAGGCATGGCATCACCCTCGGCGCCTTCCGCCCGGAGGGAATCCAGCACCGATTCCATGGGCTCGACCATCGCCACCAGGTAGCGAGCATCCGCGCTGAACCGGGGCTGGGCACCCCGCTCCAGGGTCAGCTGCCTGTCCTCCTGAAGATGCCGAACCGTCATCGTCGCATCTCCCTCGCCGGGGACCAGGCGGTACGCCAGCCAACGACCGTCCTTGGACAGGACGTCGTCCTGGATCCGATTCCAGCGGGCGTAATCGGCGTGGTCGAGGGCCCGCTTCTCCTGGCCGGCGACGGGTATCGCCAGAGCGACGAGGAAGGTCAGAGTGAGGAGAGTCCGGAGGGTATGCATGGTGCGTCTCGGGGTTCGAACGGAGGCTATCGGCGTGTCGGGCAACGGTATCCGAGGGCCTTGCGGAGGGCAACCGACCGGCGGGCCGGAGGAGCGGGGGCATGGGGGACCAGGCTCCTCATGGGGTGGCGGGTACTCCCACCGACCCGCACAATACCGCTCATCTCGCGCCGGACTCTCGGACGTCCACCCCACACGCTACCCGTCATGCCAAGATCTCCAGCCTCGCGCATACGACCGTCCACGCCGACCGCACCCGCGGCGCTCCGAGTCGCCGCCTGGGCGCGTCTGTGTGTTCTCGCCGCGCCATTGGCTTTCTGCGCCCTTCTGACGGCACCGCAGGTCGGGCTGGCCCAGGAAGGGGCTCCCGGCGGAGAGTGGCCTGTGTACGGCGGGGATCCGGGTCACACCCGCTATTCGGCCCTCGACCAGATCGATGCGACCAACGTGGGCGACCTGGAGATCGTGTGGCGGTGGGACGCTCGCAACTTCGGCCCCAATCCCTACATCCGCTCGGCCACCACCCCTCTGATGATCGACGGGGTGCTCTACGCCACGGCTGGCATGCGGCGCAGCGTCGTTGCCGTCGACGCAGGCACGGGCGAAACGCTCTGGATGTGGCGGATGGACGAAGGCGAGCGGCTCTCCGAGGCTCCCAGGCCGAACCCCGGGCGTGGCGTAGCCTATTGGACCGACGGAGCCGGCGATGAACGAATCCTCGTCGTCACCCCTGGTTACCACCTCGCTGCCCTCGATGCGAAGACCGGGCTGCCTGTGGAAAGCTTCGGCGACAGCGGGATCCTCGACCTCAACGAAGGCCACCGCACCCGTGACGGGATCCCCCTGGTTGGTACCATCGGCTCCAGCTCGCCTCCCACCGTCGTGGGAGACGTGGTCGTGGTAGGGTCGGCGCACCACGTCGGGCTCCGACCACCCTCGCGGGTGAACACTCCCGGCGACGTACGCGGTTTCGATGTTCGGACTGGAGACCCCATCTGGACGTTCAAGACCATCCCGGACCCGGGCGAGGAAGGCCACGAGACGTGGCTCGAGAACTCGTGGGAGTACACGGGAAACGCCGCCGTCTGGGCCCCCATCTCCTACGACCCGGAGACGGGCTACATCTACCTGCCCACGGAAGCAGCGACCGGCGACTACTACGGAGGGCACCGGCCGGGCGACAACCTCTTCTCGACCAGCCTGGTGTGCCTGGACTCGCAGACCGGCGAGAAGATCTGGCATTTCCAGATCATCCATCACGACATCTGGGACTGGGACAACCCGACGTTTCCCATCCTTGCCGACATCGAGGTCGATGGCGAGGAGCG
>JABDLS010000037.1 GCA_013002885.1 Gemmatimonadota bacterium | reverse complement strand
CACGATCATCGCGATCGTGCGGGCCGCTTCCACGAGGTTGTGGGGAATGTTGGAGATGAGGTTCCCGCCCTGGAACGGTTGGACGAGGAACGCGTTCGGGAACCCGTGGACGTAGGTCCCCTGCATGGTGCGCATGCCGTCGCGCCACTCCTCGGACAGGCGTCGACCGTCGCGCCCCGTCACCTCGAACCCCGCCCGATCGGTATACGCGGTGCCCACCTCGAAGCCGGAGGCGAAGATCAAGCAGTCGAGCTCATACTCGCGACCACCCGCGACCACGCCGGCCGGCGTGACGCTCTCCACGCCTTGCCCGTTCGTGTCGACCAGGTGTGTATTCGGCGAGTTGAACGCATCGAGATACTCGTCGTGGAAGCACGGTCGCTTGCAGAACTGCCAGTACCAGGCCTTGAGCGCGTCGGCCGTCTCGGGGTCATCGACCACATCGTCGATGCGGGCTCGGATCTCACTCATCTTCTCGATGTCGGCTTCCTGGAACGCGTTCGCGAATCCCTCGCGCGTCATCTTCTCGGGCGGCAGCGACGCGATGAGGTCTCGGATGCGGCGACTGACGTCGGTCCAGCCATCCTGGACCAGGTCCTCTTCGGCTGTGCCCATGGCCTGGTTCGCGGTGAAGTTCTCGAGCCAGCGCTGCTGCCACCCGGGAGTGGCAATGGATTCGAACCACTCGGGATCGATCGGATGGTTGTCTCGCACGTCCACCGACGACGGCGTGCGCTGGAACACGTAGAGCTCTTCGACCCAAGGGGCGAGGCTCGGGACGACCTGCACCGAGGTGGCACCCGTCCCGATGACCCCGACGCGTTTGTCGCCGAGGTTGTCCAACGGCGCACCGCGGGCGTCGCCGCCGGTGTAGTCGTAGTCCCACCGACTGGTGTGGAAGGCGTGACCCTCAAACGACTGGATTCCGGGGATCCCGGGCAGCTTCGCAACATGCAGCGGGCCGGTCCCCATCGCGACGAACTGCGCAGTGAACTCATCGCCCCGGTCGGTCCGAACGATCCACCGGGCGGCCTCGTCATCCCACTCGAGGTCGGTCACGACGGTGTGGAACAACGCCTTGTCCGAGAGGTCAAAGTGGTGGGCGATGCGCTCGCAATGATCGAGGATCTCGGGACCGTGGGCGTATTTCTCGGACGGCATGTAGCCCGTCTCTTCCAGCAGCGGCATGTACACCATCGATGCGGTGTCGCACTGCACACCCGGGTAGCGGTTCCAATACCAGGTACCGCCGAAGCCGCCGCCCTTCTCGACGACACGGAAGTCGTCGAGGCCGAGCTCACTCAGCCGCGATGCGGTGAGGAGACCGGCGAAACCGCCCCCGACAATGGCGACGGTCACATGGTCGCGACAAGGCGGGCGCTCGACCAAGGGTTCGTAGGGGTCTGTCGCCAGATCGCCGGCGAGTCGCACGTATTGTGCGTTCCCATCCGCTCGGAGTCGCTTCTCGCGCTCCTGGGCATAGCGGGACTTGACGGCGTCGTTGTCGAGCGTTGGCATGACGTTTGCCTCCATTGTTCAGGCGTTCTTCGGGAGCTGAGAGAAGGGGGTCGTCGCGAGATCACCGGGCTCTTTGGGGAGACCGAGGACGCGTTCGCCGATGATGTTGCGTTGGATCTGATCGGTGCCGCCGTAGATCGACGGCGCCTGCGCGCGGAGCGCCATTCCCGTGATCGCGGCAGCCATTGAATTGCCAGTCGCCGCGTTCAGGCTCTCTTGCTGCTCGGAGGTGTAGGCGTGCAGCGTGCCAGCCGGCCCGAGCAGTCGCAGACCGAGGTCTCGCCGCAACCGAACCATGTCGCTCATCGCCAGCTTCGAGATGTTGGCCATACCGGGGATGTCCTTCCCGGCGGCACGAGCGGCCTTCAGGCGCTGAGCGTTCATCTGGCCGAGTCGGTCCATGATGTGGAGCCGGACGAGATCCTGCCGGACGGTCGGGTCGGTGTTCGCCCCGGTGGCCTGGGCGACGCCATCCAGCGCAGTCCCACGCGGCGGACGCGGCCCCGTGCGCTTCTTGGCCGTGGTCTTCTGCTTCGGCGCGAGATCACCAACTCGCTGGTCAAGACCTCGTCCCGCCGTCTGCCCTGAACCTACGGAACCGCCGCCCGTACCCAGACCGGCTCGCTCGTTTGCCAGGGTCGTGTTCGTCGCGGCCCATCCGTCGTGCACATCGCCGATGACGGCGTCGTGCATCACCCGCGCGTCCGAGAGGAAGACCTCGTTGAACATCGCGTGGCCCGTCATCTCGACCAGCGGTCGGATCTCCACGCCGGGCTGGTCCATCTCGATCGCGAACCAGGTGATTCCCTTGTGCTTTGGAGCGTCAGGGTCGGTGCGGGCGATCAACATTCCCATCTGGGCGTACTGACCACCGCTGGTCCAGACCTTCTGCCCGTTGACGATCCATTCCTCGCCATCGCGCTCGGCCCTCGTCGTAAGGCCGGCGAGGTCGGAGCCAGCCCCCGGCTCGCTGAAGAGCTGACACCACGCCTTCTCGCCGGTGACGATGTCGCGAACGAAGAGATCGATCTGCTCTTGCGTCCCGTGGGTGGCAATCGTCGGGGCAGCGAGCAGCGACCCGAGCCCGCTCGGTGCGCCGACAGCACCGAACGCGGCGATCTCCTTGGCGACCGCGACGCCGTCGCTTCGCGAGACACCCTTGCCGTAGGCCCCCACCGGCAGGTTCGGCGAGCTCCAGCCCGCGAGGCCGAGGCGCTCCCACCACTCCCCGAGTGTTGATTCCGGATCCCAATTGGCCGAGAGCCAATCCCGCAGTTCGCTCAGCAACTCGTCGACATCGGCGTTCTGGCCGTTGGGCATCATGCTCTTCTTCTCCTCAGCGTTCGAAGGCGTGCGGGATTAGCGAATACTCTCTAGACAATCATATCTAATTCGGTGGCGTCAACCCGCGGTGACGATGCACCCTCCCGCTGAGCGCCGCCGCCTGACACCTCAGCCGGCCGGGCTGGGGTAGTCCGGCGTTCGCTCGGACTCCGGCGGCGTGAAGTATCGGTCGATCGCTCCGTCCGGATCGAAGACCTTCGAGTCAGTGTCGGGCCACTGACCCGGCAGGTAGCGGGTGCCACCGTCGACGTACTGGTACACGCCGGCGCCCTCGCGCTCGAGTTCATCGAGCCCCACCGTGTCGGGGTCCCACCAAACCTCGGACACGTCGTCGATGCCATTCAGATCCGGGAGGACGTCCTCCGGCCACAGTTCGTTGTCGCTCCCCCACGAGATCGACGGTGTGGTGATGCCCCCCCGTCCCGTGGGCGCGGAGGCCAACATCGCGTCCGCATAGTTCTCGTGCGTCAGGTCCGGCCCGACGCCCTGGAGGAGCGCGAACGTGAGCGAGGCCTGCCACTGCGCCGCGATCCTGTTGGGGGCCGGCGGCGCCTCACCGTGGAACCACTCGTAGAGGAAATAGAAGCCTCCCGCCTCGCGGGCGATCGGCACGGCGGTGTTGCTCATGCCGAACGCATTCGCCCACTGCGCCTGGTCGTAGGTGCGAGCGAATGTCGACGTGTCCACGAGGGCGGTGCCCGACAGGATCCACTCCGGGAAGTACTCCTGATCGGTCGCGGCCAGCGTGAATTCGC
>JABDLS010000109.1 GCA_013002885.1 Gemmatimonadota bacterium | reverse complement strand
GGAGGGGGCTGTCGTGCTCGACCGACTTCGAGGCTCTTCGACACGGTTCGTGCGTTCAGGGTCTGAGGGAACAGATCAAGGTGGGTCTTGCCACCGCGGATGGGAAGTCGGAGCCCGAGGTGTGAAGCCGGAGGTAGCCCGGGACCGAGGTCACGATTCCCGGGCTCCCTCCGGCACCGTCAGGTGCAGCAACATCGAGGCCAGGACGGCGGTGCCCGATCCAAACAGGAACGGAGCCTGGGGACCGAAGCCCGTCCATCCGCCGATGCCGTCCCACAGGATCCCGGCGAGGAGGGACGCAGGTAGGGCGATGAGTCCTACCGCGGCCGCGTACCCCCCGTATGCCAGGGCGCGGAGCTCCGCCGGTACGAGATCGGCGACCAGGGCCTTTGCGGCGCCGGCGGACATACCGTGGTAGACGGCGTAGGGGAGGTAAAGGGCTGCGATGTGGGATCCGGTCCGGGCGGAGGCAAAGCCGAGGTAGCACAGGCTGTACAGTACCCAGGACAGGAGGAGCATCCGCTTCCTCCCTATGCGGTCGGACAGTGATCCGGCCGGTGCCGCCACCGCCGCGTACACCACGTTGAACGCCAGAAGCACCCAAAGAATGTCCGTCAGCGAAAGGCCGCGTTCCTGAGCACGAAGGACGAGAAAGGCATCGGCCGAGTTACCCAGCTGAAAAAGGGTGGCACAGGCGACGAACCATCCGAACTCCCTGCCCAGACCCCGCAGCCGCACCCGCGGAACCCGGCTTTCGTCGGCCACGGACCCGGCGACATCCGTGGCTCCGAACGCGAGAACGAGAACGGCGAGAACGGCGGGCACGACGCTCCAGAGTACCAGGGTCCGGAACGTCTCTGCCGTTAGAAGTGCCTCCCCGGCCTGGACTCGCCGGACGACCAAGACGGTGATCAGGAGCCCGACCACGGCGCCTGCGGTGTCCGCCGCCCGGTGGATCCCGAACACCAGCCCACGCCTCGCACGGACCGACGAGTCCGCCAGGAGCGCATCCCGTGGGGCGGTCCGTACGCCCTTCCCAATGCGGTCGCCCCAACGGATGCCCGCTACGGCTGCCCACGAGCCCGCCAGCAGGTAGAGTGGCTTGACGGCGCTGGAAATGGCATACCCGGCGACGGCGAGCCACTTGCGTTTGCCGACCCGGTCAGAGAGCCACCCGGAGTAGAGCTTCACGACGGCGGCGGTGGTATCGGCCAGGCCCTCCACAGCACCCACCGCCCAGACCCGGACCCCCAGGACATTCGCCAGGAAGAGCGGCAGAACGTTGAGGATCATCTCGCTGGAGACGTCCGTCAAAAACGACGTGAGGCTCGTCGCCCAAACGTTCCTGTGGAGAGTCGTGGGCCTGGCGCGCCCCACCGATCGGTTATCCGCCCCCGGTGAGCCGGAAGAGCTCCACCTCCGCCGCGATGCGGCCGAAGCCCGGCCACCAAGGATCCTCCACCAGCCCCTCGAGGATGGCTCGTGCACGGGCCGTGTCACCCTGAGCGAGCATCCAGTTCGCGACGCCGAAGCCTACCGTCTCCATCCGATACGGAGCATCGGGCCCCGGGTCGAGGAGGTCCTCGGCCGTCATCTCGCCTTTGTAGTAGAGGAGGTCGTGGTAGTAGGCCACGTTCTCCGACACGTCCAGCCCGGTGGCTACGGTCTCCAGGAGACGCTGGACATCGGCGTCATCATCAGCCCGGGCCGCCGCGCGAACGGCCCACTCGGTCATGGCAACGAACGACTCTGGATCGTCGGCGTTCTCCGAGCAGCTCCGGAAGCCATCCGCGGACGCGCCCCGCGCCGCGGGGTCCTCAGCGAGATCGAGGCACCGGCGGTACTCGGCGTGCGCGTCACCAAAGCGGCCGGCGAGAAAGTAGGCCAGGCCGAGATGATAGGCGACGTCCCAGTTCATCGGAGCGAGCTCCCGCGCCCTCTCGAGGTCGACGATGGCCGCATCGAACTCCCTCACCGAGATGTATCGGTGCCCTCGGAAGCGGTATGGACGCCAGTCGCTGGGAGCCAGGTCAATGGCTCTGCTGTAGAGCTCCATGGCCTGTCGGTAGTGCCAGAAGTTCCGCCGGACCCGCCCAGAAGCGATCAGTCGCTCGACATCGTCGGGACTCTCGGCCAGGGCAGCATCGGCGTCTGCAATGGCTCCGGTGGTGTCATCCTGCTGGAAGAGGGGCTCACCGAACAGCGACACGGCCTGCTGCCCGTCGGCCAGGGCCACCTCGCGGTCCCCAGCAGCCTCCTCGGTTTGGGGTTCTTCGCCGGCACATGCGGCGACAGCCAGTCCGGCCGCTGTGAAGGCGGCCAACATGTGGGGGCGGGAGAATGAGACATGGCGCATGGAGGACCTCGCGGGGACGGGGAAGAGGGGCACCTTCGACATCCGACCGAGCGTTCGCAAGGGGGGCTTACCCGCAGGCACCCGATAGCATCGACCCTGCCCCACCCCGGTTGTTCGGGTCTCGCCCTTTGTCGATCTTGCGCCCCATGATTCTCGTCACGGGCGGTACCGGGTTCATTGGATCGAACCTCGTCGGTCGGCTGACCGCAGGGGGCGTTCGCGTCTCCATCTGCGACACCCTCGGGTCGGGTGACAAGTGGCGCAATATCGCCAAGCACGAGATCGACGAACTCGTGGCCCCGCCGGCACTCGAGGACTTCCTGCGTCGACGGGGCGCCGATATCGAGCGCGTGTACCACATGGGCGCCATCTCCGCTACCACCGAATCCGATGCGGACCTCATCGCGGAGACGAACCTGCGCCTCTCCCAATGGGTCTGGAGATGGTGCGCAGCCCATGAGGTACCTCTCGTCTACGCCTCTTCAGCCGCGACCTATGGGGACGGATCCGCCGGCTTCTCCGACGACGACTCGCCCGATGCCTTGGCGCGGCTTCGGCCCCTCAACGCGTATGGGTGGAGTAAGCACGCCTTCGACCGATGGGTTCAGCGTGAGGTGATGGAGGACAGACCATCGCCGCCACACTGGGTCGGATTGAAGTTCTTCAACGTCTACGGGCCCAACGAGTACCACAAAGACGACATGCGGAGCGTGGTGACGAAGGCGTACCCCACCGCTGCGGCAGGCGCCTCCGTCACGCTCTTCCGGTCCCACCATCCGAAGTACCGCGACGGAGACCAGATGCGCGACTTCGTCTACGTCCGGGACTGTGTCGAGGTCATGGACTGGTTGCGAAGCGAGAAGGCTCCCACCGGCATCTACAACCTCGGGACCGGTCGTGCCCAGACGTGGCTCGAGCTCATGGGCGCCCTATACAAAGCCGTCGGCGAGGATCTCGACGTCCGCTGGGTCGACACCCCGGAGGAGATCCGAGACCGGTACCAATACTTCACCCAGGCCGACATGTCGAAGCTCCGCAGTGCCGGATACGATGCCCCCTTCGCTCCCGTGGAGGAGGGTGTCATGCACTACGTGACCCACTTTCTCTCGAAGGACGATCCATACCGGTGATGCGCAGCACCATCCTCCTCATCAGTCTTCTTACCCTCTCCACTCCCACCTTCCTCGCCGGCCAGATCAACGTCGAAGCGCTCCGGCGAGACGATCCTCCCATGGGCTACTCCGGCACCCTGGGTGGCGACCTGACCGTCCGCACGGGGAACGTAGACTTCGTCCAGTTGGGGCTCGAAGCACGATTGTACCGGGTGACGCCGAGCGTGACCACACTCATGGTCGCCGACGGAGGGCTTGGCTTCCTGCGAAGCAGCCGCTTCGCCTCATCCGGTCTCGCCCACTACCGGCAGACCTTCGTGTATCGGCCGTACCTCTCACCCGAATGGTACGCACAGCTCAACTACGACCGCTCCCAGCAGCTCGCATTCCGAGCTTTGGCTGGAGCTGGAGCGCGTACGTCGTTCGCCCGCGGCGGATGGGGAGAGTTCGGTGCCGGCAGCGCGCTCATGTTCGAGCATGAGCGATTGAGCCTTCCTGACACGGCCGTCCACTCGGCGCGCACAACGACAATGCGTTGGAGCAACTTTCTCACGCTGAGGGTCGTGCCCACCGAGACGCTGGTGATCACGTCAACGACGTACGCCCAACCGGAGTTTGGGGACCCGGGGGACATCCGTGTTCTGGAAAGTTTCCGCCTCGCCACCTCGGTAACCGAGGCTCTCTCCTTGACGGTATCGTTCGGTCTCCGCTATGACAGCGTGCCCCCGGATGGAATCGCGGCGCTGGACACCACGCTTCGAACGGGAGTGACCTACAGCTACTAGGTGGCGCCCCTTCCCGGGCTCTGCCGAAGCCGACGGAGCGATGTCTTGAGAAACGTCGACCTGCCTCTGGTACTCTTTCTCGTCGCGGCCTTCGTGTCGTTCCTCTTCTCCGTCTACCTCTGGTTCTTCCAGGACCGGGAGTATGCCCTTTTCGTCGGCCTCTGGGTCCCCTCCATCCTGTCGTTGGGTGCCATGATGAGACGCGGATGACTGGGCCGGAACTGCGGAGCGAGGCACTGGGCGACGCCATCATGGGCAGCGCTCTCCTCTCCGTTCTGGCTGCGTACGTCGTGTTCTACGTGTTTGTCCCCTTCGACAGCACCGTTCGACTTGTCGCGTTCATGGGGATGTTCGTCTTCCTCGTGGTCTTCGCGGCCCTCCTCATTCTCTTCGACCGATGGTGGAAGCGATGATCGGTCGGATCGAAACGACTACGCGGGGGAAAGGCCTCTACGAGATCACCGCCGATGTCCAGGCGGTCGTGGATCAGGCATCCCCCGACGAGGGTGTCTGTACGGTCATGATCCAGCACACTTCGGCCAGCCTGACCGTTCAGGAGAACGCGGATCCGTCGGCACGGCACGACCTCGAGGGATGGCTCGATCGCCTCGTACGCGAGGACGACCCCCACTTCACCCACGTCTTCGAGGGCCCCGACGACATGCCGTCGCACATCAAGGCGGCACTCACCTCGACCACCCTGTCCATCCCGGTGGTCGGAGGGCGTCTGGCGCTGGGGCGCTGGCAGGGAGTCTACCTTTGGGAGCACCGCGCCCACGGCTCCCGCCGCAGCTGCGTCATCCACGTCACGGAGTAGAGTCCACCCCGAGCAACTCGTCGGCCAGGGCGGAGAGCGTCTCTCCAAGGCGACCCTCCACCTTCACTGCCGCGACCTCGTCTGCCCGGGTCTCGCCGAGGTTTACGACGCCTACGGGCACCTCCCGCTCGACGGCTCGATAGACGAAGCGCCGTCCCGAAAAGACCGTCAGGGAAGACCCGACCACGAGGAGGACCTCGGCCTCGTCGAAGAGCGACCAGGCCTCGGCCACGGTCTCCCGAGGAACGTTCTCGCCGAAGAAGACCACGTCGGGCTTGAGGGTGCCCCCGCATTCGATGCACCCGGGAACCACAAAGGCTCGGGTCTGGTCGGGCCGGAGCTCGGCGTCGCCATCCGGAGCCGCGGCGGCGGGAGCGTCCTCACCGCCCTCGGCTCCCTCCAGCCATCCGGGGTTCAGCTCCAGGAGCCGACGCTGATGGTGGTCCCGGAGAAACCGGGCGTCACAGTCCAAGCACCGGACGTGGGCGAGGGATCCGTGGAGTTCGACCACTCGACGGCTTCCTGCCGCCTGGTGGAGACCATCGACGTTCTGAGTAATGATCCCCCGCACGACGCCACCTGCCTCCAGTCGAGCCAGCGCGCGATGTCCTCGATTGGGCTGGGCCTCCGATACCCTCCGCCAGCCCACAGCGCTGCGCGCCCAGTAGCGCGTCCTGCCTTCGTCCGATCGAACGAATTCACCGTACTGCATGGGCTTACGCGTCTTCATCCTTCCCTGTGGACCCCGGTAGTCAGGGATCCCCGATTCCGTGCTGCACCCCGCGCCAGCCAGCACCACGACCGCGCGCCCCCGGAGGAGGTCGCCGAGTTCGGCGCGTGAGGATTGCGATACGGAAGAGGCGATCATCCAACGAATCTACACGCCCCTCTCACGAGCGTCCTCCGCGAAGAAGACGATCTTTGGGCTTGGGAAGTTTGACGCGGACCCCGGGGTTCGGGAAATTCATCGCGATGACGCTCTGATCCGGAGCGTCGAGCTCCGCCATCCGAGACGACGTGGCCCTTCGCCTTCGCCGCAGCCCCGCCCTCCTCCTGTTTCTTCTGGCCGGCTGCTCTTTCCTCGGGACTGACGCGCCCGAGGGCGACCCGGCAGGTGACACCACCGCGGCCCGCATCTCCGACAGCGTCGGTTCAGTGCCCGACAGCGCGGCGACGGCAGCGGTCGGCGACTCCCTGTCACCCACCGATTCCCAGCTGGCCAATCAGACGCTGACGCCTCCCCCGGTGGCTCCCCAGGTGATAGCGCCCGTGGACACTCTGGCTTTCCTCCTCACCCGCCTGGACAGCCTCCTCGTTGGCCAGCGGGTACTGAGCCAGCGACTCGATTCGCTGGGCCAGAGCGCGGTCACGGGAGGCGATTCGGCGGCCGCGGTCGACAGCGTCGGTCCATCGATCTCGGGGAGCGAGGTCCTCGGTCAGGCTGGGCAGAGCGTGCAGAGCTTCGGCATTGCGACGCTGATGTCCATCGTGGTGGTCGTACTCTTCAACCTGCTCATCCGGGGGACGGTCTGGCTCCTGGACGCGCTGGCGGAGAGGCAGCCCACGCGACGGCTCTTCTACAAACGGCTCGTACCCATCACCCGGATCGTCCTCTGGATCTTCGCCGCGTACTTGATCGTACGCGTCATCTTCCAGATCGACGCCTCGAGCCTGTTCGCGGCGGCCGCCGCCGTGGGTGTCGCGGTGGGTTTCGCGGCCCAGGACCTCATCAAGAACCTCTTCGGAGGCATCATCCTCGTATTCGACCAGCCCTTCCAGGTGGGCGACAAGGTGAGCGTGGGAGACACGTACGGCGAAGTCGTTTCCATCGGGTTGCGATCCACCCGGATCGTCACGCCCGATGACAACCTGGTGAGTGTGCCGAACGCCCAGGTGGTGGACCAGCAGGTGGCCAACGCCAACGCCGGCGAGCTCAACTGCCAGGTTGTCACGGACCTCTATCTGCCAGGTTGGGCAGACGAGGAGTCGGCAAAGCGCATCGCTTTCCAGGCTGCGGCCAGTTCGAAGTTCGTCTACCTGAACAAGCCCATCGTCGTCCTGGTATCCGACCAGTTCAAGGAGACCTTCCTCACCCGGGTGAGGGTGAAGGCGTACGTTCTCGACCCCCGATTCGAGTTCCTCTTCCAAAGCGACATCACGGAGCGGGCCCGAGCGGGATTCCGGGAGGCGGGACTTCTCAGGCCCGAACACATGCGGACGTACCTCGTAGAGCAGGCGCTGGAGCGAGAGGCGCAGAGGGCCCACGTCGGTGGAGCCGCACCCGCCCCTGAAGCCGGCTTGCCGCCCACCTCCGAAGCAGTCGCGACGGGCGGAGTTCAGCCGCCCACCGGCCTTACGCCTGAAGGGGATGCCTCGTGAGCATCACCACAGCGCCACCCGAGGCCCACGACGCGACAGACGGTGCCTGCCATGGCCCTTTCCGCGAGGCTATCGGCTCCATTGGCGAGAGACTCTCCGGTGGCCTTCCGGAGAGAATCGGTGCGGCTGCGAAGGCCCACTCGGACCTCATGGAGGAGACAGGACTGCACAACGATCCGCCCGAGGCGTGGGACGAGCGCTCCGAGCGGCTGTTGGACTACCGTAGACGGCTGGCCGCCGAGGTCCTCGAGCCGATTCGAAAGGCGTTCGGGAGCTCTGGACCGAGCGAGCTCATGGTCTCGTCGCTACGAGCCGCCCTCGCCGAATCCGTCGAGAACGCACGCGCCCTTCCAGCCATGGTCGAGGGGGTCTGGGCCGCGGACGCCCTGAAGGCCAAAGCCACCGATGGACTCTCCCGCAGCCTCTCCAAGGCGGTGGCACGCATCTTCAGCCCCGCCCGCAAGGCCGGAACGAAACGAGAGGTTCCCGTCAGAGCGGTAGCCCTACATCACATCCACGAAACGCTGGGCCCGGCGGTGGACGACGAAGCCGTGGCGCTGATGAAGAGGTGGGCAGAATGGGAACGAGAGATCGAATGGGCGTGGATCGAGTGGGGCGACGCGGCACTGGCGCCTCTTGTCCGCTCAGAACTTCCCGATGAGCCAGAGGATGCCGTAGAGGGCGAGAAGGGGGAAGCCCAGGACCAGGAGGAGAGCTCGTGGTCCGCGGTCCGGGACGCCGCAGACGGCTTACAGGAGGCCCTCTCGGCACTCCGCGAGACATGTCCCATCTCGGAGTTGCTCAGCGGTCTCGGGTCGGCACTGGACGACGCTCGAGAGCGTCTTCACGATGACGTCGCCCTGGCCGGCAGCATGGTCTTCGCGCCTGAGAATACCCACCGCCTCGAGCCCCGCTTAGCCAAGCTCGAAGCCCTTTCTCCCGTGATGACCACATGGGATGCCGGAGTCCGGGACCGGCTACGCATCTACGAAGCGCTCCTGTCGATTCTCGCCGGAGCCACCGCCGTCCAACGCCGACTCGTCTACCGCGTCCGAGAGCGACACCTGGGGAAAATGGCGGTCTTCAGGGAAGTCGCGTCCGATCTCGAGGGTCTGGCGGCTGACCTTCCCAGGAGTCCCGAGACCCGCTCAGCGCTCGCGGCCCATATCGAGACGCTGCAGGGCACGGTGGAGACGTCACTGAAGCCCACCACAGAGGCCATTCCCGACACGTCCGAGGTGAACTCGACGATACAGTCGCAAGCCAACGCCGCGGTCGAGGCGTTGCTCGCCATGATCCGGCAGGCCCCGACCACCCTGGAGCTCCATCCGGAAGAGGGCAAGCTGCCGGAGGTGGGCCGCAAACCCGAGGTGCGCCCCCTGGCCCTCCAGGAGCTCGCCCGTCAGTCCTTCGACGCCCTCCGTATCGAGCGAATACGCTCGTCCACCGGCGGACTCGTCGGAGCGATCGATGAAGTACGCGCCGACGTCGAAGAACTCCCCAACGTCTTCGATTTCGCCTTCGAAGCGGCCAAGCAGGAACTCGAGGAGGGACAGGAGGGCGCGAGAGATCGGGCACGCGGTCTCATGGAAGAGGCGCTCCTGAGCATGGCCGAATCCCTGAGGAACGCGGACCGCTCCCTTGCCTCGGCGGTTCTCCGGGCTCAGGGCAAGCTCGCCAAAGAGGTGAGCGAGGGCTCCCTCGGGCTCGTCGATCGCGTAGCGGCGGGTCGAATGCAGGCTCGACTCCTCGCGGCTCAGAGCTGGTTCGCCGACGCTCGCGCGTGGATGCTGGATCGCTACGGTCCACCGGTGCAGGCCGCTGGCAGGGCCATCGCCTTGCGCTGGGCCAGGCTGAGACGCCTCGCGACCCGTGGTCTTCGGAAGGGCACGGCCATGGTGGGGACCGCACCCACCACCGCCGCGGCTTCTTCGAGGACCCTACGAACCCTTTCCAGCGCCAACGAGGTACTCCGCGAGCTGCCTCTCGTCTATCAGCGGCTCTTTACGCTCAAGCCGCTCGACGACTCGTCACTCCTCGCCGCGAGGGACAGTGAGCTCGCGGAGGGGATGACCCGGTGGGCGCGATGGCGTTCGAACGACGGGATTCCCCTCATCGTTCGAGGCCGACCAGGGTCCGGCATCACGAGCTTCCTCAACGTCCTCGGGACGATGATCGAGAAGGACGACGGGGCATTCAGCCGCGTGTCCCTGGGGGAGAGAATCGACGGTGAAGCTCCACTCGCGGAGCTACTGTCGTCGGTGGTGGGACTGGAGCCCACCAGCTCACTGGACAGCCTGGCTCGAGCGATCTTCGACGCACCCGAAGGCGGTGTACCCGACGCGGTCATCATCGACAACCTCGAGCACATCTATATGCGGGTGCCTCGCGGCACCGACCTCATCGAACGACTCCTCACCCTCATGGCCGAGACCGAGCCGAGGATCTTCTGGATTGGCGGGATCACCTCATCGGCTTGGCAGCTCATCGCCACCGCCGAGCCGACGGCGGTATCCCAGGTCGACTCCCTGCCCCTCGACCCCCTGAACGAGAGCGGTATCCGGGAAGCCATCATCCTCCGGCACCGACGGAGCGGGCTGCCCCTGCGGTATGAGGAGCCCGATACCAAGCGGCGCATGCTGCGGCAGCGCTTGAAGCGCATGAGAGACCGGGAGGCGTATAACGACCTCCTCGCCGACGACTTCTTCGATCGTCTGGGAAGGAGCTCGTCCCGGAATCTGCGCCTCGCACTGTTCCAGTGGCTCCTCGCCGCCGACTTCGGGCAAGCCGAGGGCGTCCTCATGCGATCGCCGGAGCGGCCGGACTTCTCCATCCTGGATTCCCTGGCCCTCACGCAGAATTTCACCCTGAAGGCCTTCCTCGAGCACCGATCGCTCACCCTGGCCGAGCACGACAAGATCTTCCGTCTTCCTCGGCACGAGAGCTATCAGATCTTCGAGTCCCTGCAGAACCGCCAGCTCATCGAGTCGGTGGTGGCCGACGACGACCAGACGCCGGCCCGCTCGGAGATCGAGGAAGACCTCCGATATCGGGTGCGCCCGCTGCTCGAGGGCGCCATGATATCACACCTCCGCGGCCGCAACATCTTCCACTAATCCGCTTCGGACTCTTCCACGACATCCGAAACGATGCGGATGGGAAACGCCTCGCTCTCGCTACCCACGTAGAGCGACCGATGCGGGAAGGGGATCTCGATCCCCTCTTCGTCGAACCGAAGCTTGACCTCTTCCTGGATGGAATTCTTGAGTTCCAGCCAGTTCTCACGGGTCGTCCATACCGCGAACAGAAGGTTCAGAGAGGAGTCGGCGAAGGCATCGAAGATCACCAGGGGCTCGGGCTCCATAAGCGCGATCGGGTTCGTGTCGGCCACGTCCAGCAACACTTCGCGCACCCGCTGCGGATTCTCCTTGTAGGCCACACCGATGCGGACGTCCAATCGACGGATGGGAAAGCGGGTGATGTTGATCACCGTGCTCTTCACCAGCGTCTCGTTGGGGATCCGGACGAACCGGTTATCGAGGGTCCTGAGCTTCACCGACATGGTGTCCACCGTGAGGACGCGACCCGTCACATCCCCGACCTGGATGATGTCGTCGACGACGAAAGGCTGCTCCGCGATGAGGAAGAGACCGGCAATGATGTTGGACACGCTCGTCTGAGAAGCGAAGCCGAGGGCGATGCCCACCACCCCGGCGGCGCCGAGTAGGGGGGTGAGGGAAAAGCCGAGCTCGACCATGGTGGTGACGACCAGCGTCGCAGCACCCGCATAGAAGACGAGCTTCCCTGTCACGAGGCCGACTTGCGCGCTGATGCGTGTGGTCGCCCACGTGCGGGTGAACCGAGACAGGAAGAAGATCAGCGGAACGCCCAACACGACCATGGCTCCGGAACGGAGCCCCGTCGCCCAGTCGATCCGCTCCCAGATCTGCCCCGGCAAGTCCGCAACGGGGACCTCCTGCAGGAAGACCGCCACTACCGCAGCCACGAGGGTGGGGTCCGGGAACAAGCTCATAGCGCGGCCATTCTAGCCTTCAGGCGTCCGAAGGTCCGGGCGTTGAAGCCGCGGGGCGCCGGTTCGCGTGAGGTAGCCAGAGGCGCCACGTCTCCGGCGTCTTCGGGCACCTTCCCGGTGTAGTGGATCTCGCTCCCCTCTGGACCTCCGGAGTAGCGGACCTGGACCTCGTCGGTCCAGACGGCCTGACCGCGGCCGAACAGGGTCAAGTATGCAACCCGGACCGCGAAACGCTCGACGGGTAGTGGCTGGTCCGAGCGGTTCACCAGAACGAAGGGACAAACCGCGAGGTGAGGAGAGTAGAGCTCGGGTGTGATCTCACGACGGGCACGCGTTTCCAGCCAGTAGCCGAGGTCGCCCTCGGTGAACGAGCCCCACCATGTGTCGGAAAGGACGACGCTGGGGAACTCCTCCAGCGTCGACGCCTCGGTGGCCTCTCCCGAGGTCTGGACCTTCACAAACAGCGGAATGCGCACGAAGACCCGGGCGCGACCCTCGGGAGGCAAGAAAAAGGGCTGCTCCGGAGATACGACGACGGGTCGGTCCGGAAGGACCGGTTGGAGCTCCAGGTCTTCCCCCTCGGGCACTGCCCAGCGAATCCACGCTTCCGAGGACACGTCCCCGGCGGCCTCGTCGCTCTGGCCTATCGACACCGAAGCGGTCTCGATGGGTGTCGACACCTCGTGCCCGGCATGCATCCAGACCTCTTCGTGGCGCCTCCGTAGGCGGAGGCTCAGTTCGCCGAGCCTGTACACGGCGCTCTCGCCCACTCCAAGGGCGAGACCTCCCCACGTTCCCGCGCTCACACCGGCCTACCTCTTCCCGTCACAGCCAATCCTTCTTTCGGAAGTACAAGAGCATGCCGAGAGCCACCAGCGTCATGAAGGACAACAGGGTCGGATAGGCCCAGCGGATGCCGAGCTCGGGCATATACTCGAAGTTCATGCCGTACAGGCCCGCGAAAAACGACAGTGGAATGAAGATGGTGGCGATGATGGTCAATACCTTCATCACCTCGTTCATCCGGTTGCTCACGCCGGACATGTACATGTCGAGGGCGCCGGACAGTACCTCGCGAAGCGTCTCGACGGTATCGATGACCTGCACCGCATGGTCGTAGACATCCCGGAGGTAGAGCTGCGTCTCGTCGGTGACCAACCGCACTTCACCGCGGTACATCAGTCCCAGAGACTCTCGAAGAGGCCAGATGGCCCGCCTCACCACGAGCATCTCGCGGCGTAGGTGGTGGATTCTGTGCATGTTCTCCATCGTCGGATCGGCGAGGACCGATTCCTCGATCTCCTCGATGCGGTCTCCGATGGCCTCGAGGATCCGGAAGTAGCTGTCGACGATGGCATCGATGAGGGCGTAGGCCAGGTAATCCGTGCCCCGCGAGCGGATCCGCGTCCTACCCTCCCGAAGCCTCGCCCGGATGGGCTCGAAGACGTCGCCCTGACGCTCCTGGAAGGAGAAGAGGTAGCCCGGGCCAATTAGAAAACTGACCTGTTCAGCGAGCACCGATTCGGTTTCGGCGTCGAAGTAGAGCATCTTCAAGACGACGAGGAAATGGTCTTCGTAGTCCTCGACCTTCGGCCGCTGGTGGGGCGAAAGAACGTCCTCGAGAGCCAGGCGGTTGAAGCCGAAGCGATCGCCGATCCGCTCGATCAGGTCGACCTCATGCAGACCGTCGATGTTCACCCACGTCACCGAAGGATCGACCGCCCGGGTGAAACACTCGCCGACGTCGCCGAGGGTCCGCTCCACCAGGTTGTCGGCGTCGTAGTCGATGAGCCGGATGAGCACCGACTCGACCTTACGTTCACCAGTGTGAACGAGTGTGCCCGGCGGCGCCCCCGCCTTCTTGGTCGCCCTTTTCACCAGACGGCCAACGATCTTTCGCGGAGCGGTGGTGAGGCCCGCGTAGCGCTCCTTGCGGGACCCCGTCCTCTCGTCCGATGATGACACGCTCGACGCTCCCATGTTCGTGAGACGCTGGCCCCTTGTGGTGCATGCGGCTCAGGATGGCCGTGGAGCGCCGTCGGCGCCAGCCACCTTCCCTTCACGCCACCGCGAATGAACCTACAAGAGCTCGGCTCGGCCATAAGGGACGGGCTGAACTTCCGCATCGTGGAGATCGGAGGAACAGCGGTCACGGGAGCGTCGGTGGCCACATTTCTCGTCATCATCCTCATCTCCTTCTGGCTGTCGAGTGTGGCTCAGCGGGTGGCCGTCCGCGTACTCACGCGGGGCGGCCTGAGCGAGGAGAAGACGCTGGCTACCACCCGGCGGCTCCTGCACTACGCGGTGATCATCGTCGGGCTCGGAGTCGCCCTCCAATCGGTTGGCATCAGCCTGGCGACCGTATTCGCCGCCGGAGCGGTGGCCGCCGTCGCTATCGGCTTCGCCCTCCAGAACATCCTCCAGAACTTCGTGTCGGGCCTCATCCTTCTCGGCGAGCGATCCATCCGGGAGACGGACATCCTGGAGGTGGAAGGGACGGTCGTGCGGATCATCCGTATGGGGGCCCGGGCGACGGTGGCGCGTACCCGGGACGACGAAGAGCTCATCATCCCCAACTCGACCCTCGTCCAGTCCACCGTGAAGAACCTGACCCTCTCGGACCCGGTTTACCGCATCCGGTCGCGAGTGGGCGTGTCGTACTCTTCGGATATGACCCGCGTGGAGGACGTGCTCAGCTCGGTGGCGCGCAACCTCGATGGGCGACACGTCGATCGTGAGCCGGTGATCTACCTCGTGGACTTCGGCGACTCCTCGGTGGTGTGGGAAGCCTCGGTCTGGCTCGCCGACCCATGGAAGGGTCCCCAGGGGCGGTCAGAGCTGAACATAGCCATATGGCACGCACTGAAAGAGGCCGGAATCACCATCGCCTTCCCGCAGCTCGACGTACACTTCGACCCTGTGGTGGGGGTCGTCGGCGGCGCCTCGTGAGGGGGCTCATGCCCCCTGCGATCGCCGGAAATGTGGAGCGAACCATCGCCCTGATGCGGTGTATCACTGCCGTCGTATCGGAAAAACCAAGTTTCGGAGATACAAAGCGATGGCGGACACCGTTCAGGCCCAGCTCGGAACCCACGAACGTCGACTCATGGAAAGCGAGTCGCGGTGGCTCCAGAAGGCCTTGTTCGCGCTTTCGAAGGCCGAGGACGACCGGACCAAGCTCGAGGACGCACTGACCGGGACACTTCCGCCCCTGGAAGTCCAGATCAAGGGCAAGTCCTTCGACATCGAGACCGTGCGTGAGGCCATGGTCGAGGCGGTACAGGAGCGGAGCGAGACCCTGCGTTCGACGCTGAAGAGAGGGAGTGCGGTCACCCGCTGACCCACACGCAGGGTGTAGGCGAACCGTGACCGCTACACAGGAAGCCCCCCGAGAGCCCAGGACTCGGGGGGCTTTCTCGTCCACCGCCGACGTCACCGTCATCGGTGGAGGAATCGTGGGAATGGCGACCGCCCGCGCTCTTCTCGGACGCGGGGTCGGGCGGGTTCGGCTGGTAGAGAAGGAGGCCGCCGTCGCCCAACATCAAAGTACGCACAACAGCGGGGTGCTCCACGCAGGACTCCAGTACCGGCCTGGATCGCAGAAGGCACGTCTTGCCCGCTTGGGCATCCGGGCCATGACCGAGTTCTGCCGGGAGCACGGAGTGGCCCACGAAGTATGTGGCAAGCTCGTGGTTGCGACCTCGCACGATCAGCTCCCGAGGCTCGAGGAGATGCTGACCAGAGGGCTCCGCAACGGACTCCAGGGCCTGAGGAGACTCGACCCGGAGGAGGCGCGTGAGGTCGAGCCCCACGTTCGATGTGTAGGCGCGATCCTCGTGCCGGAAGAGGGGATCGCCGACTTCGCCGGGGTCTGCCACGTCCTCGAAGCCGAGCTGGCTTCCGCTGGTGGCGAGGTCGTGACGGGAGCCGAGGTCGTGGAGCTGGTGCGGGAGGGTAGTCAATGGCGCCTCGTGACAGCGGCCGGGGACTTCGAGTCGAAGGTCATCGTAAACTGCGCAGGGCTGCACTCCGACCGGATCACCCGGATGGCCGGCTCCCGACCGCCCTGCCGCATTATCCCTTTCCGGGGCGAATATTACCGACTCCGGCGGGAGCGGGAGCACCTTGTTCGACACCTCATCTACCCTCTGCCCGAACCGGGCTTCCCCTTCCTCGGGGTCCATTTCACCCGACGCGTGACGGGTGGGATCGACGCCGGGCCCAACGCGGTGATGGCTTTCGCTCGAGAGGGGTACGATCTGGCGACCGTGAACCTCCGGGACATCGTCGACGCCGGCTCATATTCGGGGTTGTGGCGCTTCGCCTTTCGGCACACGCACATGGTTGCACGGGAACTGGCTCAATCCGTCGATCGGCACCGGTTCGTCGCGGCATTGCGCAATCTGGTCCCCGAGGTCTCCGACGACGACCTGCGTCCTGGAAGCTCTGGAGTTCGCGCTCAGGCCGTTCTTCCCAACGGTGACTTCGTCCATGACTTCCTCTGGGTGGAGGCACCGGGCGCCGTCCACGTACTCAACGCCCCCAGCCCAGCGGCAACGGCGTCGTTGGTTATCGGCGACGAGATCGCCGTCCGGGCACTTGGGCATCTAGCCGCATGAGATCGATCGCACGGTTCTTGCACCTCCAGGCGGTGTATGCGGGTACCAGTCCACAAACTCCACTTTCATGAAAAAGGATGGTAGGATGGCGAAGAAGCCCCTTTCCAAGAAGATCGAGAAGCGCGTCAAGAAAGGCGCGAAGGCCGTCGAGAAGAAGGCCAAAGCCGCCGAGAAGAAGGCGAAGGCCGTCGGGAAGACCGCGAGGAAGAAACTGAAAGCCTCGAAGGGCCCGTCCAAGGCCAAGGTGGCAAGCGTAGCCGCGGCGGGCGTCGCCGGAATCGCGGGCATTGCTGCCGCCCTTCACTACCTCCGCCGCGACTCGAAGGGACGGGCCAAGCTCCACGTCGTGGCGAACGACTCGGAGTGGCATTTGACGGCCGACGGTACGGACGACCCCGTTGAGCGCTTCTCCACGAAAGAGGAAGCCGTGGAAGCGGGCCGCAAGGCGGCCCAGGAGGCCGCACCCAGCGACCTCATCATCCACCGTCTCGACGGTTCGATCATGCGGTCACACAGCTACGAGCCCGAAGAATAGCTCCCCTGCTCGGGAGCCGAAGGGCACCTCAGCGGCCGAAGAACAGCCCGATGGAGAAGGACAGGAGGTCGCCGGCGTCGAAGAGCCCTTCCGAGCGACGGCGGGGTGTCGTGAACTTCTCGAAATAGTCGTCCGGCCGGGTGCGAGTGGCCTCCATGGACGCTATTGCCCGGGCATACATCTCCTTCGCCTTGGGATCACCACCCCGCTCGGCGTCGGCCGTGACCAGTTCGTTCAGGGTCTTTTCAACAGCATCGGCGTCGAGGACGGAGAGCGGTGATCCACAGTGGCCGCACGAGAACCCCTCGCTGACATTCACCGGGGCGCCACAGCCAGAGCATTGCACGGTCTTCACCTCGGCCTTCAGGCGCTCCCGCTCCAGGGGATTGAGTTGGCGGACGAACTGCTTCTCCTTCAGGAACTCGGAGAAAGGCGTCAGTCGGCCGTGCCCCGAAGGACAAGCGTAGTAAGAAAAGCGACCACCCTTGCCGATGTCCTTGCGCAGGGTGAGGCGGGTACCGCACCGCGGGCAGGTCATGTCGTTGCCGATGGCGTGCCTGGGGTCGTCTCGGTGCTCGTGGAGTGCCTGGAACAGATCGAGGGTGCCGCGGGGAGTGAGGTGGATGCTCTCCCGCCTGTCGAACCACAACACGTGGCAGGCGAAACAGGCATCGATCTCGATGGCCGGCCCGTAGACTCCTTCGAGCTCGCGGTGCTCCACGGGGGCATCACAGTTGGGACAAGTCACAGCTTTCCCTCGGGATCCGTCGGTTGCTGGTCTGAGCTCGTTTGGCTCCTCCACTCAATGCTGACGCGAGGCGTGTAGGTCAAGCCTTATCGAAGAGCGAAGGGGCCGAGCCGCCTGGAAGGCGACCCGGCCCCGTTCGTGCGGCCTCGCTTTGCCTGTTGCCCCACTCAGTGCATGGTCGCGAGTACCTCGCCGAGGACCGGGCGCGATGTGTCAACGAACTCCTTCAGATTGCTCGTCGTCGTCTTGAGATACTCACGCTCCATCTCGAGTTCCTCGAGCATCTGATCCCGATAGCGGCTCCACCGCTTGATCCGCTTTTTCATTCTCTTCGCGGCCTTCGTCGCCTCGTCTTTGTCCTCGAGCTCCAGGGTCTCCGTCTTGGTGACGAGCCCCTGGGAGGCATGACGAGCGGTGTGCTGGAATGTGACCTCTGTCGGAAACGCCTCCGGATCGGCAGCGAGCTTCTCCACGGCCTTCACGACCTTCTTGAGCTCGGCGATCTCCGACCCCTTCTCCTCCAGCTCCTGCCCGATGTCCCTCTTCATTCGACGGGCACCGTTCCGAACGAGCTTGGCCACTTCCTTGCTCATCTCACCTACCGGATCGCTCTTGAAAGGCGCCTTCGTGGACCACCCGAGCGTTTCTCCGGCACGGGCGATGGCCCGGCGCAGTTGCTCCTTTTGCCGGACTTTCAGCCGGCCCTTCTGTTTGACGCGGGCGACGGCGAGCGCCGCTAACTCTACTGTGACCCGCTTCATCTCCGGTGAGCGAGCCATCGCGCTGCTCGACTTCTTGCTCTTCTTCTCTCGTGGAGAAATGACGTACCTCCCCCTTCCCTGAGTCGACGATACACCCCGATGTCAAAATCGTACTCGGGACCAGCGCGAAAGTTCCCGTACTGCCTGCCGATTCCGGCCCGCCGGACCCCTCAGCCTACGCGGTACCGGAGGAGCGCCCCAACCCCGCCGCCCTCGGACCGTAGTCGATCCGCCACGTCTCTCGATACTTCGACGACCTTGGCCCCGTGTTCGAAGGCCGCCCCTTCGAAGTGGTCGGCTCGGTCGGGATCACTCCGGCGAAACGAGTCCGCGATGAGGAGGGTGTCGACCCTCGCCTCTACCAGTGCCCGCTCCGTCTCGGCGTCGCCGAGACATGCGTCGCCCCCCGAACGGGCTTCCCCGACGAGGTGGTCGAGGAGCTGTCCGCTGATCTCCGCCGAGATCTCCGAAGCCGCCGATTCCACAGCCTCGGTGAGCCGGGTGTCGGACATGTCGAAGTTCAACGAGTGCAGGATCCGTCGGCGGTTCGCCGCGAAGTCGCCAAGCTCCCTGGCCAAAGCATCCACTGTCCGCTCCGCCCCTCCCATGACGAGCAGGCCCTCGTTGCCCACCTCCTGACGAACGTCGTCGACTACACGACCGACGAGGCGCTCCCGCTCGACGTCGAGGAACTTCTGGGCGGCATCACTGCTCGTCTTTCCGCGAATCCCCGAGTGATTGGTCGGCACCTTGGCAACATGAACATCGGTAAGATCGCCGAGGAAGGTGTCGGCCTCGAGGAAGTCGCGTTGGGACAGAAGCCCCATTCGGTAGCGTAGAATGCGCGCCTTGCGACTGTCGATCACGACGGCGATGACAGGGCGTGCCTGCTTGAGGGCCCGGGCATACGGAGCGACCCTCAGACCGTCCTCCCAGCGAACGAGATTCGGCATGGGCACGGGAAGACTCTCCGAGTGGAGTACCCCATCGGGTGTCGCGAACCCCACCCACCCCCGACCGGAGAGGAAGGAGCCATCGCTTTCCTCGAGTGGCTCGTTCAGATACCCGAAGGCCTGGTCGAACTGACCGGCGTCCGTCGCCTTCTCCCGCTGCTCCGAGACCGCAGTCTTGAGGGCGATCCGCCATTTTCCACGTTCAGCGAAGTCCTGCTGGTCGGCGTCCAGATAGATGCTGAGCACAGGATCCTTCCTGTGGCGTTTGTACAGGTCAGCGAGCTGCTCGGGAGCGAGCATTCGTCCGTCCTCCATCGTGGGTGGTCCACTGGGCGAGCACCTGGTTGATATGCCCGAGATCGCATTCCGGTCCGTTCGGCCGACGCGACGCAGTCCGCACAGGAGAGGCGCGCGACCACTACCGCGACGAGGGAGTGGCAGGACCCATGTTATTGTTATGTAGTCGCTTGCAGCTTAGCGCCAGGAACTTTGATGGGAGGTACCACACGAATGGCAACAACCGCTGAGAAGAGAAGAGAGAACCGAGCCCGTCGGATCATCCGCAGTGAATCCCGATGGCTTCAGAAGGCGATCTTCGCCCTCGGCAAGGCCGAGGAAGCTCGTACGAAGCTCGCCGATCTATATGAGGACGAGGCAGAAGAGTTCACCGTGAAGGTCAACGGAAAGAAGAAGGACGTCGGGGAGATCGGTGGGCTCCTGAGAGAAGCCGTCGAAGAGCGCCTCCAGAAGCAAAGAGAGGAGCTCCGAGAGCGGATGCAGGCCAGGCGCTAAAGGTAAGGGCTCGAAGATCGGGTCCGCGGCATGCACGAATCGTGCGCGTCTGGGGCCTAATCGCCGCCGGCGTCTCCATCGCTGCCGACCCGCTCGATCTTGATCGGCGCGTCGGCGCCGTCGATGAAGAGCTGGAGATGGGGGAAGGGAATCTCGATGTCGGCATCCCGTAGGGCGTTTCGGATCTTCTCGGTGTAGTCGAGACGAACCGGGATCTGGTCGCCAGCGTCCCGGAGAAAAAGTCGCAGCTCGAGGTCCACACTCGAGTCATTGAGTTTGGTCGCTACGACCGCGTGATCCCAGTCCGGGGCCAGACGATCATCGGAACCGTCCAAGAGGGACATGACGGCCTCCCGGGCAGCCTCGATCCGCTCCTTGTAGGCGATGCCGAAGGGGACATCCACACGCAGCACCCCACGAGCCGAATGGTTGATGACGGCGTTGGTGACCATGTGAACGCTGGGGAAAACGACGGTCTGCCGGTTCGGGGTCTCTAGGCGGGTAGATCGTAGCGTGATGTTGGAGACCCGTCCGAAGTAATTCCCCACGGTGACCCAATCCCCCACCTTGAAGGGCCGATCGAGGAGGATGGTCAGCCCGGAGATGAAGTTCTCGAGGGAGTCCTTGGCGGCGAAGCCCACGGCGAGTCCGGCGATGCCGAGACCGGCGATGAGCGCCGAAAGGTTGATGCCCAGCTGCGAAAGGACGAGCAGGAGGATGAAGCCCCAGCCCACCACCCTGAACGTCTTCATGACGATGGTTTCCAGCCCTCGATCCACGCCGCGGCTCTTCCTGAGGACCCCGCGGATCACGCCACGCAGCAGCCGGTAGAGACCGTAGAAGAAGGCGCCGACGAATATGGCGGAGATGATGTTGGGAACCGATGAAATGAAGAGGTTCGTGAGGCCCGACAGGATCTGCTCCCAGACGAGGCCCCATTCGCCCTCGAGCATGAGCCGACCCGTGTCGGTGACGCCCTGGCCGATCCGGTCGAGGGAGTTGTTCAGAGAGTCGGCCGCAGGGGATGAGGAGTCCTGCTGCACGGCTTGGGGTAGCTGGGTGAAGGTCATCGGCCTCCGCACCTCCGCTTGGGACTGGCATCTGGAACACGTTATCCAGTCGTGACTCCGATGGAACCCCCGCCCATGACCGAGCCGGACCCGTCGCACCGCTCCGGGCGCAGCCGCTGGCGGGGGTTCATAGTCCTCGGGCTCGGTGTACTGGTGTCGCTGGGAGCCATGGTGCTTACGCGATACCCGGGCATCGTCGAGCGAACCTACGCCGCCGAGGTCGGACCACGCATCGCTCGCGGCCTCTCCCTGCTCACCGGCTGGGCTCCCTTCTCCGTGGCCATGCTCCTGGCCTTCGCACTCGCCACGGGCTTGGTATTTCGTTGGGTTCTGGTCGCCTTCCGACTGCGAGGGCGGGGTGCCTCGACCTGGCGCCTCGCGCTGGTGGAGGAGGCGAATCGCATTGCCGGCATCGCCGGGGGGCTCCTTCTTTTCTTCTACCCCCTGTGGGGACTCAACTACGCCCGCGCCCCTCTGGACGAGCGACTGGGAATGGGCGTTGGCCAGGTCATCGAGTCCGAGGCACTGATCTCACTCTCGCGACTGGCGGCAGAGCAGACCAACGGAGCGTACCTGGCACTGCACGGCGTCGAAGATCTCGGCGAGCCGACCCGGGGCTTCGCCGACCCCGTGGCCACGTCCCGGGCGCTGGAATCAGGATGGGCTCGGGTCGCCCCCGCCCTTGGCATGCATCCGGTGGCCACCCTCGGCTACGGTCCTGTGAAGACGACGGGCGTCACATGGTTCGTCGACGCCCTGGACATCGCGGGGATCTACGTGCCGTACACGGGCGAGGCCCACGCTTCCGGAGCCCAACCGGACCTGAGCTTTCCGGCCGTGACAGCCCACGAGCAGGCACACCAGCGAGGCCTGGCCCGCGAGAACGAAGCTACGTT
>JABDLS010000003.1 GCA_013002885.1 Gemmatimonadota bacterium | reverse complement strand
CTCGAAGAGCGTGCCCTCTCGGCAGGTGGCCCACCGCCCCCCGTCCTCTTCCGCGCAGGGCTGATCGCGGAAGCGGCGGGCGAGCGCTCGAGGGCCCAAGAGCTCCTGAAGGAGGCGCTGGAAGGCCAGGTGGAGTTGGCACCCCACGAGGTCACCGCGGCCGTCGAGGTCCTCGATCGGGTGAGGTGACGGTAGGACCTGCGGCCGGCTGGCGCGCTCCCTTTGAACGCCGCGCGGTCGGTCGCACGGTCTCCAGCCCGCACTCGAGCACATTGACGCGAGGCGGGCGCAGAGTTTAGGTTTGCCTAAACCCAAAGGCTTTAGGTGCCCCTAAAACTTAGGAGCGACCGTGCGCGTAGTCCTGGCCCTCCCCGCGCTTTTGCTGCTCGTCGTCGCGGCGGGGTGCGACATCCTGACTCCAGATGCTCCCCTCGAGTCCACCGTTCTCGACGGGACCATCGAAGGAATGACCGCATCGCAGGTGCGCCAGCACTTCGCGGGGGATGAGGAATTCGGGCGCGTATTCTCTGTGGCTGAAGGCCTTGGCCCCATCTTCATCGCCGCCTCGTGCGAGCAGTGCCACGCCGGAGACGGAAAGGGCCACCCGGTCTTCAATCTTCAGCGTTTCGGCCGGCTTCTTCCGTCCACGGGCTTCGACCCCATGGTCGAATTCGGCGGTCCTCAGCTCCAGCATCGCGCCATTCCCGGCTACCCTCCCGAGGCGATCCCTGCCGGCGCCACCGGGCTTGCTTCGCTCACCCCTCCGGCGGTCACGGGGCTGGGCTTCCTCGATGCCGTCGAGGATCAGACGCTGATCGACATGGCCGACCCGTGCGACCTGGACGACGACCGGATATCGGGACGGCTGCAACTCCTGGATCCGACGCCCGTCATCGATGAAGCCATCGCACTCGAGCGCCTCGGCTCGCCGAACCCCCTGGCGCGGGGAACGCTCGTGGACGGGCGCTACATCGGACGGTTCGGGAAGAAGGGGCTGACGGTGAACCTCCTCCATCAAACCGTGGGCGCCTACCACCAGGACATGGGCATCACCAGTGATCTCATTGCGGAAGACCTGTTCAACCCTGCCGCGGGAAGCCGAGCGGCCGACGACGTCGCCGACCCCGAGGTCACCAGTGCCGCAGTCGCCAACGTCGTCTTCTACCTGAAGACGCTCAGGGTCCCCCCTCGCCGAAACGGAGACGATCCGCTGGTGCAGGAGGGCGAGATCATCTTCCGTCAGACAGGGTGCGCGTCGTGCCACGTGCCCACCCTGGTCACCGGCGCCTCGGAGATCGAGGTCCTGGATCGAAAAGAGTTCCACCCCTACACGGACCTGCTCCTCCACGACATGGGCCCCGAGCTCGACGACGGGTACACGGAAGGCGCCGTCGCCGAGACGTCCGAGTGGCGCACGGCTCCCCTTTGGGGGCTGGGACTGGCGGCCGACTTCCAAGGTGGAGAGATGTTCCTCCTCCACGACGGGCGTGCTCGCAGCATCGAGGAGGCCGTCGAGTACCACGGCGGGGAGGCCTCCGGCTCGCGGGGGGCCTTCCTCGCTCTGACCCCGAACCAGCGAGCCGCGATCATGGCCTTCCTGGAGTCACTGTGACCAGGGTCGGCCGACGCGATTTCATCCGGAAGCTCCCGGTGCTCACGGCCGGTCTCGCCGGCGCGGTCTCCGTGACCACCCTCACCGGCTGCGCGGGGACCCGGTATCTGGCCCCGACACCCCGCCCCAGGGGTCTTTCCATCGACCTGGCGATGTTGGGCCAGGACACCGAAGCGTTCCTACAGACGCCGGACATGGAGCGCCCCATCTACCTGCACCGGAACGAAGAGGGGGGTTGGACGGCGGTGCTGGCATCGTGCACCCACCAGGGCTGTCAGCCAGAGCCGGTGGCCGATCGTCTTGTGTGCCCGTGTCATGGGAGCGAGTTCTCGCTCGCGGGTGAGGTCCTGCAAGGACCGGCCGCACAGGCCCTCGTTCGATACGACGTCACCGAGGAGGGGGACAGCCTCCTCGTCAAAGTCGGAGGGATGGGAGGATGACTGTCCGAGGCCGCCACCCAGTCCGCGAGGGGAGCCGGCGATCCCTGTCGGCGCCCACGACCCTCCTCCTGCTGACCCTGGTGGCGTTTCCGCGCGTCGCCGTAGGTCAGGCGGACACCACCATGGCCCAGGACGGGCTGTACGATCGACCGTTCATCGGATCGCTCTCGTCGACGTCCATAGGCGGCTACGTCGAGGGAAACACCAACTACTTCGTGGAGGACGGCGTCTCCGACGGCTTCTCCATGGAGCTGCGCCGATTCAACATCTTCCTCTTCTCCCAGGTGTCCCAGCGGGTGCGCTTCCTCTCCGAGCTCGAGTTCGAGCACGGGACCGAGGAGATCGCCCTCGAGACAGCGCTCATCGACTTCCAGATCCGTCCATCGCTGGTCCTGCGCGGGGGCATCGTCCTCCCGCCCATCGGCTATCTGAACCAGAACCACGACAGCCCCCAGTGGGACTTCGTCGATCGGCCTCTGGTGACCACCGACATCATACCGTCCACGCTTTCGGAGGTGGGCTTCGGAGCCTACGGCAAGTTCGCGCTGAACGATCTCGTCCTCTCTTACGACGCCTACCTGACCAACGGACTCGGAGACGGGGTGGTCGGCAACGAGGTCGGCCGCACCAACATCCCGTCCGGTAAGGGTGAGGAGCTGTTCGGGGAGGACAACAACGGCTCGCCGGCCGTCTCCGGGCGCGTCGGGCTTCGCCGTCCGGGCACCGGCGAGGTGGGGCTCTCGTACTACGGCGGCTACTACAACTCCTTCCGCCTGGAAGGTGAAGACGTTGATGAACGGCGCTGGCTAGGCATCACGGCCGTCGATGTCGGAGTGAGCATCGGCCGGGCGGATCTCCGGGCCGAACTGGCGTACGCGACCATCGACGTCCCAGCAGGCCTGAGGGAGCTCTTCGGTCAGGAGCAGTGGGGAGGATATCTGGACGTGCTGCTGCCCGTGTGGCGCCCACGCTTCCTCGGCTACGCCGACGCAGTAGTGACTGCCGGTCTCCGCCTGGAGCGTGTCGATTACAACATGGGCGCGTTCACATCGACCGATGGCTCCATCGGAGACGATGTGACCGCCGTGGTCCCCGGTGTGAGCTTCCGGCCGACGCCGGGGACAGTGTTCCGGGCCAACTACCGATACCACTGGATGACCGATCTGCAGGGGAACGATCCGGCAAGGCTGGCGGGTTTCCAGTTGGGGTTCGCGACCTATTTCTAGGAGGCGATCCGAACGGGATTGGCTTGCCTGTTACGTATTCGTTACACTCGCGTCGCCGCCTGAAGGGCCCCCCGGAAAACAGACAGTCGGACGACCGCAAACGTGCCAGATCCCCTCGCTGAGGTTCCGCAGGCCCCCTCGCCGGAGCCCGCACCCACAGTAGCAGGTAATCCGTACCTCCGAGCGCTGGTCGTCGTGGGGCTCCTCTACCTCTTCCTGGTCGGCGTCAACGGACTGGGCGCAGGGTTTCGCGCCCTCGGCGAAGACGCCCTCGACGCCTTCTTCGCCGCCACGGAGAACCCGTTCATTGGCCTCATGGTCGGGATTCTGGCCACGACGCTCGTTCAGAGCTCGTCCGTGACAACGTCCATGATCGTTGGCCTGGTCGCCGCGCCCTTGAATCCGATCCCGGTGGCCAACGCGGTCCCGATGATCATGGGAGCGAACATCGGCACCACGGTGACCAACACCCTCGCCTCCATGGCCCACATCGGGCGGAAGGAGGAGTTCCGACGCGCCTTCTCCGTGGCCACCGTCCATGACTTCTTCAACTACATGGCGGTGTTGATCCTCCTACCTCTGGAAATCTTCACCGGGTATCTGCAGAAGAGCGCCACCGCGCTGTCCGACGTTCTGTCGGGCTTCGGCGGAGCCGAATACGAGAGCCCCATCAAGGTGGCCATCAAGGCAGGTGGTGTGCCCATCGAGGTTGCCCTGGAGGCTCTTCTGCCGTCGGAGCGCGCCGTCGCCGTCGGACTGATCATCGTGAGTGCCGCGATGATCTTCGTGACCCTGGTGAGCATCGTTCGGGTCATGCGGGCGTCCATGCAGAAGCGGATGGAAGTCCTCGTATCACGTGCTCTGGCCCGAAATGCCTGGATCGCCATCGCCGTCGGGATCATCGCTACCGTGATGGTGCAGTCGAGCTCCATTACCACATCGCTCATGGTGCCTCTCGCCGGAGCGGGTGTGCTTACCCTGAGTCAGGCATTCCCGGTGACGTTGGGAGCCAACCTGGGCACGACCGTGACTGCGCTTCTCGCCGCCTTGGCGGCGACGGATCAGAACGCACAGGCCGGTCTGACCATCGCCCTGGTCCACCTGCTTTTCAATCTGTCAGGGACCGTGCTCATCTACCCGTTCGAGCCGATCCGGCGTATCCCCATGTTCCTTGCCCGGACCCTGGCCGATGTCGCCGTCAGGTCGAAAGTCCTGGCCATCGCCTACGTGATGGGACTTTTCTATGCCGTGCCCATCGTCTTCGCGATGCTGACGCAATAAGTGGCCGTGCCCTGAGGCCGAACGCGGCCAACGAGGAGAGAGCGAGAATGCTGAAAGAGTTGCTGAGCCTGTTTCGATCGAACGACGCCATCGCTCGAATGGGTGACGATTTTCAAGAGATGTTGGCCGCGGCGCAGGACCTGACCCTCCGCGCCGGTCGCATCTTCTGGGACGAGGCCGACGGAGCAGACGAACCGACCAAAATCTCGAAGAGCGACGTGGCGATCAACAAGCTCGAGCGCTCCATCCGGCGGCAGGTCATCGCGCACCTCACCCTCGGGTCAGGCAACAAGGACGTCCTCTACTGCCTTCTTCTCCAGTCCATCGTCAAAGACGTGGAACGCATCGGCGACTACGCCAAGAACCTGGCTGAGGTACGTCGCGATGGCGGAGCTCCAGTGCCAGACGACGGTCCCGGAGACGAGCTTCGGGAGATCCGCTCCATTGTGGAAGGGGCCTTCGACCGGACCAGCGAGATCGTCCGGAATTTCGACGCCACGGCGGCGACGGGACTCACGATGGAGCTCCGAGCCGTCAACCGTCGGTGCGACCAGCTCATCGCACGGGTCGCTCATAGTGAGTATGACGCCGCCACAACCACCTCCCTCGTCCTCGGTGCCCGATACTACAAGCGGATCGGCTCGCACGTGCTGAACGTCTTGTCTGGCGTGGTCATGCCCCTCCACAAGTTGGACTATTACGATGAGGATCAGCTGACCTTGGACGCGGACGACGACGACGACGCTCTTTGAAGTGGCGGACGACGGCGCTCCCTGAATTGAAGGAGCCGGGAAATGGATTGGAGCTGGATCGAAACCACGGGGTCTGCCGTGGCGATGAGCGCTCTCACGGCACTCTGCATGTACGTCGTTCTCATCGCGTTCACCCGGGTGGTCGGCCTGCGGAGTTTCTCCAAAATGAGCTCCTTCGATTTCGCGCTCACCGTGGCCTTCGGATCGCTCCTGGCGACCGCCGTGCTGAGCCCCCAACCGTCGCTCCTGCTTTCGGCGGCGGCTCTGGCGTCACTGTTCGCCATTCAGTGGGCGGTCACCGGGCTGCGGGCACGAGCCCCGGCTCTTCGATCCCTCCTCGACAACGAACCGACCCTCCTCATGTGGCAGGGCGAGGTAAGAGAAGCCGAACTTCGCTCTTCCGGGGTGACCCACGGCGACCTCATGGCCAAGCTCCGGGAAGCGAACGTCCTCCGCTTCTCACAAGTACGAGCGGTTGTGCTGGAGTCCACGGGAGACGTCTCGGTGCTCCATGCCGACGAGGACGAACCGGAGCTCGAGGATCGCGTGCTCGACGGCGTGAATCGCTGACGCCGGACTCCCGCTCCATCGGGGCTCCCCATAGACTACGTGTCCGTCCCGTTCGTCGAATACCTCGGACGTACACTCTGGAGTCCGCATGATTGTCCGTACCCTCTCTGTAGTCGCCGCCGTCTTCGTCGCCATCGCCGCGACGCCCCATGCTCAGGAAGCGCCGCCGCTGCTGGGCTTTTCCGCTCCCTCCGCGGTCGAGCAGTACGAGCTGGAACGTCGGTTCGACGAGCAGCTCCAGGCCGACAACCTCAGGGAGTGGATGCGGCTCCTCACCGCTGAGCCCTTCTGGACGGGCTCGCCCTACAATCGGGAGATGGCCGAGTGGACCGCAGAGCAATTCCGGGACTGGGGGTTCGACGTCGAGATCGAGGAATATCAGGTCCTCTATCCCCTGCCCCGGATCCGGGAGTTGGAGCTCCTGAGCCCGACGCGGTACACCGCCATGCTGCGCGAGCCGCCGGTTGAGGGGGACGCCACGTCAGCCATCGAAGAGAACAGACTCCCCACGTACAACGCCTTCTCGGCCGACGGCGATGTCACGGCTGAGCTCGTCTACGTGAACCAGGGTGTACCTGCCGACTACGAGGTCCTCGAGAACATGGGGATCGACGTCGAAGGCAAAATCGTCATCGCCCGCTACGGCGGTTCATGGCGGGGCATCAAGCCCAAGGTCGCCGCAGAGCATGGCGCTATCGGAACGATCCTCTTCTCCGATCCCATCGATGACGGCTTCGTGGCGGGTGACGTCTACCCCGATGGTCCGTACCGCATGGAGCACGGGGTGCAGCGCGGGTCGGTACTGGACATGCCCCAGTATCCTGGTGATCCACTCACCCCTGGGTACGGGGCGACCGCCGACGCCGAGCGCCTGGCGATCGACGAGGCGCCGACGATCATGAAGATCCCGGTGCTGCCTATCTCGTACTCCGACGCCGCCCCCCTGCTCGAGGCCATGGGCGGCCCCGTGGCGCCCCGGTCCTGGCAGGGAGGACTCCCCTTCACGTACCACATCGGGCCCGGGCCGGCCACAGTGCGGTTGCATCTCGAGTTCGACTGGGATCTGGCGCCCGCGCTCAACGTGGTCGCGCGCATCGAGGGCTCGGAGTACCCAGACGAGTGGATCGTCCGCGGCAACCACCGCGACGGATGGGCCCTCGGCGCCGCAGACCCCATCAGCGGCCTCGTGACGCTCATGGAAGAGGCGCGGGCCATCGGTGAACTCATGGAGACCGGCTGGCGTCCGAGGAGGACCATCGTGTACGCGGCTTGGGACGCAGAGGAGCCGGCGCTCCTCGGTTCCACGGAGTGGGCAGAACACCACGGGGCTGAGCTCAGGGAGAAGGCCGCCCTCTACATCAACACCGACGGGACAGGACGAGGCTTCCTCAACGCCGGGGGCTCCCACAGCCTGGAGCGCTTCATTACGCAGATCGCCCGCGACGTCGACGACCCCAAGACCGAAGCGACCGTTCTGGAGCGCCTCAACGCGGCCATCGCCGCGAACGGCGACTTCGAAGAAGCGATGCGCGACGACATCCGGCTGTCACCCCTGGGGTCGGGGTCGGACTATACACCCTTCCTTCAGCACCTCGGCATCCCCTCGCTGAACCTGAGCTTCGGCGGCGAGAGTGGAGGAGGATCGTATCACTCCCAGTACGATTCCTTCGACCATTACACCCGGTTCATCGATCCGGACTTCGCCTACGGCGTCACGCTGACCAAGGTCACCGGACGAGCCACCCTGCGCTTCGCCCAAGCCGACGTCCTCCCCTACCGATTCTCCAATCTGGCCGACAACGTCTCCATGTACGCCGAGGAGATCGAGGAGATCGCCGACAGGATGCGTCAGGAGACGACACAGCGAAACCGACTCATCCAGGAGGGGCTCATCGAACTCGCCGCCGACCCCACCGAGCCCTTCGTGGCTCCCTCACCGGATGAGGCGGTCCCGCACTTCAACTTTGCGCCGCTCCTCAACGCCATCGCCGAACTGGAGTCCGAGGCCAGAGCCTACGACGGTCTCCTTCAGACGGTGCAGGCGCAGGGCTTGTCCGCGTCCCAGATGGCGCGGGTCAACCAGAACGTCATGGAGATCGAGCAGCTTCTCACCGACGAGCGTGGCTTGCCAAAGCGGCCCTGGTTCCGGCATCAGATCTACGCCCCCGGATTCTACACCGGGTACGGCGTGAAGACGCTTCCCGGCATCCGGGAGGCCATCGAGGAGCGCGAGTTCGAGCTCGTCGACGAGCAGATGCGGCGTATATCCGATGCCATCGAGCGTGTGAACGCCCGGCTGGAGGAGGCGGCGGCCGTACTGGGACGGCCGGTCACCTGAGAGCTCACGACCTTGCTGGCGCGGCCTCCTGCTGGTCCTTGAGGAACTCGAGCGTGTCGTCGAGCCGACGTGTGCCCGCCTCGGAGAAGTCCAAGGTCATGATGGGGAACGGGATGCCGATGTCGTTGTCATCGAAGGCACTCTTGAGCTTCATGACCGCGTCGCTGCGGGCAGCGAGGAACGTCTTCTGCTCCGCATCCTCGAGCCAGACGCGCACTTTGAAGTTTATGGAGCTTCCGCCGAACTCCTCGTAGAAGAACTCGGGGTCGCGGGAGGTGTCGCGGTGTGCAATCTGTTGCATGGCGTCGAGTGCCACGGTCTTCGCCTTCTCGAGATCGTCCCCGTACGACACGCCGCACGCCAGATCCATGCGGCGCTTGGTGCTGTCGGTGTAGTTGGTCAGAGCGTTTCCGTAGACGCTGCCGTTGGGGATGCGCACCAGCTGGCCCTGAGGGGTCCGAAGCTGGGTGGCACGAAGATCGATGTCTTCGACACGACCGAAGAAGCCATTGGTCTCGATGAGGTCCCCATCGGTGAATGGGCGGCGGACCGTCATCAGAATGCCGGCGATGAAGTTCTCCGCGATGTCCTGAAAGGCGAAGCCGAGGGCCAAACCGAGAATCCCAAGACCTGCCAGGAGCGACGTCACAGCCTGGTCGAGCTCCAGAACGCCGAGGGCCAGGAAGACACCCAGGGCCCAGACGGCCAGGTAGGCCGCCTTACCCAGAAGGCTCTTTACCGGACCGTGGTCCGTGGCGCGGTCCACGAGGCGCTGAACCACGTTTCGCACCGTGCGGGCCAGGAGCGAGAAAACCACGATGATGACCACCGCCGAGATGATCTCGGGGATGTTCAGCACCAGGGCTTCCATCCACTCAGTGACTTTTCCGACTGCGTCCTGCAAGGCTTGGTTGAGGTCCATTAGCTCGAATCATCTCCATTTATGAATATATTTCGTTAATGTAATGTTAAACTATTATTTGTCAAATAGTTGCAGTCGTGACCGTGCGAGCATGAGATGGATGTAGCGTCGGGGCAAAAGGAAAGGCGGGATGCGTCAGTGCGCACCCCGCCCCCATGATCGACGCCGCGATTCAGCCTTACCGCACCACGCCTCAGAACACGACAGTCATGGTGTTGGAGCACGTGCTCGTACCGGCCTCGCAGACCTGGTACACGTACGTTGCCCCACCCCGCGCACCGATACTGTCCGTGTACGCCCCGTCGTTTGCGGTGGTGGCTATAGGCGCGCCATCGCGATACACGTCCACGTCCACGCTCGTGGCCCCACTCCAGGTCAGATCGACCGTGTGACGTCCGCGGACCTTGTAGCCGTCTGCCGCAAGCGTAATCCCACCCCCTGAGCTCTCGGAGACGGTCACGGATTGGTCGTCCGAGTTCGAGGCTCCGACGTCGTCAGTCACCGTCAGGGTCACAGTATAGGACCCGCCCGAGGCATAGGTATGCGAGGACGCGGCGCCCGTTGCGCTATTGCCGTCTCCGAAGTCCCAGTCGTAGCCGGTAATCGATCCGTCGGTGTCCGAAGATCCGCTGCCGTCGAAGTCGCACGAGAGATCGGTGCAACTGAAGGTGAACGAGGCCGTGGGAGGGTCGTTCGTCGGTCCGCCACCATCGCCGTCACCGGGCACCGTGGCTGGCGCCGCGAATGAGCTGACGTCGAGGAGGGGCTCCTTCACTCCGTCCCCGGAGTCGTCGATCCAGTTCGAGTTCCCAGAGGCGATCAGCGCGTCGTAGAGGTTGTCGACGTCGGTGGCGTTACTTGGATTGTCATTACTCGCCAGGAGCGCCAAAGCGCCAGCCGCGTGGGGCGAGGCCATGGACGTCCCGCTGATCGTCCCGTAGCTCCCCTGCTCCAAGGGGAAGGTCGAGAGGATACAGACACCGGGCGCCGCGATCTGGACGGCGCCACCCCAGTTACTGAAGTTGGCCAGCGTGTCGTCCTGGTCCGACCGGCATGTTGGGGAGCCGAGACCACCGGCCGCGCCGTCGAAATCCGCCAGCGCCGACACGGTCAGAGCGTTGTCGAAGGCCGCAGGGCTGTAGCTACTCGCGTCGTCGTCGTCGTTGCCAGCCGCCACGGCGAAGGCGACCCCCGCGTCCACGGCTCCCTGGATGGCGTCATACTCGGCCTGGCTGTAGCCGAACCCGCCAAGGCTCATGTTGGCGACCTCGATGACGTCGGCGTTGGCGGCGACCCAGTCGATGCCCGCGACGATCCACGACGTGTAGCCGCTGCCACGGGAGTTCAGGACTTTCACCGCCCAGAGGCGCGCGCCGGGCGCAACGCCGACGACCCCGTTGCCGTTGTCGATGGCGCCCACGGTGCCGCCCACATGGGTCCCGTGATAGTGATCGTCGTCTCCGCCATTCTTACACGAACCACGGGAGGGGCGTCCCTTCGCGCAATCGACGCCCCCGACGACGTTCAGGTCCGGGTGCTCGAAGTCGATGCCTGTGTCGATAATGGCGACATCGACGTCGACGCGGACGTCGTCGTTTCCGTCGATACCCAGGTTGCCGTTGGATGTCGCGAAGATGCGATCGATGCCCGTCGGGATCGTCTGTGCCGAGATGGATCGCTCACGGTCCGGCTCGACATACGCCACCGCCGGATGTCGCTCGAGGGCGGCCGCAGCCGCCGCGGGGAGCTCGGCCGCGAAGCCGCGCACTGCTCGCTCGTAGACGAACGACGGGGTACGTCCGAAGCCGGCCGTGAGGCGGTTCGCCAGACCGGGCACGTCGTCGGTCCCCGGTTCGAACACCACGATCATCCGCTCGAGGGGCTGGTTTCCGCGAGCCATCTGCGGTGCTTCCGCCTCGAAGGGCTGGGGTGCTTCCTGGCAAGACGTGATGGCCAGTACGGACAGGAGAACGGTGGCAAGACGCTTCATGCGGAGTTCCTCCAGGTGGCGTTTGGGGGGGTGGGGGGACCGCGAAGAGGGTGCTAAAGCGTTCCTTCCACTACTACGGCCCGAGCAGGCCCGAAAGCAAGGCTAGCGCACCGGAAAAGTCCGGTCGCCAAGCTCGGCCGAAGGGGTCGTAGCTTTCTCGCCCCCCTGGGCCTCTAGCGCACCGCCGCGGGGATCTTCCGAAGAATGGAGACCATCCCCCATGCCAGCGCGGCCGCGACGCCGAAGTCGACGATCCCCCTCCAGGGTGGCGGAAACTGGCGAACGATGAGGACTGCAGTAACGATGAGGGCCGTGCCGATCCACCCTTTCGCCACCTCCTTCCAATCGCGACCGACGAGGGAGAGACCATACAATGGTGCCAGGACTTGAAAGGTCGTCGACTCGTGCTTGAGGCGCTCCGACCGGACCACCAGCTTGGGGATCCACTTCCGGTCGAAGGTGAGCACGCCCTCGGTGTAAACGAAGAAGAGTGTGAATGCGATGAGAGCCGCCCACTCGAAGGGGCTCAACCCACCCTGGATCGCGGCGAGCCCTCGGCCACCCAACCGGTAGACGGCCCACCCGAAGACCGCGGCCACGCCGATCAACGACCATCCGGTGGCCAGTCTGTTCACGGACTCCCTCCGGTCACCGGTCTCCGGTCGGCCGCTCGTCATGAGGGCGACGACGAAACCACGCCGTCCCCCGGTGCGTGCGCCACCTTCTTCGCCAACTGCGTCGCCTCCGCCAGACGACCGGGAAGCCCTGGGCGGGACCACCAGTTGCCGGCCACGTCGATTCCCTGCGGCACCGCGATGTCGGAAAGGCCAGCCCAGGAGACGTCCCAGGCCGGCATGCGCTCCCGCGCCACGGAAAGGACCCGAGCGTCGTAGCCAGTCGTGCGGCGGAAGTCCCGCACTGCGACACGGCCGAGTTCCTGGTCGTCCATTTCGTCCACCTCGGGGTGTCTAGCCCCGCCCAAATAGGCGGTGTACACGCCCCGCCGGCCGAACAGCTGATCGTTGAACGTCGCCCCGGTAAGCGCCAGCTCCCTCTCGCTGAACGCCACCTTGAACCCGATTCCTCTGAGCTCGGTCTCAGCCGTGAGGTGCACGACGCCGAGTCCGTTGTATCGGAGGCTTCCAATGACCGCCGCGGCCGCGGGCGCGAAGGAGGAGAGGAGCTTCGACGCGACGGGAGCCGGTGTGGCGAGCACGACGTGGCTAGCCTGGATGGTCTCACCCGTCGATGTTCGGACCGCCCATTCGCCATGGGCGCGCTGAAGTTCGTCGACGGCCACGCTGGTTCGAAGTCGACGCCCCAACGCATGCGCCAGGGCGTCTGGCAAGGCCTGCATACCGTCCCTGAAAGAGCACGGCGGCGGCGGGTTGATTCGTCCCCCCCGTCGAAGAAGGGGCAGGAGGAGGCTTCGGCCAATGCGGAATTCACGCAGAGCGTGGATGAGGGAGAGCCCAACCCGCATGTCGGCCGGATCCGACGCATACAGACCACCATACAGAGGTCCGATGATCGTCTCGTAGAGCTCCTTGCCGAACTTCCTCGTGAAGAAGTCGGAGACCGCCTCGTCGGGGTCCGCCCGGGAGGACAGAACCTCCAGGAGTCCTCGGAGCTTGCCCCTCAGGCTCACCACATCGGAGCCCGCGAACTCCGCCATGGAAAACGGGAGGCGGCGAAGGCGACCGTCACGGTAGATGTGGAGGTCCAGGTCGGGCGGAGCCGTCACCACCTCGTCCTCGAGCCCTAGTGCCTCGACGAGTCGGCGGAAGCCGGGTGTCATGCGAGCGCGCTGAGGACCCCAGTCGAGTAAGCGCCCATCGACGACATCGCTCCGGATGACGCCGCCGGGCCGGTCCGATGCCTCGAGGACGACCACGTCGGCGCCGGCCCGCTGGAGCTCGAACCCCGTGGCGAGGCCGGTAATGCCTCCACCGACGACGACGATCACGAGGCTGCTTGTCGCTCCCTCGCGTACGGACTCGGGGGCAGCTCGCGGCTCCCGTTCGTGCACCAGACACCTTCGAGAGGTGCGCAGCGGCAGCGGTCGAGGGCGAAAACACCCCGGGTCCCCCGGTACGCCGCTCCGCCCGCTGCCTCGCCCTCGGCGGAGGGGACGAGGGTCTCGACCAGGTCCGCGAGAAATGCGGTGAACCGCTCCGAATCGTGGGGGACCGGCACCCGATGGAGTTCCTTGCCCAGGCTCTCCACGAATTCCTTCAGCTCGTGGTCCAACTCGGCCAGCGTCTCCGACTGCTCGTGCATGAAAGAGATGGGCACCACGACCAGGCGACGCGCGCTTGCCTCGCGGATTCGGTCTTCATTGTCCGGCTGTGTCCAGGCGATTCGGCGGTTGGTGTGGTTCTGGAAGCCGACGCCGTACCGGTCGGCCCCCAATCGGCTTGAGATGTCACGACACTGCTCCTCCACGTAGCGGTCGTAGCGGTTGCCCTCGTCCAGATACTTGATGGGCGTTCCGTGCACGGAGAAGTAGAGGAGCGTATCGGGGTCCTGGAGGTCCAGGCCGTTCTCGGCTAGGTACGAGCGGACGTTCTCCGTGCGCAGCTCCACGTACGCCTCGGCATGATGCCATCCGGAGACACCCTGAAAGCCAGGTCGCCACTCGAGAGCGTCGAGGCATTCGCGAACCGTCTCCAGGGCGGCCACCGTCGTGGAGCGACCGCAGATGGGGTACACGGGCACGGCGACGAGGATGTCGACACCGTCTTCCCTGGCCTGTGCCACACCCTGCTCGATGGATGGCTCGGTGAATTGGAATACGGAGTAGACGCGAGCATTGCGGCCGCGGGCCTTCAAGGCGACCTCCAGGGCGACGGCTTGCTCGTCCGCCTGCCGGTTCAGCGGCGACCCGCCGATCTTCTCATACTCTTCGATGAGTCCGGGTGCCCGCCCCTCGGCGAGTTGACGCGCCCGTTCACGGCCCGATTCGTCGGGTTCCAGATTCGCGTTCTGGAGGAATATCCGCTCCAGAAAGGGCACCACCTTGTCCATGGTGGGCTCATCCGGCTCGCCGAAGTTGATGGCCAGGACGCCGATGGAGTCGTTCACGTCGACTTCGCCTCGTCCTGCCCGTCCACGTCGACGCCGAAGAGCGTTGGCGCGGCCTCGAGTATAGAGCGGCCGGATGCATTCGCGGGATCGGCGTCTCGAAGAGCGACCGTGGGTTGATGCAGAAGCGTTCGAGCCATGGAGCGGGCGAAACGGCGGATCTGCTCCCGCTCCTCCGCAGTCCGTCCGCGGGAGAATCGCTCCGCCTCTTCCTTGGCGACGTCCAGGACGTGGGCGCGCACGGCCCGCAGAACGTGAACCCCCTGCCGCGAGGTGAGCCAACGGCGGAAGTTCTCGGCCTGAGCCACGACGATGGCCTCGGCACGCGGCACCTGAGCGGCGCGGGAGGCCTTGGCCGCCTCGACGCGCTCGAAGACGTGGTCGAGGTCGAAGAGCCGCACACCCGGAACTCCGGCGATGGCAGGGTCGAAGTTCCGGGGATGGGCGAGGTCGAGGAAGTACCGCGGTTCGCCATCCGCCGCTCCACCGACCCCGACCAGCGCTTTGGTGAGGGCTTCGGCCGTCACCACGTAGTCGTCGGCCATCACAGCGCCCACGATCAGATCGGCCCGAGCGATGCCCTCGGCCAGACCCTCGAGGCCGATGATCTCGGCTCCCAGGCAGTGCCCGGCCGCCTCGGCCGTTGCCAGCGTTCGGTTGGCCAGGATGAGTCTACCGATGCCCCCTTTGGCCAGGAGGCGCGCGACGAGAGAGCCCGTATCGCCGGCGCCGATAACCAGGGCCGTGGAAGACTCCAGCGACGGCATGTCGCGCTGGACCATTCGAAGGGCCGCCCCGGCGAGAGACGCGGCGCCACGGCCGATCTCCGTTTCGGTGCGCACCTTCTTCCCCGTGGCGAGGGCCGACTCGAACATGCGATGAAGTACGGGCCCCTTGGTCGCATCGGCACGATCGTCCCGGGCTGCCTCGCGGACCTGACCGAGAATCTGGGCCTCCCCGTGGACCACCGAATCGAGCCCCGACGCCACGCGGAAGAGATGACGCACCGCCTGATCTCCCCGCAGCACGTAGACGTGATCACGAAGGTCACGGCGGCCCAGCCCGGTCCGGCGCTCCATCATCCGGACGAGCACCTTGACCGCCCGATTGGGGTCGGCGGCCACGCAGTAGAGTTCCAGTCGCCCGCACGTAGCCAGCGGTATGGCTTCGTCCAAAAGGCCCCGGCAGGTGAGCAACTCGCCAAGCGTCTCGTACAGCTCTTCCAGATCGACGTAGATCTGCTCACGCATGGCAGCCGAGGCTACGGACTGGCTGGTCCCGATGACGAAGATCTCCGGCTCGTTCATCGTTCCGATCAGGCGGTGGCGGCGCTGAGCCCTGCAGCCCATTCGTCCGGGGACAACCGGACCGCGGTGTGCAGCGGCGTATCCGCCTTGGTGTAGATCCGGGCCTCGGTGTCCCGAAGGTCGTAGACCAACTTTGAGAAAAGCTCCAGGTCTTCGGTCTCGTAGACCACGACGAACTCCTGGTCCTGGAGACCGAAGGAGTACAGGAGCAGCTGCTTGATGTCGGCGAACTGCTTCCCGATCCGGATATGCTCGTTCATCATGCCCTGACGGGTATCCCTGCCCTTCAAGTACCAGTCGGCCGTCTTCGTGAACGGGTACATGACGAGGTACGTCGTCCGCTGGTCGTCGTCGTACGGATCGATTTCCTGAGCCGACTTCGCGCGACTGTACTGCGATGGACGGGTCATCCCCCAGAGCACGTGTTCGAGCTCCGCGACGTGCCTGGCGGCGTTGTCCGCGGCAGCACGTGTCTTGAAGAACCGAGCAGGCACCCCGACGTCGTCGACGGCGGCGGTCGTCCACACGAGCACGTCGCTGTCGGACTCGATGCCCTGGGTCAGATAGAGTTGCGTGACGTCCGCTGAAGAACGGATGCCTTCGAGCCATGCCATCGCCTCGGCCTGCCGGCTGTCAGGACCGAGCTCCCAGAATTCGGGCGCGAGTCGGTAGGTGGCGAAATGGCCGAGGATCGGCTTTTCTTCGTCGGGCATATTTTGTGGGCCGTACGCTGGATTACGGGGCTACGGACTATTGCCAGTGCGTGGGTTCTCTACAATCCGGGCACTCCCCCACCACAGGTCCGTAAATCTTACTAGATGACGGCCTCACCCGAAGGCGTACACCATGGACATCGACGACCAAGCCGCGAACGACGCCACATTGGCGGAGGCTCGACTTCTTCTTCTGGAGGGCGACAAGGACGGACTGGCCACGCTTCTCGATGCTCGGCCGGACCTGATCCGTAGCCGTTTTGCCACGACCGACGTCCCTTACGACGGCTACTTCCACGGGGCCACGCTCCTTCACCACGTAGCGGGCAACCCCCTCATCATTGAGCTTCCCGCGAACATCGTCGAACTCACCCAACACGTGTTGAAACGCGGCGCCGAGGTGGACTCGGTGACCCTCCAGGGCCCGAGCCAACCCAGCGATATCGGCTGGACGGTGTTGGGTCTGGTAGCCACGAGTGCGGCAGCTCGGACCGCCGGGGCGCAGGGGCCTCTGATGAATGCCCTCATCGAGGCGGGAGCCGACATCGACGCGCGGAATGGCGGAAGCCTCATCGGTGCTCTGTACTACGGCGAAGGACAGGCCGCCCGATACCTCGCTGACAAGGGCGCCCGACTGGATCTGGTGGCCGCTGCAGGACTCGGGGATACCCCCCGCCTTGCCGATTTTCTCGGCGAGGGGGGCGACGAGCCGGAGGTACGCCTCGCCCACTATGGGCTCGCGGACTGGCCGAAGGACGCCGGGCGACGAGAGCGCCTGGGCGTCGCTCTCATCTACGCCGCGCTGCATGGCCACGTCGAGGCCATGCAGATGCTTCTGGACGCGGGCGCCGACCCCGACGACCGACCTCCTTTCGACCACCACGGGACGGCACTGCACTGGGCCGTCATGGGCGACCAGCCCGGCGCGGTCCGGGTGCTGCTGGAGGCCGGCGCCGAGCGGAACGTCCGTGACCGATCGTTCGGCTCGACGCCCGAGGGCTGGGCGCGACACCTCAAGAAGACCGCGGCGTTGGGGGCTCTCAGCGGGGCGTGAGTCGAGCCCACGCCTGCGAGCCTGACGGCTACTCGTCGTTGGGCGTGGCGACCACGGTGAGGGAGAGCGACGTGACGGCCGTTCCCGAGCTGACCACGATCGTAGTCGCACCAAGACCCGTGGTACGGACGAGTCCCATGGCATCGACCGAAGCGACCGCGGGATCGAGCGACACCCAGTTGATGATGCGCCCCACGAGGGCGTTGATGGAAGCGTCCTGCAAGACGGCGGTCAGCTGGACGGTTTCGCCGACGATCAGTGTGGTGTCGGCCGGAGACAACAAAATGGTGTCCACCGGTGACGTGGCGACCACCACCGTGTCGGCGAGCATCGCAGCCCGCACCTCGAGCCGCGTCTGTCCCAGCTGGATAGCCGTTGCCGTACCGGTGGGAGTCACCTCCACCGTGGTCGGGTCCTCGGAAAGCCACGTCCCCTCGAGACCCGTGACGGTGTCGCCGGTGGCGAACAGCGCCGCCGAGGCGATGTCCACGGACTCGCCGACATTGGGGATGAAGACCAGGGGCGACTCGGCCACGATGGCCGCGGGCACCGGCTCGACGTCGATCACCGCCGACGTGGGCTGACCGGGATCGATACGAACCACGCCCGCGCCCCCGAAGAGGGGTGACGGCCCGAGACCGAGAGAGGCTACGATCCCGAGCGCGTCCACTCGCTCCTGAAGCTCGAGGGCCACGGGGATCCGGATGCGACCGTCTACCGGAATCGCCACGAAGACCGTGTCCCGGAAGGAGCCGTCAGGGCGAGCGAAGCGAACGGCTGCCCACCGGACCTTCTCGAAGGCCTGTACCGACCCACCGATTGCCGTGGGCACGATCTGGAAGGAGACGTCGACCGTCGCCGGTGGCGGCGCCGGGTCCGTGAGAAGGGCGTCGCAGGCACCGGCTCCCCAAAGGAGGGCCACCAAGGCAAGTCGTGGAACGTCCCGGTCTATCCGGCACCGCATCATAGCCCGTCTACCAGTCGAAGGGTGACGCCGACCTCCCATCCCGAAAAGCCGCTCTCCGAGCCCTCCTGCACGATGACGTTGCCGGTTCGCAACACGAAGGAAGGCGTCAGGAAGAACTGGCGTGTGGTGGCATTTCCCGAGACCCGCAGGTCGACCGCGGGACCGACTGAACCAACCCACCCCTGGCTCGCCCCGTCTTCGGCGCGAAAGACGAAGAGCTCTGCCCTGGGGAGGATGGCCGCGCCTCGACCAAGGGGGAATCGCAGGTTCACGCCTGCCATGAAGAGCTGCTGGGAGGGTGAGTCGGTGGCGCCCGAAAGAGCGGCCTCCTCGGTGAGCAGGGCGCCGTTGGCCCGATGGTTCAGCCCCCCGAAAACCAGAGCGCTGCTTCGTAGCCCGACAGGAAAGGCATAGCTCCCCAACGCCTGCAGCCTCGTCCCCGATTTGAACAGGTTCGTCCCCTCGAGTTCGTCGTCCGTGAAGTGCTGGAGGCCCAGCAAGAAGGACAGGGTGCTGGTGTGGGAGACATCCCGATCCAGAGCGACTCGAAGTTGAAGCTGATTCCCGGGCTTGTAGGCAAACGGCAGCTCGGGTACCGGCTCGTATTCACCGGCAAGGCGGTAACCCGCCGACAACCCCACGCCCCATGCGCCTGCCTGCGTCGCAACCGCCACGTCTCCCCCGACGTCGCCTCCGCTACCCCACGAGTCGATCTCGAACGGAAGGAGCTCGGCGGCGATGAACGCCGCGACGAAGGAACCTTCTGTGCCCAGGGAGGCCTTCCCGGTCGGGAGCGCCGAACTGGCGGAAACGAGAAGCCAGTCCGGCCCGGGCCGGTAGGTGAGCACGAGATCGGTATCCGTCAGGCCCGAGAGCGAAGCCTCCACTCCCGAGGGGCCCGTCGCGGACCCGTTGGCGTAGGCGCCGGAGAGACCGAGAGTCCCACGCCCGAAATCGACGACCGCGGCGAAGGGCGTCACGAAGAGTCGCACGGATTCGACCCCTGCGATGGTCGCGTCATCGAATGAGTAGCTCTGCACGTGGACGCCGGCCCCAAGGCCCTGTGCGTGCAGAGGCGACACCGCCCAGGAGGGAGTGGTCCCGACAAGTCCCAGGCTCAGCAGCAGGATCCCGTACAGGGACACCTTCGGCTGCGCGAGTCTACGGCGCGTCGTCTTCACTCCTGCCCTCCCGGACCACGGAAGACCAGTTCCAGGAGGATTACCTGACCAACCCGATCCTGGCCGAGGAGCTCAGCCAGGACCGCGCGCTTCTGCGCTCCGAGGTTGGCCAGGACGCGCTGCCGCATGGAAGCCGGAGCGTTGGTGAGGAGTCTCACCGCCGCCTGCCGGGAGCCGATCCGGTGAGCCTGACGAGCGATCTGGCCGGCTGCACGCAGTGCTGGGCGCGGGACGGACAGCATCGTCGCCCGGTTGAGACGTGTTCTGGCCAGGGCGAATGACGGATCGAGCGCGGCCGCCTCGGCATAGTGTTGTCGGGCCTGTCCGAAATCACCGGCGTCGGCCGCCGCGAGCCCCCGTCCGAAGGCGAGGAGCGCCTCGATACTCTCCGTCTGCCGCTCGTTGACGAGCTCACGCTCGGCAGGTGTCAGTTGGACGCCGAGCTCGTCGTAGATGGCGAAGGCGAGCCGCTTCTCCATCTCCAGGAAGCGCTCGATCTCATCTTGTGTCGCCAGCGGGTCCGCCAGCTCCTGGCCCGGCGGCCCCACCGTGACCACGGAGGCATCGACGTCCACCCGCGTCACTTCCTGTATGCGAAAGCGCCCCTGGACGATGTGCGCCGACCCAAGCAGCCGACCACTTCGCGCAGCTGTGGCCTCCTCTACCCGCCCCGACTCCCCCAGTTGAAGCTCATTGACGAGGGCCTGGATCTTCGTGCGCTCGATGACAGTGAGCCGCCCCGTGATCCCCAGATCTGTGGTCAAGAGCTCCGCCAGGACGAGGGAGAGCGGTTCGTACTGGGGGTCGGCGCCTTCGAAGACGAAGGGGAAGATCCCCACCGTGCCGGGGTCGGGCTCGGTTTGAGCCAATGCCGACTCCCGGGACAAGGCATCGCGGACGTCGGCCCTGAGGGCCTCGAGGCGGGCCACCTCCAGGCGACGCTCGACCTCCTCCAGGAGGGGAGTCTGCTCGCCAATCGCCATGAAGTCCTGATAGAAGCCGACGGCCGCATCGTAGTCGCCGGCGTCCTCGGCGAGCAGGCCCTGCATGACCAGGAGGCCGGGATCGTCGGGCGCGAACCCTGTCAGCGACTCGACCAACTCCCGAGCGTCGTCCACGCGGCCGGCTTCGCGGTACCCCGACGCCAGGTGGAGACCGGCCTCGATATCGGTCGAATCGGAGCCGACTCGCGCCTCCAGGGCGGGGATCTCGGCGGGGGCAGGGGGCTCCAGATCGGTCGCTGAACCAGCACAGCCCGCGCTCAAGGCCGAGAAAACCAGAACGGTGGTGTAATGCGATACGTTCATCGGACGACGATAATGCCGTCGTGCCCTATCGCGCAGTGACAAAGTTGACCGTCGAGCGCCACGCCGCCTACCCGGATTCTCGCACCAACGATCTCTATCAGGGCGCGAACTTGCAGCCGACGACGCGCTGCGGGATGTTCTCGCTCGATTCGAGCACCATCGACCGGCCACGGAGTCGCCAGCCGGGCGACCCCACGCACCCCAGCCACCTGCTCATGACTCAGAGGATCTGTCTCCTGACCGATCAGGAGTTGGATGCCGACCCTTTCCCCGAGGACGACTGGCCGTGCGATCCACGTCCATACATCCCCGAGGCCGAATGGACCCTCATGACCCTCGAGAAGGAGTCGTGTATTGCAGAGCTCCTGAAGGCCGCCAATGAGGGGTACGACCTCTTCTTCAACCTCTGCGATGGCGCTTGGGACGAAGGCCGAGTCGGTGTCGAGGTCGTCCAGACCCTAGAATCCCTCGGACTTCCGTTCACCGGCGCGGACTCGGGGTTCTTCGAACCCAGTCGGGAAGCCATGAAGCGGGTCTGCTCCGCGTGGGGCATCGACACCCCGGCGTATCGGTATGCCTCCACCGATGAGGACATCGAGCACGCCGCTGACGTCCTCCACTTCCCCCTCTTCGTGAAGCATCCCAACAGCTACGCCAGCCACAGTCTGACCCGAGCGTCTCGGGTTACGAATCCAGCGGAGCTCCACGAGCAGGCCCTTCGGATGATCGGGATGTTCGGCTCGACACTCATCGAGGAGTTCATCGAAGGTGACGAGTGCACGTCGCTTGTGGTGGAGATCGGCGACGACCCGGCGCGTCCCCTCGTCTATCATCCTTTGATCTATGACTTCCCTCCGGGGGAGTCGTTCAAGCATTACGACCTGAAGTGGGTCGACTACGACGGCCTCTCCTCACGTCCGGTGGAGGACGACGACCTGGCCGAGCGCATTGTCCGCGCCTCGGCCGACTTCTTCGTCGGGATCCAGGGGTCGGGCTATGGGCGCTGCGACATGAGGATCGACGCAGAGGGGCGGGTGCAGATGCTCGAGATCAACCCAAACTGCGGCGTCTTCTACCCGGAAGCGGACCCGGCCAGTGCCGACCTCATCCTCCGCAGTCACCCTGAAGGCCACGAAGGATTCGCCCGCAGGGTGGTCGCGGCCGCGTACGGAAGACACACCCGACGAACGTGGCCGTGGCAGATCCTCCCCAAAGCTCCCGCCGAATACGGAATGTTCGCCACCCGCGACATCACCGCAGGGGAGACCATCGTGAAGTGGGAAGAGGAAGCCCATCACCTCGTGACCCGGTCGGAGGTGGAGCGGCGCTGGGACGAGCGGAACAAGGACTGGTTCGCCCGCTCCGCGTGGCCTCTCACCGACGAAATCTGGGTCATGTGGAGCGCAGATCCACACGAGTGGAGACCCATGAACCACTCGTGCGATCCCAACGCCTGGCTCGTGGGACTGGACGTCGTCGCGCGACGCACCATACGCGCCGGTGAGGAGGTCACGATGGACTACGCCACCTACTACGACGAACGTATGCCGTCCTTCGCCTGCGGGTGCGGCGCCGAAGAATGCCGGCAGGTCGTCCGGGGCGAGGACTACCTCCTTGACCTGGTAGCGCGCTACGAAGGGCACCTCTCCGACCATAATCGGCGCCGACGCGCCGCACGCAGGGCAGAGGTCGTCGACGACCTCGTTCCCGCCAAGGAAAGCTGAGCCATGACCGTCTTCATCGTCTCCGTCGCCACGGTAATCATCGTGTCGGCCATGTGCTCCCTGAGCGAGGCGTCCATCTACGCTGTGCGTCGGCCCTTCATCCGGACGCTTACGGACACGGGCAGCGCCGCCGGACCGATTCTGGAGTCCTTCAAAGACAACATGGAGCGGCCCATCGCGGCGATTCTCATCGTGAACACGGCGGCGAACACTGCCGGTGCTTCGGTGGCGGGAGCGCAGGCGACGGCCTTGTTCGGGGACGGGGCGTTGATCTGGTTCTCGCTCGCCTTCACCCTCGTGGTCCTACTCTTCTCGGAGATCTTCCCGAAGGTATTGGGAGTCGTCTACAACCGGCCGGTGGCCCGGGCCGCCGCCCTCCCGTGGCGTCTGGCCATCACGGCACTCCATCCCCTGGTGTGGCTGGTAGAGCACGCGTCCATGTGGGTGAAGCCGGCGGGCCAGGTCTTCGCCGCGCCTGAGGAGGAGGTCAAGCAGCTGGCCCAGATCTCCGCCGATGAAGGCAGCATCTCACCGGACGAGGCGAAGATGGTGCGGAACGTCCTGGCCCTCGACGACGTCACGGCCCACGACGTGATGACGCCGCGCACGGTCGTCTTCCGATTGCCGGCGACGATGACCTTGGCCGAGGTCGGCGATCACGTCGACGGGTGGCACCATTCCCGGATGCCTATTTTCGACCCTGAAGACGCTGACCGCTGGACAGGGCTGGTCCGTGCCGCCGATGTCCTCGCCGAGATGGCAAACGGGCACCTGGACAAACGGCTGGAGGAGCTCTCGCGTCCGCTGCTCTTCGTGCCGGAGAGCACACACGGCCACCTCCTCCTTCATCGCTTCATCGAGGAGAAGACGCACCTCTTCGCCGTCGTCGACGAGTTCGGTGGCATGGCCGGCGTCGTGACCCTCGAGGACGTCTTCGAGTCTCTCATCGGACGGGAGATCGTCGACGAGGTCGATCAGGTGGCCGATCTACGTGAGGTCGCGAAGCGCCGGGGACGGCAGCGGGGAGAGGAGTCCTAGAAGCTACTCCAGCAGGTGCACCGCTGCGTCCTCGGTCCGGGGACGTACGTCGGGCCGATTGTTGAGAATGCGGGCGCAGGTGTTCCAGCGCAGGAGGGCGTCGTCGTTGCCCGACGGCCGTAGCGGCTCCGCGTCGGTGTAGTGGTCCATGGCCTGGCGCAGCCAGTCGTACGCCACGGCGCCCGCGCCGGGCCCACCCTTGTCCAGTTGAGCCTGTGCCTTCCGCTCACAGACGAGGCCAGAGTAGTACGACCGCGCGTAGTCGTCCT
>JABDLS010000096.1 GCA_013002885.1 Gemmatimonadota bacterium | reverse complement strand
TAGATGTGGAGCTTACCCTCTAGTTTCGGGCCCAGCGTCTCCCAGTCGCGCCGCAAGATGTGGGTCAGGTCGTAGTTCTCCCTCCAGTACTCGGCCACCTCGTGGTCGATCTCGCCGGTGACCTTGTCCCAGATCCGCCTCGGGTAGCCGTCGTCGCCGACGGGAGAGTAAACTGACTCCCAAACGTCCCACTGCTGTCCGGACCGCGTCTTCGTGCCGAGCACGAGCTCCAGGTGGTTTGATTCCTCCAGGGTGCGATCGACGTGGCCCAGGTAATCCCGACGGCCGGGCCGAGGTGTCCGTTTGAAGGGCGCATCGATCCAGTAGGCGTTGTCGTCCTCGTAGAGGTCGACCACGGTGTAGGCGCGGAAGTCGATGGGGTCCGGGCACGCGACGAAGGCTCCATTGAAGTCGTCGGGGTAGAGGACCTGGACGGCCATCGCCTCCCATCCGCCGGTCGAGCCTCCGTACGCGAAGCGGGCCCACCCCTCTCCGATTCCCCGGTAGCGGCGCTCGATCTCGGGTATCAGCTCCTGCATGATCGCGTCGCCGTACGGCCCATTGTTCGCCGAGTTGACGGCGTACGAGTCGTCGTAGAACGGAGTCGGGTGCTGGATCTCGACGACGAGGTGTCGGGGGAAGTCGGGTGAGGTCCACTGCTGATAGAGCTCGTGCTGGTACTGCTCCTGGATCTGGTTGTAGCAGTCGAGGTCGAAGCGAGCGCTGTAGACACACGGCTGGGTGGTGTCGGGCGCCTCGGTGCGCATCGCGCTGAACTCGGCGGGGAAGTGGCCGTGCCAGATCGCCAGGGGATAGCGGGCCTCGGGGTGCTCGGCCCATCCCTGCGGAAGCAGGACCCAGGCGCCGAGATACATGTCGGTGCCCCAGAAGTCCGAGAGCAGCTCCGAGCGGATCCGGACGAACTTCACCCATTCGGTCTCCAACGTGGCCGGATCGGGCAGCTCCGGGATCACCTGATCGAGCGTGAGGCTCAGCTCGGAAGCCGAGGAGCCGACTGTGACCTCTACCGGCTCGGAGTAGAGATTTCCGGGCTTTCGCGCCCACTGTTGTCCCTCGCCGCGGTCGGGCGGGAGCTTGACGGTGTGGCCGTCCGAACGGCTGAACGTCTGGTATCGGTTCAAGATGGCCTGGACCCGATACGTGCCTTCCGGTAGCGCGCCGAGGTTGCCGACGGGGAATCCGAAGACGGAGTCGTTGAAGGTGGCAGCCTCACTCGGTGACCACGCTTCGACGTCGATCCCGAAGACCGGCTGGGCGGCGGCTCCGTCGGTGACGTGGAAGCGCGGCTCGCCTTCGTCCCGTTGGGAGAAGATCAGAATGAGGCGCCCGTCGAGCGCCTCCGAGCTCGTCTCGTCGGTGAAGGTGACGTCGACCCGTACGCGGTCGGACCCGGGCTGACACGCAATGAGGACCAGCGCGGTCAGGGTGAGGCCGGGTGCTGCACGCATGCGATGGCGAAGGTTCGAGCGTCGGGGTCCCGGAATCATGGCATCGTGCCTTCAGCGGATCAGGTAGAAGCTCGTCTGACGGCCGTCGATCCAGTCCCAACCGTCTTCGAGGAGCGCGGCGTCCTCCTCGAGGGCGAAGCGCACTTCCTGTCCGTCCCACTCCGGCACCGCGACCCGCGCGTTCAGCTCTATGGAATGCCAGCTGTTCGGGCGCAGCTGGTAGTCGCCGCGGACCGGTACTCCGTCCTGGTAGTCCGTCATGCCGATGGGCGGTCCCGCGCCGTGTCCGTGGTACCCGATCGGGTGGCAGTAGATGGTGGCGTCGATCCCCTCTTCGTGGGCCTGAGCCAGCGCATTGGCAAGAGCCTGGTTACCCGTGGCACCGACCGCCGCGTGCATCATGGTTAGATCCTGGAGGCGGTTCGCCTTGGCCAGACCGGCCTTCAGCCCCGGCGGGGCATCGGTCTCGCCGGGCAGGAGCACGTAGGCGTTGTGCTGCGTGTCCGTCGAGAAACCCAGCCCGATGATCCCGAAGTCCGTGTGGAGCATGTCGCCCCTCTCGATCACGATCCCGTGGGTGCCGGGCTCGGGTGTGCCGCCGCGCCGCTGGACGTTGACCGACGGGTGGAACCACTGTCCGAGGCCGAGTTCCGCCACGCGCTGGCGCATCCACCACCTCACGTCTTCGTTGGTCGTCACCCCGGGCACGATGACCTCGTTGGAAAACGCCTCCGCGATGACCTGATGGGCGACCCGCATGATGCCGCGGTACTGATCGGTCTCGCGAGGCAGCTTCGACTCGAGCCACCCCACCGCGAGCATCTCGGCCGACTCGAGCCGATCGACGTACTTGTCGCTGAGGGCGTCGGTTAGGCGGAGGTACTCATTGTGCGTCAGGCCGTCGGCGTGGTTCCACCGGTCCGACACGTTGATCCCGATGCGCTCGGGATCCCGCTCCTCGACGAGCCGCGCGAGGTTGACATACTGGGAGTCGTTGTGGGTCCGATGGACGTCGAAGGTGCCCTGGTAGTCGGACCGCCCGACGCTGATACGCTCGACGCCGCGACCGGGACCGAGGTCGTGGAACATCAGGATGGTGCGCCGACGCGACGAGTAGGTGGTGATGGGAGCCATCGACCGGAAGACCGGGTCGGAGTTGTACTCCCTCGTGATCACGAGCCACATGTCGAACCCCTCGCGGCGCATCAACTCCGGGAGGAGATGGTCGAAGCGCTCGGCCAGACGCTCGCGAATGAGCGGATCTTCCTGCCGGTGCGTCAGGACTCGGTTGTCGGGAGTCGTCTGCTCCGGGCGGGGAAGCTGGCCGGAGACGGGGACGGCCACGGAGGAGGCGACGAGCAGGACGAGGGCGAGCGTTCGTGTCATGGTCAGCGTTGGTCGGGACGAGTCGGCTGCACACGGGCACTATGAGACTCGAAGCCCGCGCGCGCGAGGGTGGCCCGGTACGCGGGGAGGACATCAGCTTCCTGCCCCCGCTGGCGGTTCGGTAGAGGGGAGCTGGCGCTGGGTGCTGGAACGTGCCCGCTCGAGGTCCGCCTGCGTATCGATATCCAACAGCAGTCCCTTGTTCTCCAGGTGCACCTCGACAACGCGGATGTCGTGGGACTCGACGAGGCTTCGAGCTCCTCGATCGCCCTCCAGCCCGAGCAGGTCCGGAAAGAAGGCCCGCGGCCAAAGGACCGGGTTGCCTCGCCGCCCATCTACCACCGGCACGGAAGGGGCACCAGCGTCGAAGGAGGCGATGAGCGTATCGACGTCGACGGCCGTCACGAAAGGCATGTCGCCGAGCATGACCACACAGCCCTCGACACTCGCCGGCAATGCTTGGAGGCCCGCGACCAGCGAGGAGGCCAGGCCCGCGTCGGGGGACGGGTTCTCCACCAGATCGATGCCGCCCACGTCGCGGGCGAGACAAGCTCGCACCTCGGTCCCTCGATGACCCAGAACCACGACGATGGGGTCGGCCCTGGAAGCTCGAGCCGATGCCACCACACGCTGGACCACCGCGCGTCCATGGAGTTCGGCCAAGAGCTTGTGCCCGGAGTCCATCCGGCTGGAGGCCCCAGCGGCCAGGACCACGGCCGCTACCCGGGGACCGGGGCGGGGGGACTCTCTCACGATGGAGCCGCCCGACTACTCCCAAGGGCTTCCACGTAGAACGCGGGACTACGCAGGGCCGTTTGAAGAGCATCGGAAGTAGGGTTGTCTTGGCGCATTCTTCTCGAAGTCTACAATCCTCGCCAGGAGGTGGGCGAGCGAGGTGCGTTTTTCTTTGGGGCCAACTACTCGGGCAGTAGATTGGAGGTCAGGGCATGCCCTGGAGAAACCCCTGATTTCCCCAAGGGAACCCACCTCAGGAACCGAATGAGCGACCGAGCACACGACGTTGAGCACAACGCGCTGTTGAAGCTCCGGATCAACGGGGCTGAGCATGAACTCGATGTGCACCCCGAGATGCCTCTCCTATGGGTCTTGCGGGACAAGCTCGATTTAACGGGCACCAAGTTCGGTTGCGGCCTCGGGCTCTGCGGCGCATGCACGGTCCACGTGGACGGAGAATCAGTGCGATCCTGCTCGCTACCTGTGTCTGACGCGGTCGGCCGAGACGTGACGACGATCGAGGGTGTAGGGGGCCCGGAGACGGAGGCGATCAAGTCTGCGTGGGTTGAAGCCGACGCCGTTCAATGCGGGTACTGCCAAACGGGCCAGATCATGGCTGCCATCGCTCTGCTCGAAAGAACGCCGGCACCTACCGTGTCCGAGGTTGAGGTCTGGATGGATGGGAACCTCTGCCGCTGCGGCAGCTATCTGCGCATCCGCGATGCGATACGTCTCGCGTCCGAGCGCCTTTGAGGCAGAGATGAGCACAAGGCAAGAGAAGTCGATCTTCGGTCTCCCGTTGTCTCGACGCTCCTTCATTCTGGGCGTGACGGTAGCGGGAGGAGGGCTCGCGCTCGGAGCGAAGGGGATTCTCTCGCGACTGGGGCGGGGTGGGGACATGCCTGAAGTCGTCACCGATCCGACGGTCTTTCTTCGGATCGGGGCCGACAACTCCGTGACCCTGCTCAGCAAGCACCTGGAAATGGGCCAAGGGGTCATGACCGGACTCGCCACCATAGTGGCTGAGGAGCTCGATGCGGATTGGGGCCAGATGCGCGTGGAACACGCGCCGGCGAATCGGGCCCTCTACCAGAACCTCATCTGGGGCCGCCAGGTCACCGCTGCCTCCAGCTCGATGGCGAACTCGTGGCTACAGATGCGGAGAGTGGGCGCAGCTGCGCGGCACATGCTGGTTTCGGCCGCGGCCAACCGGTGGCAGGTGCCAGCCGAGGCGATCACGGTGGCCGGCGGCGTCGTGCGCCATCCGGAGACCGATCGCCAGGCCACCTTCGGAGATCTTGCGGCGGAAGCGATCCAGCTACCGGTGCCCGATCCGGAGGTCCTGCGACTCAAGGAGCCGTCGGAGTGGAGCCTGATTGGTCAGAGTCTCAAGCGCGTAGATGTGTCGGCCAAGGTCGAGGGTGAGGCCACCTTCGGGCTCGACGTCCGACGACCCGGGATGGTCCGGGCCGTGATCGCTCGTGCCCCCCGCTTCGGCGGCGTTGTGGAGTCGTATGACGCCGAGGAGACGCTGAGTATCCCGGGTGTCGTCGAGGTCGTCGAGATCCCGATGGGCGTGGCGGTACTGGCTGAGGACACCTGGACCGCGATCCGAGGCCGAGACGCGCTGCGGATCGAGTGGGACGACTCGAGCGCGGAGACCCGGTCGACCGAAGAGATCTTCGATGACTATCGACGGCTGGCGGAGGAGGATGGCGTCGTAGCGCGTGAACGTGGAGACGCGGACGCTGCTCTTGCGGGGGCTGAACACCTGCTGGACTTCGAGTTCACCGTGCCCTACCTCGCCCACGCCCCCATGGAGCCCCTCAATTGCGTCATGGAGAGGACCGCTACCGGGGTCGAGGTCTGGTCGAGTGGCCAGGTTCAGACTCTGGAGCAACGGGCGGTGGCTGAAGTGCTCGGGTTGGATCCTGAGCAGGTGAAGATCAACTCGGTCTTCGCCGGCTCGAGCTTTGGACGGCGCGTCTACTCGAACACCGATTGGATGTTCGAGCTCGCGCATCTCGTGAAGGAGAGCCAGCTGGACCGTCCCATTCAACTGGTATGGACCCGGGAAGACGACATCCGGGGAGGCGTATATCGGCCGATGGCACTCCATAGAGGCACCGCTGGATTGAACGCCGACGGCGACGTCGTAGGGTGGCGGCACCTGGTGGTATGCGAGTCGCTTGTCGAGGGTACGCCTTGGACCTACGCGGGCGTAGATCGGGGGTCGGTCGGTGCGCTTGTGGAAACCAGCTATGCCCTGCCCAACGTGCACGTCGCGGCACACAGCCCTTCAAGCCCCATTCCGATGGGCTTCTGGCGCTCCGTCGGCGACGGTCATACGGGCTTTGTGCTGGAGACCGTGATGGACGAACTCGCGCACGCCGCTGGCCGCGATCCCCTCGAGTTTCGCCTCTCGCACTTGAGCGATGACCCTCTTCAGCGAAGGGTCCTGGAGGTCGCTGCGAGAGAGGCGGGCTGGGGTGAATCACTTCCGGCGGGTCGAGGTCGCGGGATCGCGGGGCTCTTCGACGCGATCTTCGAGCATCGGACATACGTCGCGATGGTGACCGACCTAACCGTGGACGAACGGGGCTTTCGGGTGGACCGCGTGGTTTGTGCCCTGGACTGCGGGGTTGTGATCAACCCCCAGATCGTGGAGGCGCAGGTCGAGAGCGCGATCAGCTTCGCTCTCTCGACCACCTTGGGGAGCGAGATCACCCTGGAGCGTGGATTCGTGCAGCAGAGCAACTTCCACGACTATCAAGTGACCCGCATGTCGGATATGCCGGACGTCGAGGTCCACCTTCTGTCTGATGGCCGCTCGCCGTCCGGAGTCGGAGAAGCTGCTGTGGCTCCCTTGGCGCCCTCGGTTGGAAACGCTCTGTTCGACGCGACTGGACGGCGGATTCGACAACTCCCCTTCAGGGTCTAGCTAG
>JABDLS010000102.1 GCA_013002885.1 Gemmatimonadota bacterium | reverse complement strand
TCGTCGAGCGCCGGGTCCATGATGTACACAACTTCGTAAAGCCGCATCTTCGGTTCCCTCGGTCCGTGAGTCGGGTTACGGGCTCCGTCACCTCGGACGCCTCGTTTGCGGCGATGGCGTCCCGACGGAGCGGGATGATTGTCAGGGTCCCTCGGATCCCGGAGTCGTCCGGTCCGTGGGCGGCTGAAAAGTTAGCGCAAGGAAGGGTGGCTTTGAAGGAGCTACGCCAGCGCCTGCTGTACCGAGGCGATGAGGTGGGGATAGCGAGCGAACCCCCAACGAGCCTCTTCGACGTCGAGTCGCTCCCGGTTCGTGTGAGCATAGCGCTCCTCTCCCGGGGCGAAGCCTACCGTCGGAATGCCGAACACGCCGCACGACCAGCCGCCGTCCGTAGCGAACTGCCAGGGACGGATCGTCGCCGGGCCGTCGTCGTGCCGTCGGCCCACGGCCTGTGCGGCGGCGACGACCATGGGGTGGTCCGGATCCATGAGAAACCCCGGCGTCAGGAGATTCCTTTCAGCCACGATACCCGTGTACGTCCGCTGACGCTCCACGGCCATGCGAACGACGTACGAGAGCCCGTCCGGGGCCATCGGGACCCGACGTGCGATGGCCTCCTCCACCCGGGCGATGAGCGAAGCATCGTCGTCGCCGGGTAGAATCCGCCAGTCGATGGTGACCACCGCCGAATCGGGAATGACGTTCCTGCTTTCAGGAAGGACGTCGATCATGGTGGCCACGAGACTGGAGCGGCCAAGTACCGGATCCGACTCCTGATCGCTCGCAAGGTCGCGGATACCGGCCAGGACGTCACCGAGGAGGTCGAGAGCGTTCCGGGCCCGATCCGGCACGCTGGCGTGTCCCGCCGATCCGGCGATCGCCACCTCCATCTCGGCCCGACCCCGGTGCCCGATGCAGACGTCCCCGTGGGTAGCCTCGCCGATGACTACGACACCGGGCTCGACGGAACCCGACTCCAGGAGTCGTTTCATGCCGAGACCCCCACGCTCTTCGAAGACCGTGTGGGCGACGATCACGTCTCCGGGGGCCTCGCCCATCATCGATGCCGCCGCGTACGTCTGAAGGGCCAAAGGCCCCTTGATGTCCATGGCGCCCCGACCGTGAAGATATCCGTCGCGAACCTCACCGGAGAACGGCGGCACCTCCCACTCGTCATGGTCACCCTCGGCCACGACGTCCAGGTGGCAGTTCAGGAGGGCGGGTGGCGCCTCGCCCCGCCCCGGCGCCACCCCGATGACGTTGCCAACCTCGTCGATACGTACGTCCCGCAACCCAAGCGCCTCGTACTCCTGCCGCACCCGTTCCGCCACGTCGCCCTCATGGCCCGGGAGTCCGGGAATCCGGATGAGGTCCGACGCAAAGCGGAGAGCGTTGTCGAATGAGGCTTCCTTGAGCACGTGCTACTCCTTGTGGAGGCTCACTCCACCTGCATCGACGACGTTACGCGATGAACCAGGGCGCGAGCACGAGGGACACGACGCTCATGAGCTTGATGAGGATGTTGAGCGACGGACCCGAGGTATCCTTGAAGGGATCGCCAACGGTATCGCCGACGACGGCGGCCTTGTGGGAGTCTGACCCCTTTCCACCGTAGGCCCCACCCTCGATGTACTTCTTGGCATTGTCCCAGGCACCACCTGCATTGGCCATGAACAGCGCCATGAGCACACCGGTGACGGTGGCGCCGGCGAGGAGACCACCGAGCGCCTCTACGCCGAGGAACTTACCCACGATGACGGGAGCCAGAACCGCGGTGATCCCGGGTAGGATCATCTCACGGAGGGCGGCCCGTGTAGAGATGTCGATGCAGCGCGCCGAATCGGGCTTGGCGGTGCCTTCCATGATGCCAGGGATCTCCCGGAACTGCCGACGCACCTCGTCCACCATGCCCTGCGCCGCCCGGCCCACCGCCGTCATGGTGAGGGCCGCCACGAAGAAGGGCAGCGCGCCGCCGAGGAAAAGGCCAATGACCACCACCGGGTCGACAATGTCGATGCCCGTCTGTTGGAGGCCGACCTTCGACGAGTAGGCACTGAAGAGGGCGAGCGCGGTAAGCGCCGCCGAGCCGATGGCGAAGCCCTTCCCGATGGCTGCCGTCGTGTTTCCGATGGCGTCGAGTGAGTCGGTGATCTCGCGGGTCTCCGGCCCGAGCCCGCTCATCTCGCTGATACCGCCGGCATTGTCGGCGATGGGCCCGTAGGCGTCCACAGACATGGTCACGCCCACCGTGGCGAGCATGCCCACAGCGGCGATGCCGATGCCGTAGAGCCCCGAGAACTCGAACGCGACGCCGATGGCGACACAGATCAGGATCACGGGGATGACCGTGGATTCCATGCCCACCGCGAGTCCGGTGATGATGTTGGTCGCCGAGCCGGTCTGACTGGCGGCGGCGATCTTGTCCACCGGTCCAGCGGCCGTGTAATACTGGGTCACCATCCCGATGAGAACCCCGGCGAGGGTTCCGGCGAGGATGGCGATCCACGGCCCGATGACGGGATAGACCTCGCCGGTCGCCGCGTCCGCGTAGGTGATCCCGAGGTTCTGGACCACGAAGTACATGACCACCAGGAAGACGCCGCCGGCGATCCAGGTGGTGCCGTGAAGCGCATGTGAGGGATCCCTCTTCTCGAGCGGCTTCATGAAGGAGATGCCCAGGAGCGACGCCACGAGGCCCACCATGACCGTGAGGATGGGCAGCGCGACGGCAGCCGCGCGGTGCTCGACCATGGCCGGCGCCGTGGCGGCGATGGCGATGGTCGCCACCATGGAACCGACGTACGACTCGAAGATGTCGGCGCCCATGCCGGCGACGTCGCCGACGTTGTCACCCACGTTGTCGGCGATGGTAGCCGGGTTACGAGGATCGTCCTCGGGGATGCCGGCCTCGACCTTACCCACGAGGTCGGCGCCGACGTCGGCGGCCTTGGTGTAGATCCCACCTCCCACGCGGGCGAAGAGGGCAATGGAGCTGGCGCCCATGGCGAACCCGGAGACCACCTCGGCGAACTCGGTGAACTCAGCCAAGCTCTGAGCCCCGGCGCCATAGATGAAGTACAGGACACCGAGACCAAGCATGCCGAGGGCGGCAACGGCGAGGCCCATGACGGCGCCACCGAAGAAGGCGATCCGGAGCGCCTTACCCTGTCCTTCCGTGTTCGCCGCAGCCGATGTCCGGGTGTTGGCCCGCGTCGCCGCCTTCATTCCGGCGAAGCCGGCGATGACGGAGCTCAGGGCACCGAACACGTACGCAACGGCCGAAGTCGTGCCGATGGCCAGGGCAAGGAGGATCGCGACGACGGCCACGAATCCTGCAAGCACGGTATACTCGGTGCGCAGGAATGCCATGGCGCCATCGTGGATCTGCTCGCCCAGATCCACCATGGTCTCGTTGCCTGGGTCCTGGCGCTTCACGTAACCGTAGATGCCACCTGCTATGCCCAGGCCGATGAGACCCAGGAGCCAGGCGAATCCGGTCAAGTCGACGAAATTCATCGAATCTGTCTTCCTCTCGTTCGTCGTGCTTTGATTGTGGTGCTCTTCTCGTGTGCTGCTATCGGTTGAAGCGGTTCATCGCCGCCTCGATTCCTTCGGTGATCCACACCGCCACCGCCTCGGACAGCTCTGGGAGCAGGCCGACCACTACATCTTCGTCTTCCCCGGGCATCGGCGAGAGAACCCAGTCCGAGAGATCGTGCCCCTCGGGCTTTCGCCCCACTCCGATCCTCAGGCGCGGGTACTCCTCGGACCGCAGCGCCCCGGCGATGGATTTCAGGCCGTTGTGGCCCCCGGCGCCCCCCTCCGGTCGGAACCGAACCCGGCCGACGTCGAGGGAGGCGTCGTCGACCACCACCAACAGGTCTTCAGTGGGGTCGAAACCCTCCATCTCCCGCACCGGCCTCAACGCCTGGCCGCTCCGGTTCATGTATGTGGTCGGCTTGACCAACCGCACGCCGACGCCGTCGAACTGTCCTTCACTCACCAGCGCCCGACCTTCGCGCACGAAGGGCTCGAAGCCCCAGTCGTATGCAAGCCGATCCACCGCCCACCACCCGACGTTGTGTCGGGTGGCATCGTAGTCGGGCCCGGGGTTGCCGAGCCCGATCACGAACTTCATGCCGCTCGTGGTTCAGAGACGAGGGCCTCAGCCCTCGTCGCCTTTGTCGTCCGCAGCGTCGCCCTCGCCCTCTGCGTCGCCTTCCGCGTCGCCCTCGGTCCCTTCCTCACCTTCTGCGGCTGCCTCGGCAGCTTCAAGGGCCTCTTCCTCATCCGCCTCGAGAATCTCGTCCAGAGCCCTCGGAACAGAGACGGAGCAGATGGTCCGCTCGAGAGAGATCGTGACTTCGACGCCCTCGTCGAACTGGAGATCGGAGACGTGGAGGACGTCATTGACCTCCATGCCGCTGACGTCCACCTCGATGACCTCGGGGATCTTGGACGGAATGCAGCGCATAGGCAGATCGTGGATGACCTGCTCGAGAACGCCACCCTCCATCTTCACACCGATGGGCGTACCCACCAGGTGGACAGGGACCTCGATATCGACCTCTACGCCGGCCTGAATACGGTAAAAGTCCACATGGAGGATGTGGCCCTTCCAGGGGTGCGTCTGGATCTCCCGAACCAGCGTCTGGATGGCCTCCTTCTCACTCTCGAGCTCCAGCTCGACGATGGTATTGTCCACCGAGATCTGTCGGAAGAGATGGTCGGCGTCGTGGGTGTTGAGCTTGAGATGCAGCGTGTCGGCGTCTCTGCCGTACACGACCGCCGGTACCTCGCCGGCCTGTCTCATCTTACGGGCGGCGCCCTTGCCGGTGGCCTCGCGAGGCTCGGCCTTCAGTGTCGCTGTTGTCGCAGTCATTTCTCTCTTGCCTCCTGATTATCGGCCCCCGGGCTCTCCCGGGGCCCTTTCCCTCAGTCGTCCGGGAGCATCTCGAAGAGCTGGCTCACCGATTCGTTCGAATGGATGTGGTCGATGGCCTTCGCAAGCAGATCGGCCACGGAGAGGATCCGCAGATTGCTGAAGTGCTTCTCCTCCGGTATGAGGATGGTGTTCGTCACCACCATCTCTTCCAACGGCGCGTCCTTGAGCCTTTGGACTGCCTCGCCCGAAAAAAGGGCATGGGTCGCGGCTGCGTACACGTCGTCGGCGCCGCGTTCCTTCAACGCGTAGACCGCGTTGGAGAGTGTACCCGCCGTATCGACCATGTCGTCGACCAGGAGGCACGTCCGGCCCTCGACTTCACCGACGACATTGAGGACTTCGGACTGGTTCGCGCCGGGGCGCCGCTTGTCGATGATGGCGAATGTAGCGCCGAGCCTTTTGCTGAAGCCACGTGCCATCTTGGCCGAGCCCACATCTGGAGCCACGACCACAAGTTCGTCGAAGTCTTTGGCCCGGAAGTACTTCGTGATCACGGGTGCGGCGTAGAGGTGATCAACGGGGATGTCGAAGAAGCCCTGGATCTGGTGCTGATGGAAGTCGATGGAGACCACCCGGTCGGCGCCGGCGGCGACGATGAGGTTGGCGACCAGCTTGGCACCGATGGCGACTCGAGGCTGGTCCTTTCGGTCCTGACGACCGTACCCGAAGTAGGGAATGACCGCCGTGACCCGAGCCGCGGAGGCGCGCTTCGCGGCATCGATGAGCAGCAGCAGCTCGAGGATGTTCTCAGCGGGAGCGTTCGTCGACTGAACGATGAAGACGTCGCGGCCACGGGCGTTCCGATCGATGCGGACGAAGATCTCTTCGTCGGCAAACTGTCGGATCGTCGCGCCGTCCGGGGACTTTCCGATGATCTCGCCGATCTCCCCCGCCAAAGGCCGATTGGATCGGCCGGCGAGGAGGAGGAGGGGCCCCCGTCTGAATGTGTCGTCCATGAAGTGGGGTCGAGAACGTTCCGGTGACGTGCGAAGGACAGCCTGCAAACCTAGACACGTCGGCTTGAGGGGTCAACGCGCCACGGCGACCTCAAAGGGGGTCACGCGCACCACGCCGGATCGTCCTGCCGTCTGCAGCGCGAGACGGATTCGGTACTCACCTTCTTCCAGCTCCGACGGGTCCAGCAAGAGGTAGCGGAAAAGGGAGCCAGGCTCAGCCGGCCCTGGTTCCTCCCACGCGATGACCAGAGGGCTGGGCGGATCGGTCACGCCAAGGAAATCCCCCAAGCGGTCGAATACGCCGCGCCCTGCCCGTTCCACGGAGACTTCGAAGTGGAGCGTCTCTGGCCGAAACCCGAGGCCCACCACTTCCCAGACGATGGCGAACGCTTCGTCGGGGCGGACGACCGCCCTCGGGAGAACGAACTCCAGTGCATCCTCCAAGCCCTCCGGCTCCTCGTCGGCCGGGCGCACAAGGAGGATATCGGAGAGAGTGGCCACGTCCGGCGGCGCGGGCCGGGCGCGGAGGCCGACGCGGAATCGACCGGCCCTGCGGAGCCCCGGGCTCCAGCTTTCCACCGAGAGCACGTGGTCCGCCGTGGGAAGTTCCAGGATGGAGGCTCCGTCGGTGATACCGGGCCGCTCGGTCCCGTACAGGGTGTCGGGGTCGTCGACCGGCCAAGCGAAGAGGCCGGCTCGGTCCGGCATCCCGGCCTGATCTCCCGGTTCGAGCCAAGGAAGCGGATGGTCATGATCGGAATGGTAGGTCGTGTCTTCAGGGAGAAAATGGCTTGCGACGACCATCGTCGTCTCACCGCGTGGAAAGAGCGCCACCTGACCCTCGATGGGAAGCAGCACCGGTGCGTACTCCGGCGCATACAAGCTCCTTGGAGCCCGGGCCCGGGGGTAGAGCGCCTCGCCCGGAGCTGCCACGGGGTCGGAGAGCACCGAGCCCGAGGGCATGTAGTCGCGCCCCATCGGATGATCGTGCCCCACCACGTCGTCCTGATCCGCGAGGTTCCTGGCCGGCGTCCGCTCCCATCCCATCTGCCACCCGTGACGGACCGTCAGCTCCGTCAGATCGTCGCCCCACGACAACTTGAACGGGTTGCGAGCCCCGTCACGCAGTTCGGTCACCGTCCATCGTGCAT
>JABDLS010000097.1 GCA_013002885.1 Gemmatimonadota bacterium | reverse complement strand
TCACGCCCGTGATGTCGACGATCACCGTCTCGTTCCCCGGCTCGAAGACCGCGTCCTGCACCGCGTTGACATTGACCGTACCCGTCGTCGACAGCGCCGGTATCACGATCGACGTCCCCGATCGCGTGTAGTCAGTCGTCAGCGTGGCAGTGCCCGTGAAGCCCAGGGACACCGTCACCGGCTGCGTCGTGGGGTTCGACAGTGTCGCCGTAACCACCGACGGACTGTTCGACCCGTTCTCGTTCAGGCTCGACGGTGTCGCGCTCAGTGTCACGGTCGGCAGGTCGTCATCGACGATGGTGATGGTCGTCTGCTGGGTTCCCGACTCCGTGCCGTTGGTCACGCCGGTGATGTCGACGATGACCGTCTCGTCCAGCTCCGACTCAGGGGCGCCGCTGTCGTCTACCGCGTCGATTGTGATCGTGCCGCTCGTCGAGAGCGCAGGGATCACGATCGACGCACCCGATCGCGTGTAGTCCGTCGTCAACGTGGCCGTGCCGGTGAAGCCCAACGAGACCGTCACCGGCTGCGTCGAGGGGCTCGACAAAGTCGCCGTAACCACCGAGGGGTTGTCTGATCCGTCCTCGTCCAGCGACAGCGGCGTCGCGCTAAGCGTCACCGAGGGAGCCGGGTCATCGTCCACGATGGTGATCGTCTGCTGTTGCGTGCCCTGCTCGGTGGCGTTCGTAACGTTCGTGATATCGACGATTACCGTCTCGTCGGGCTCGTCCAGGTTGTCCTGCACCGCCCACACCTCACGGTTGCGACTCAAGCCGCCGGCCGGAATCACGATCTGCGTCCCGGTACGCGTGTAATCGTCCGTCAGCGACGCCGTGCCGCTGAAGCCCAGGTCCACAGTGACCGCCTGGCTCGAGGGATTCGAGAGCGTCGCCGTCACCACCGATGGGTTGGCTGATCCGTTCTCCGCCAGGCTCGTCGGGCTAGCGATCAGCGTGACCGTCGGCTGTCCGTCGTTGTCCAGGATCGTCCCGGACCCACCGTCGGAGTCGCCCACTGCCCCGTTCGACGCGCTGAGACCCACCGTGAACGTCTCCGTGCCCTCGAAGACGGCGTCGTCGAGCGTCGCCACGGTGAACTGCTCGGTCTCGCCGGCGGTCCCGGCGAAGGTGAGCGGGACGACGACGTTGTCATAGTCCTCGGGGACCGCCAACGGCGCCGCCCCACCGGTGGCCGAACCGTCGGTCAGTGTCACGTTCACGGTGAAGCCACCCGCCACGGCGTTGTCCAGACTTACCGTGAACGTGAGTCCACCACCCTCGGTGGCGGAGGCATTGTCCACGGTCACGGCGGCGTTGTCGTTGTCGTTGATGGTGCCGGTGCCGGTGTTGCCGGCGGTCACGGAGGCGTGCGACGGGCTCAGGCTCACGGTGAAGTTCTCGGCACCCTCGACGATGACGTCGTCGAGGGTGGCCACGGTGAACAGCTCCACCTCACCGGCCGTACCGGCGAACGTCAGCTGCCCAACGACGTTGTTGTAATCCTCAGGGGGAGCGAGCGGGGCGGGCCCTCCTGTCGCCGTACCGCCCGACAACGTCACGTCGACGGTCAGGCCACCCTGGACCGGGTTGCTCAAGGTCACGTTGAAGGCGAGGTCACCACCCTCCGTGACCGTGGCATTGTTCACCGTCACGGCCGACGCGTCGTTGTTGTTTATGGTACCTGTGGCGGTATCGGTGTCGTCGACCGCCGGGTTGGACGCACTCAGGCTCAGGCTGAACGTCTCGTTGCCCTCGACGATGGCGTCGTTCACCGTCGAGACGCTGAACTGCTCGATCTCCCCAGGCGTGCCGGCGAAGTTCAAGGTGCCGCCGGTGCCGTCGTAGTCCGCCGGCGCCACCGCCGTCCCGTCGGTCAGCGTGACGTCCACCGAGAGGCCGCCCTCTACGCCGTCGCTCAACGACACCGAGAAGACGACGTTGCCGCCCTCCGTGGCGAAGGCATTGGCCACGGTCAGGGTCGCGACGTCGACATCCAAGGTCGTCGCGCCTACGAGCCGGTCGCTCACCGACGTGTACGCCGGGTCCGACGTCCCAGCGAGGTTCACGGAGAGCGTGATGTCCGTGTTCTGGTCCCCGTCCACGGTGTTGTCCGGCACACCGGTTGCGGTCACCGTCTGCGGGGAGTTCCAGTTGCCGGGCGTGAACGAGAGCTGTGCCTTGTCGACCGTCACCTCGCCGGTGTCGCCACTCGAGACGTCGAGAACGACCGAAGTCCCGGGCGCCGGGCGGGCGGTGAGACTCACGTCGAACTGGTCCGTCGTACCGCCACCGCCTTCGGACACGACGGTGCCGCCGATCTCCACCACGTTGATGCCGGCCCCGTCGTTGTCCGTCGTCGTCACCTCGACGGTGTCGGCCACGTCGTGGAAGATCGGGTCGGACGATACGTTGAGGACGGTGAGCCTCACGTCCGTGACCACGTCGCCGTCGTCGATCAGGTCGTCGACACCGGTCACCGTAATTGCCTGGGCCGTACTCCAATTGTCGGGCGTGAAGGTGAGCTGCGACCTGTCGACGGTGGCCTCACCCGTGTCGTCGCTCACCACGCTGACCACGACGTCGCTGCTGGGCGCATGGCTGAGCGAGACGTCGAAGAAGTCGGTGGTGCCGAACTCACTCACGACGGTCGTCCCGCCACCGATCTCCGTGATCACCAGCTTCGTATCGATGGTCGTCACGGAGACCGCCTGGGCGGGCACCGAGGAATAGTCCGGATCCGTGGTGGCGCCGCCGATGGAAACCGCGACCTCCGTCACCTCGTCGCCGTCGTCCTCTCCGTCGTCGACGCCCGTCACCGTCACCGTCACCGGCGTGTTCCAAGTGGACTCGTCGAACTGGATCGTGCCAGGCGAGACCGTGACCTCGGCAACCGCCGGGCTGACGACGTCCAGAGCCACCACCGTGCCCGCCTGCGGCTGGGTGTTCAGGACCACCTGGAAGTCGTCCGTGGTGCCCGACTCGGACACCGTGGTTCCGCCGTCGGTCTCCGTGATGAGGAAGCCGGGGCTGTCGTTGTCGGCGTTGGTGACGTCGACGGTGGCGGCGGGCGCCGCGTCGAAGTCGCCGTCGGACGCGGCGGCAACCACGGACACCGTCACCGTCGCCACCTGCGGTCCGTCGCTGACCAGATCGTCGACGCCCGTGAAGGTGACGACCTTGCCGACGTTCCACTCCGCCGGCTGGATGGTGATGGTGTCCGGCAACGCCGTCACCTCACCGATGTCGGCGCTCGCCACGGCGAGCGTGACGGCGGAATCAGGCATCACCGAGAGCGTCACCGTGATGGAGTCTGTGGTGCCCGTCTCGTCGACGGCCGCGCTGTCCCTCGACAAGACGAGGGCCCCGGTGTCGTCGTCCACCGTCGTGACGTTCACGGTCTGGCTCGGCACCGCGGTGTACGGGCCGGTCGTTGCCAGTGTATCCACCTCCACGACGACGTCGGTCTGCACGTCTCCGTCGATGACGAAGTCGTCTACTCCCGTGACGGTCACTACCTGGGGAACGGTCCAGTTCGTGGCGTCGAAGGTGAGTTGGTCCGGGCTGACCGATGCCTCGCCCGCGTCCTGGGTAATGACGTTGATCACCACAAGGGAAGCCGGCTCGGACTCGAGGACGACGCTGAGCGTGTCCGTGACTCCGGCCTCGGTCACCAGCGTACTTCCGTTCGTCTGGGTCACCACCATGCCGGCCGTGTCGTCGTCCAGCGTGGTGACCACGACGTTGAAGTCGGGCGTCGGATCGAAGGCGTCGTCGGAGTTCGCGTCGTCGACGGAGATGACGATGGAGGTCTGCACGTCGCCGTCGTCCACCAGGTCGTCTACGCCGGTGACGGTGACAGCCTGTGGAACGTCCCAGTCATCGGGCGTGAAGGTGAGACCGGCAGGGAACGCCGTTACCTCACCCACATCGGCGCTGGTGACGAACAGAACGACGTCGCTGTCAGGCTGCTTGGCTAGAGCAACGGTGAAGTCGTCGGTCGATCCGGCTTCGGTCACTTCCGTGGTGCCGTCGCTCTCCACGACGGCGAAATCGCTCAAGGAGAGCGTGACGGGGAGGATGACCCCGTTGTTCGCCACTCGGTCAGTGGTGCTGGTGATGACGAGTTCCGCGGAGTACTGCCCTGCAATCAGGCTGGCGGAGATGGCCGTAACGGTCAGCGTGGTGTTGGCGGTCTGACTGGCGAAGACCGCCTCGAGCCAGTCCGTGGGCTGACCCGCGCCGTAGCGGATCTCGACGGCCAGACCTTCCAGCCTGTCGCCTCCGGCATTCGTGACCGCGACGACCTGGGGAGGGATCGGCGCTCCATCCACCCCTCCGAAGAAAGCCAGCGCTGCGGGGTCCAGGGCGATCCGGGGAGCCAGGAACACCTCGACCGTGGCCTCACCGACCTCGCCCCGGAACTCGGCGCGAACCCTGGCCGCGCCCCTGGACAGGGCCGTCACCAGGCCATTGGCATCGACGGAGATCACGGATGAGTCGGTCACGCTCCACTCGACCGGGACTCCGTTGAGGGACCCACCCCGGTCGTCCGTTACGATGGCCCTGAACCTCAGCGTATCGCCCTCCACCATGCTACCGGCGGGCGGCGTCACGGACACGGCCGTGACGATGACGGACACGATGTCCCGGTTCGTGCAGGCCTGGATGAGCAGCACGGCGCCCAGCACGGCGACGAGGCCCAGCAGCGTCGGATTCGGGACGGACCTCAGCCGCGAACCGGTTCGCCTGCTACGCTGCGCCCGCCTCCGGATCATGGGTCAGCGAAACCTGAGCGAGAAGAAGCTGAAGTCCAGAGTCTCACCGCTCAGGTTGACGGAAGGACCCGAGAAGCCCAGCCCGGTCTCCGGCGAGGCGTTCCGCTCCTGCTCCTGCCTGGCCCGCTTGGCCCGGATCCAGCCCTCGATGGCTCCTGCCACGGTGACCGCAGCGACGAGCCCCAAGGCCGGGCCCAGCAGAGGCCGCTCCGACGTCTCGTCCACGATGTCGCCCGGCGGGCAGTCCGCGTTGCCCGTGACGTCGCTCAAGCACCGCACCGTGACCTTCTTGTAGCCCAGCCCCACGGTGAACGCCGTCGCCGCCGCCCCCAGGAAGACCGAGCCGGAAATGCCTCTACCCGAGTAGTACTGACCCATGCCGGGAAAGAGCATGCCCAGGGCCAGCGTGTTGCCCGGACTCGGTGTCGGAACCGACTCGATGCCCTCGAGCATCCCGATGCGCTGCGCGACCTCGGCGACCTGAGGGTTGACCTCGTCGGGTCTCAGCTCCAGATAGCGCCGGTAGTCCACCAGGCTCTCCTGGGTCAGTCCCATCCTCTCGAGCACCACCGCCCGGTTGAAGAGGGCCTCGGGCCAGTCCGGATACTCCTGTAGCGCGTCCGTGAAAGCGTCGACGGATTCCTGGTAGAGGCCGGTGTTGGCCTGGGCCAGTCCATCGGCGAAGCGTTCCCGCGCCGCCGGGGAGATGCTGGCGCGCAGCTCCTCGTCCAGAGCGTCCAGTCGCGTCTGAGCGTCCTGCAGGCTCGCGTCGTCGACCCCGAGGTCGATGGCGCGGCAATACTCGAGCATCGACGCCTGGATTCTGCCCAGCGTCTCCAGAACGCGCGCGTGACTGTACGCGACGTCACCCCGGGTCGGATCGAGCTCCGACGCCCGAGCCAGGAGCTCCTCCGCCCGCTCGTAGTCGCCGAGGATGAATGCGTTGTCCGCTTCGGTCGCCGTCTGAGCCGCCTGAGCGAGTTCCTGCGGCGAAACCTCCAGCGGCGTTGCGGACGGCGCGGGACATACGAAAGGCGCAGAGCCCGGGTAGTCGCGCTGGAGCTGCAACGGCTCCTGCGCGGCCAACGGCGGGGCGCAGAACACGAACGACGAGAGGAGAATCCCGCGAACGAGTTGGGGGGACACAAAGATTTTTGGGCGAGGGGGCATGCAAGCTACCGGTAAAAAAGCCGGCCGTCGGGGACGAACACCCTGGCCGGACTCGAAATCTCAGCTTTGTTCTAATGTCCGGGCTGTGGATTCGCTCTGTCAAGCAAAGTCTGAGCCAGCGCGCGACTGACGGCACAGACTCAGAGCTTCCCGGAATGTCCTTCGGCGGCCTCGATGGACCGCTTCAGCCGACCTAGGTGATCCTCCAGAGAATGAAGGTGACCGATCCGAGAACGCCCGTGATTATGCTCAGAAGCCGTAAGGCGCCTCGCGTCTGGGGAACGTTGATTTGATCCCCACCTTGGATATTGAGCTGGTCGAGGGTGAAGCCCTGCTGAAGGGCAATGCGCGTCTGCTCTCCACCCATGATCTGGTCCCCCCCTCGCCTAATGCGCACCTGGTCGACGTTGGCGTTCTGGCTCGGCCCCCCCGCCGCCATGATCGCATCGCCGAGAACCATCTCTGCCGGCATCGTATAGAATCCCGGTTGTCCCACCGAGCCGAGGATGGCGACGCGGACCAGTCCGCTGGCACGTACCTCCGGCTCCACGAAGAACGCGCTCAACTCCTCGGTGAAGTGCTCCGAGATCTCGGACCGTAGGACGCCGCCGACGGGAACGACGCCGATGAGTGGCAGATCCACCACCTGTCCCGGCTCAACGAGTACCGTGTCCGGAAGCGTCTCCTCCTCGCCTTCGACGGAGAGCAGGATCCGGTCACCTACGCGAAAGTCCCCGTACTGGAGACGCTGACGAATGGTGGAAGCCTCCAGCGTCATCCGCCCCCGCTCCTCCTCGTCGAGTTCAGACGAGGCCAGGAGCCGCTCGTAGTCGTCCAAGCGCTGCTGCAGCTCGGTTCGCGTACGGACCAGGTCCCCCGTGGGCGACGTGACAGGCAGCGCCGGCGGGGTTCCGGAACAAGCTCCGCCCACCGCCAGGACGAGCAGAAGAAACAGGTGTCGAAAGCGCATGGATTCGCGAGGTTAGGTGGAGTAGCCCAGATCGTACATCTTCCCCTGATGCCGTGTCCGGTCAAGTCAGACGTCGTGTGCCCGGTGGAGCGAGCTCGCCTGGGCAGGCTCTCAAACATGTCATGAAAGTCCTCCCCGCGCTGCCCGGTAACGCCGATGGCTGATCCGCGAAGAAGGGACATCATCGTTGCCTGCGACGGCGGAGGTCACAAGGTGCGCCTCGCCGGAGGACTCCGGTTTTTCGCCCCTGCGCGGTGTCCGAAGTGCCGAGCGCCCGTGGACCCCACGCGGCGCCGCCGGCTCCTCCGGTTCCTGTCGAACCTGCGGGGCCCGGCATCGGCGGATGCACTCGACCGCGGCCTCTGGGCGGCGAGCCTGGCGGCCGTGGTGATCTCGATGGCGACCGCCGTCGCGTTCTGGCGTCTGGCCGATGCGTGGTGGCCCATGACCGTCCTCCTGTTCGGCCCTCGTTGGCTCCTCCTGCTTCCGGTGGCCCTCCTTGCTCTTTTGGCGGCCGTGCGGGACCGTGGGCTCCTCTTGCCCCTTCTGGTCACCGGCTGGCTGATTCTGGGGCCGGTCATGGGCTTTCGGACCGGGTGGCGCGGGTGGCTCGTCGGCCCCGATCCGACCCGGGACCTGACGCTGGCGACGTTCAACGCCAGGGGCGGAGCCTCGCTGACGGGCACCGCCGAGAGCCTCATCGCCGAGTGGGGCGTCGACGTCGCCGCCTTCCAGGAGTGCGGCCACACGCTCCGGACCGAGCTCCGGGCCATGGATGGCTGGCACACCTGGATCGGGCCGAGCCTGTGCCTGCAGAGTCGCTTCCCCATCGTGGAGTCACGGGTCATGGCGGCCGACGTGATCCAGCAGGCCGGCGGCTCCGGAATCGTGGGCTCACACCTCATCGACGGAGACGACGGCCCGTTCTGGCTGACCATCGTGCATCTCGGCACACCCAGGGCGGGGCTCGAGCGGATCCGGCGCGGACGGTTGGTCGAGGGCGCCCGGCTCCTTCGACGGGACTCATTCCTCCGGGCCATCGAGCACCGGCAGGCGGCGGCGTTCGCCGCCGAAGCGGGCTCACCGCAGATCGTGCTCGGCGACTTCAACGCACCGCCCGAAAGCCGCATCTACCGCAGCCAGTGGGAGGGCTGGACCAACGCCTTCTCCCGGGTCGGCTTCGGCATCGGCGGCACGCGGCTGAACGGCTGGATCCGCGCTCGTATCGACCACGTGCTGGTGGACGACGGCTGGACCGTGGTCGACGCGAGGATGGGCGAGGACGCGGGCTCCGATCACCTGCCCATGATCGTGACCGTGCGCCGACGTCAGGCGAGAACGTCCTCGTAGACCTCCTGCGTTTCGCGGACGTTGCGCTCCATGGTGAACCCCTCCATCCGCACCCGGCCGCGCGCCCCCATCCGGAGACGGAGTTCCTCGTCTGCGACGAGTCGGCTGAGGTGCGCGGCGAGCGCTTCGGGCTTCGACGTGTCGAACGTCAGCCCGGCCTCCGACGTCAGGACTTCGGCGTGCCCGCCGACCTCGGCGGCGATGACCGGCGTTCCCACCGTCATGGCCTCGAGCACCGCGATGCCGCCGGGCTCGGCAACGACCGAGGCGTGGAGGGCGACGTCTGCCGCGTTCAGGAGGTCCGGGACGTCGTCGCGCGGCCCGAGGAACGCGACCCGCTTCCCCAGATCGTACTGCCCCACCAGTTGCTCGAGGGAGTCGAGGTAGTCCTGGTCCCCTCCACCCGCCGCCCCTGCGAAGACCGTGAACAGCCGCCCCTGAACGTCCTCGCCGAGCAGTCTGAGGGCCTCGAGCACCACATGCTGGCCCTTCCACCACCGCACGTTGCCCACCATGACGCCGAGCACCTGCCCGGGACGGACCCCCAACTCCTCTCGGACAGCCTGCGGCGTGCGTGCCACACGAGCCCGGAATGCCTCCACGTCGACCCCATGATGGACGATCCGCATACGCTCGGACGGCACGCCCGCCGCCGCCCAGTCGTCTCTGATATATCGGCTCACGGGGATCACCACGTCGAACCTCCGCATGAGCATGCGCTGTACGGGGCCGACCTCTTCGGGAGCGACGCTCATGACGCTGACGATGCAGGGAATGCCCGCAAGCCGGGCCGCCGGCAGCCAATCGTCATGGCCCAGCACAGGGGAGTTGTTGAGGTGCACGAGCCCGATGGAATGAGAGCGCAGGAACCGGACCCGGCGCCACACGGCCCCCACCAGAACGTCCAGGGCCTTCGCCGGCTTGCTGCCTCGCAACCGAAGTGCGAGCTCTCGCTCACGCTCCCTCTCGAACGTGTGCACCTCGACCCCGAGTGCCCGGAGCCGCGAAGCAAAGACGTTATCCTGGTAGAAGAGAACAACGGGCTCGAACCGCTCGCGATCCATTCCCTTGACCAGGTCGTAGAGAGCCTGGTGGGAGCCCCCGACCGTTCCATCCTCGTTCACTTCGATGCAGAGGACCCTCGTCGGACGGCGGCTTCCAACCGCGTTGACGCGCTTCGCTGGATCCTGGCTTTTCGACACAGCGCTTCTCCAAATTGGCTCTGCAGGAGTTACGGCGACCCGAATGTATCCGAAGCGATGAACCGTCACGAGTCCGTTCCAGAGAGCGCAGCGAGCCCCGCACCGGTCGCCGACACCGCGCCCGCCAGCGTCGTCATCCCTGTGTACAACAAAGAACGATACCTGGTTGAGACCATCGACTCGGTTTTGGCTCAGACCCTTCCGCCGGAAGAGATCGTCGTGATCGACGACGGTTCCACCGATCGCTCCGCCGAGATCGCGGCGTCGTACGGATCGCAGGTCCACCTGATTCGTCAGTCGAACTCCGGAGAGTCCGTCGCGCGCAACGAAGGCATCGAGGCGTCCACCGGCGAGTGGATCGCCCTTCTCGACGGGGACGACGTCTGGGAGCCCGAGAAGCTGGAACGGCAGTTTCAGGCGCTGGAAGCGGCTGAGTTCGATCCTGTCTTCGTCTATTCGGACGTCTACCTCTTCGATGACTCAGGCCAGCACATCGGGGAGCACGTGAAGCCCGAGTATCACGCCGCAGACGATTGGCGGGTTCAGATGCTGTGCGATTGGAGCATCAATCCGTCGACGACGTTGATCCGTCGCTCCGCACTTGACGGACTCCGCTTTCCGCCGGAGATCAGACACAGCGAAGACATGATCTTCTTCCTCGAGCTGCGAGCGAAGGGGCCGTTCCTGAAGGTTCACGAAAAACTCGCGGGATACCGCCGCAACGAAGTCAACCAGACGGCGTCGAAGCGACACCACCTCGACTCGGTCATCTCGAGGTGGCAGTGGTACAGTGACAACGAATCGCACTACGGAGAGAGCGAGCGGTACGAGGTCCGTCGATCTCTGGCGCAGCAACTCCTCCCGACATTCGGGCGGGCTCGCTACACGACCCGCGACATGGACCTGGCGAAAGAGTGCCGGCGCATGTACCGGGAGATCCATCCCGACCCCGGCAACGAACCCCGCTCCATGAAAGCCCCCATCCATCCAGCGTGGATCTACAGGGTCCTGGACCGTCTTCGTAGTGGCACCGAAGACTCCTGATCCTCACCGGCCCTGGCAGCGGTAGGCGAGGCCTCGTCATGACCGAGCTCGACGTCTCCGTGTGCATCTGCACGTACAACCGCCAGGAGAGTCTGCTGGAGGTTCTCCAGAGCCTGAAGCGTGTGCACGTGCCGAAGGCCACCGGGTGGGAAGTCCTGGTCATCGACAACAACTCCTCCGACGGGACGGCCGAAGCGGTTCAGAGCGGCGAGTGGGAAGCCCTTCCGCTCCGGTACGTGCACGAGCCGCGTCAGGGTCTGTCCCACGCACGCAACGCAGCCGTATCGAAGGCCGAGGGCCGCGTGCTCGCCTTCCTCGACGACGATGTCGCGGTGGAGACCGACTGGCTCGAGAAGCTCCTCGGGGCCTTCGGCGCCGAGCCGGCCCCGGCGGTGGTCGGAGGACCCGCCATTTTGGACTCCGAGCTCGAGCGGCCAGCGTGGTGGCACGGTGAGTTCGACGGGCCGGCGGGGCACTTCGACGCCGGCGACAGCGTACGCACGAGCGACGACGGATACGGGGGCATGATCGGTATCGGCGCCAACATGGCCTTCCACCGCAGCGTATTCGAGCGCTACGGTCACTTCCGGACGGACCTCGGCCGCACCGGCAGCTCGCTGGCCATGGGTGAAGAGCTCGAGCTCCTGGACCGTTTGCGGCGCGGGGACGAGCGGCTGGTCTACGACCCATCTGTCGTCGTGTACCATCGGCCCGATCTGGCCCGGGTGTCCAGGTCCTATCTGCGTCGGTGGTACTTCCGCTTCGGAGAGTGGCAGTTCGAGAACGAACGTGACAGCGACGTGGTGCGGCTGCTCGGCCTTCCGCGCTGGCGCTTCAGACATCTCGCCGAACTCGTCGCCAAGTGGCTCGGCGGTGTGTTCACGCGACGGCGGCCCGAAGCGTTTCTGCACCAGGTCCACCTCGTGGCCTTCGGCGGGTATGTGAAGAGGGCCTGGAGTCGAAATCGATCAGAGCCCCAGGGCAGGGAGTCGGCGTGACCCCGAGGGTGCTGTGTCACGTCAACCACTACTTCGGACGCAGCCGTGGCTTCGTCGGAGGCTCGACGCGCGGGAAAGAGGACCAGAGGCGCAAAACCGTAAGCCGGTGCGTGAAGGCGCTCCGCGAGTTGCCCGGAGCCGACGTGGACCTGCGGGTTTGTGGAGTGGGGGACAATTCGCTTCTCCCCCTCGACACGTCGTACGACCAACTCGACGACCCGACACAACTCGTGTACGAGAGCCTCTACGACATGGCATCTCGTGTGGACGAGTACGACTACTTCATCAACGTCGAGGACGACGTTCTCGTCCCGCCCGAAACGTGGCTCAACGTGCTGGACTTCGACGAAGGTTCGCTCGTCAACGAAATCCTGCACCCGAACCGCATGGAAGTCGACGACACCGGCTTTCGCTACTGTGTCGACCTGTACGGCAACCCCATGTGGACCCACCAGAAGAAGACCTATCGCGGCCAAACCATACAGGTCGCCGTAACGCCCCACTCCGGGATCCTCATCATGTCTCAGGCGAAGCTACGGTATGCGCTGAGCCAGATCGACCGCTCCTTCCGGGGCATCGTCTTCGCCAAAGGCATGGAATCGGCGCTCGCCCACTTCCATGCCCCCTTCTCGCTCTACCGGACCGTCGACGATATCGAGTTTCACCATGTCGACCACCTGGACCGGTGGAAGCACTCGCCCCGCGTGGTGCACCGGGACAACCCCTATCGCACCTTCCACGACGCTTCTCTCTCGGCCACCGACCTCGTGCCACCGTTTGTCGGTAAGATGTACCGCTCCCTCAAGCGACTCGTCGCCCGAGCGCGTTCGTAAGCAGACTCCCTCGCTGAAGGCTCCTATCCGCTCCGGAGGCACTCCGTTGGAATCACCGGTCTTCATCCACGCACCGATGGTGCGCTCGGGCACCAACTACCTCAGCCGGCTGATCCGGCTGAACCCGGTGTTCGAGATCCCGAGGCCCGTCTACGAAGGACGGCTTCTGGTGCATGCGGAATTGCTGCGAGAGTACTCCAACCTCACCGCGGCGTCATGGTCCCAATGGATGGACGAATCGACCGATCCGGATGACGTGTCCGCCGGTCTCCTGCAGGGGCTCGGACACGGGATTCTCCACCACTTGAACAGCCTGCTGACCCCCGGCAAGCGCCTCCTTATCAAGACGCCTTGGTCGCTGAATCTCGACCTGTTCTTCCCACTCTTCCCCCACGCCAAGCTCCTGCTGCTCGTGCGCGACGGACGCGACACCGTCGAATCGACCATGCGGAGCTTCGACGGAAGGAAGTACGAAGAGTCCATGCGCTCCTGGGCGTCCGGCGCGAGGAGAATTCTGGACTTCACCGACGGCGCTCGAATCGGTCCGGCTTCGACACCGTGGCGCCTGCTGAAGTACGAGGATCTCGTGAAAGAGCCGGAGGAGAGGATGGACGAGGTCTTCTCATTCCTGGACGAAGCGACCGACGCGGGCACTGAGGTAGACGACGTACCGGTCGTCGGGTCCTCGTCGCATCGCGGTGACTCCGAGGAGGTCCACTGGGAGCCCCTCGAGAAGCCAGCGAACTTCAACCCCATCGGGCGCTGGGAAGGGTGGCCGGATCGCCTCAAGCGCACATTCGAGAAGCTTGCCGGGCAGGAGCTGGTGGACCTCGGCTATGAGGCGCCGGGGTCGAATTGGTGGTGACGGCTGGCGTTGCGGCTCAGTCGCTTCGCTGATGGGCGCCTTTCGAACCCTCGGCGCCTTCCGAGAGGTCACCGCCTGCCACGGTCTCGCCGCGAACCTCGAGACGATGCGAAGCGATCTGGGCCCGAACCTTCATCAATCGTAGCTCGCCTCGAACGCGCTCCTCCGTGTAGGGCCGCAACAAACGGTCACGAGCGACCCGAAGCAGCTCTTCGACGTACGAGCGCCAGAGAAATCGCGGGACAGACGCGATCCTCGGCCCCTCGTATGAGTCTCGAGCCCTCAGTGCGCGACCGAGCATATGTCTGTACCTGCGGCGTCGGACCCAATCGACGGTGAGGTTGTGGGCCGGTACGAAGTGCTCGACATGGGCGCCGGGTAGGAAGACGCCCTGCACGCCATGCGCCGTGAGTCGCGACTGAGCTTCCGTCTCCTGACCGACGAGTCCCGAGCCCGGGCCCAGTCGCGTCGAGAAGCCACCAATCTCCACGAGATCCTGACGGAACGCGGCCCAGTTGGGACCCATGAACTCGTGGTGCGGAATCTCCTCGGGTCCGAGATCGAACCCCGTGGCCGTGTACGGCAGGGCGGGGATCAACCATTGGGGCGGGGGCTCACCTTCATACCAGGGAGTCAGCCGACCACCGAAGAAATGGCCTCTGCCACAGCGTTGTGCGGCGTCTACGTAGGCGGCAATCGTTCCGGGGCTCACTCGAACGTCGTCGTCGAAGAAGATCAGCAAGTCCGCGTCGCTCATAAGCAGACCCTCATTGAGCGCGGCGCTCTTGTTGGCCTCCTCTACGAACTCGTACCGGATCGGGAGGACACCCTCGAACTCCCGGGCTACGTCCTCACTTCCGTCCCGCGCCCCGTTCTCGATGAGCAGAATCTGCCGAACCCCGTCCAGATCGTCGGCGCCGGCGAGGCTCGAGAGCATTTCCCGCAGCAGGTCCCCTCGACGGTGAGTGGCGAGGAGTATGTCTGCGACCACCCTTCCGTCGTCCGTGGAGGCACGGCCACGATCGGGACTCATGCGTCGTCACGATCGGCGATTTCGGGGAAAAACGCTTTGTAGACCGCCAGGTCGGGTAAGCATAGTTCACGCACGCGCTCGGCGACCCCGGGGTCCACACCCGCCCGAGGCTTCGGCCCGTCGGAAGGAGTCCGGTTCAGGGTGGGAATATCCAGCGAACAGCCGAAGGACTCGCTGAAGAACCGCGTGAACGAGGGCAGATCCTCCAGCGTGCCCACGAAGGAAAGGTCGCGGAGGTTCTCGATGGCCCGGGCAGCGGCGTCTTCCTCGACGGCTGCTGCGGGGTCATCGAGGTCGGCGAAGCTTCGCACCAGCTCCGTCCCCAACAGGGTCGCCCGCTCGGTCCGAATGAACTCCTCGATGGGAAGGTCGATGCGGTAGATGTTGCCTTCCGGCCGCGATGCGTTGAAGAAGTAGTTGGAGTACCAGCGGTCAACCGGGTGCCGGAGGATCGTGATGAAGCTCCAGGCCGCCCGATACCGCTCGAACACGGATCGGGAGTAACGGTAGTGGCCGGCAACCAGCCCGGCGTTCGTAGTGGCCAGGTGGTAGGCCAGCAGGGCTCGCCTCGCCTCGCTGTGGTGGACACGACCGGAAGCCGCGGCCTCGCGCACCGCCATCTCGTCGAGCTCCAGCACGCTGTCCCTCTGCGTGCTTCGCCATGGCTTGAAGCACTCGGCCATCGCCCTACGGATGGACGTGCCGCCGCACTTCGCGATGTGGAGGAAGACGATTCGAACGTCTCGCGGCGGCGGGCTGACCCAATCCTTGAGTCCGTCAAACATGTGTCACGACAGCCATGCAAGGAGCACGAGCCGGCGTCATGCAGCCTACCCCAGGACGGGAATACGAGACATCTTGGCCCACGCATACCCTCATTTGGTTACCTCTTAGCTCATGCGACCAGCGATCCCCCGCCCGCATATCGTGTGGACCTTCAGGCGAACGGGAGGGACCACGCTCGCGTCTCTTCTCTCTTCGCTCTCGCCTCATCCGACGGTAGAGCACGAGCCCTTCAATGCGGGGAGGGTCTTCGGTGACGTGGCTGACGCGTACGCGGACGGACGTCTCGACGAGTACGACCGGCGAATTCGCCAGCTTCTCGAACAGCAGTACGTCATCAAGAACTGCTTCGAGATCAGGACTCTCGACTTCAACCTGGACATAGCTGCGAGGTCCTCGGAAGGAGGGGCGTACAAACATCTGATCCTGCTCAGAGGAGACGAGGCCAAACGCCTGCTCTCACTGGCCGTGGCAATGGAGACCGGTTCGTGGTCACCGCGTGAGGCGGAGGCGGTGATCCAAGAGCTCGAGGGAAAGCCCAACCCCAGCATCAAGTTGAACATCCGCAGGTACCAGATCGAGCACCAAAGATGTCAGGCGAGACTGCTCAAGCTCAAGGAGTTTTTCGATTCCCGCGCGATACCCTTCGAGGTCGTCCACTTCGAGGAGATCTACGTGGGGGACGAGGCGGCGCGTATCGCGAGGCTCGAGGAGGTGCTCCGCTTCCTGGAACTCGGTCCGGCCTCTGACGACGACATCCAAAGGCTCTTCACGAAGGCGCAGAAATCCGGAGACATCTACGCTCACGTGTCGAACCTGGACCAGTTCCTGGCCGACGTCATCGAGCCTCCTAGTGCCGCTGCAAAGCTCATGAATCGGGTTGAGAACGCGGTACACAGGGTGTGGATGGGTAGTGCTCCGGCGGCGGGCCTGCCCGAGTAGGTGATCGCTGGGTCAGTGCATCACGTAAGGGCTGCCCGATACAGATCCTCATAGGCGTCGGTCATTGCGCCGACCGTAAACTCCTTCAATGCGCGTTCCTGCGCCTGGTGGGCCAAGCGCTCCCGAAAGGCCCGGTCCCGAATCAGCTTCCCAAGAGCATCGGCAAGCGCGTCGCTGTCGCCCGCCGCCGTAAGGAGGCCGTGCTCACCCGAGTCGATGGCCTCAGGGATCCCCGAAGCCTCGGACGCAACGATGGCGGTACCGGCGAGCATGGCCTCCAAAATCGCGAGCGGAAGCCCTTCCCACAGGGAGGGCATCGCCAGAATGTCGGCGGCGGCCAGCAGATTCGGGATGTCGTTCCTGTACTCGAGAATGTGGAAGCGGTCCTCCATATCGTGCTCGGCCGCGAACGCTTCCAGGCGAGGTTTCTCGGGGCCGCCCCGCCCTCCCGCGATGGCGAGACGCCAAGGTCCAACGCCTTGACCCGACAGCCGCTGCAAGGCCTCGAGGAGGAAGATGTGGCCCTTGCGGGCGTCGAGATTTCCCACGGCCAGGACGAGAACTTCCCCGTCTTGCACCCCCAGCTCCCGGCGCACGGGATCGGGGTCTCCTTGGGGAATGGGGACACCGTTTCGGATCAGCCCAATGACATCGGCCCCGATGCCCAGGTCGTGGTCGACCTGGACCTTGGTGGCCTCGGAAACGGCTGCCGTCGCGTAGCTGTTCCGGAAGGCCCACCGCAGAGCGAAGCGCCTACGCAAGACACGCGTCATCGTCTGGCTCCCATGCATCGTGATGACGTGAGGACGCCCGGCGAGCTTGCAGGCAGCGGTCCCGTAGACGGCCATGGTGAACTCGTGGCTGTGTACGACGTCGATCTCCAGCCGACGCATCATGTCCGCCAGATCTCGCACCGCGAAAGGATCGAGCGTCTGTCGCAAGGAGAACGGCTCGGGCTCGAACCCACTCTCCCGAAATCGTTGGCTCAACCACCCATGGGCCGGCCCGACCGGGACGACCGCATGGCCGCGGTCCCGTAGCTCATGGCCCATGTTCAGGACGACGACCTCGGCGCCTCCCGGCCCGTCCGTCTCGAGCATCTGGGCGATCCTCAACGGACGACTCGAACTAGACAGCGGTAGCAACCTCGGACGTCACGGCATCCGCGTCCGGAGCAGCCGAGATGGCCGGTTCGAGGGACTCGATGAGCGCGGTATCGTATCGTGTCGATGCGAAGGCGTTGGCGAGACTCACCGCAGGGCGGCTCGGCCGCAGCACCTTCTGAAGCACGGTTGCCAAGCCCGAGAGCGGAACCAGCACGAAGCGAGGAAGCCATACGACCCGCGCCCCGGGGTTGGCGGCTCGCAACCGCTCAGTCAGCTCACGTCGGGTGGGCGGTATCGGCGAGAGGCCGTGCAGGACCGGCGGGGCGTCGTCGAAGTGCTCGACGACCCAGACGAGGGTGCGAGCCATGAATCCCACGTCGACGACGTATAGGCTGTCCTTGGACGGGCCGACGCCAACGAACCACGATCCGACCCAGCGGCCGAGTCGACCCGGAGGATCGAACGCTTCGAAATCGACGATGGGTCCGGGTCGAACGACCCGAAAAGGAACGCCCAACTCGCGAGCCACTGCCGTTCCCTCCGCTTCGGCCATCGCCTTTCCCCAGGCGTACGGCCCGGCTTCCCGACGGGTGAGGAGTTTTCCGTTCTCGTTTATGGCCTGATTCCCTTCAGCCTCGATGACGGCGAGGCTGCTGACATAAACGACCTTGGGAACCCTCGCTTCAGCCGCTGCCTGCACCACGTGACGAGTCGCATCGATGGAATCCCTCTGGTGCGTCTCGTACCCACCCGCCGTGGCGGCCGCTGCGTGGATGATGCACTCGGCCCCCTTTAGAAGATCTGTCGAAAGGGACTCCCCGAGGTCGCAGGTCACGTACTCGACGCCCGGGATCCGAGCCCAGGGTGAGGGCTCGCCGCGCGACAGCACACGGACTGCGTAGCCGCGCGTGAGCAGTTCGCCAACCAGCTTCTTGCCCAGGAACCCCGTGCCCCCGGTCACGACGACGGTGCCCCTGGACCCCGAAGTCGCCGACTGATGAGCCCGCTCCGTCAGTCGCCTCACGGCTCCTCGCACCGCGTCGGCAACCTTCTCGGTGTCGGAGATGAGTTCCGCAGACACGGGGGACTCGGTCCCCTCGAGAATGGAGCGGTAGAACCCGTCGATCAGGGTCTCGAGGCCGAGGTAGCCGCCCCCCTTTCCGAGAAACCGCTTCGCGAGAGCCACCGTCGTTCCGACCATGAGCTGCCACGCCCACCGGAACGGATCCAGGATCTTCTGGAGCGCCGAGGTACCTGCGCCCTGGAGCCTCTGCACCGTGCCCCGCATGAAATCGACCTCCATGCGTCCATTCGACCGCTCGATGCGGACGAAGCTCTCGACGGGTCGGGCCTCCAGACTCACACACAAGAGGCCTCGAACGGACCCACGCCTCACCAGGACGTGGACCGAACCCGAGTCCCCCACCCCCACCGATTCGATTTCGGTCGACGCATCGGGCGCCGCGCTTCTCAGAAGCTGCAACAGCACGTACGTCGGATGCGGCAGAATGTCGAAAAGCTGTTCTTCTTCCGAGATCCTGTGCCGCACGTTCGACCCCGTCCGCCGAGGCTTGAACGCGAAGTAGCTCTCGACGTGAACCGTCGCGCCGGGTGACTCCAGGAATTCACATGCCTCGACGGCGACGCCCTGGCCGAGGAGCTGATAACCGCAGCAGACCTGGAGCCCACGGGATCGAGCCTCCGCCAGAATCTCTTCGGTCGTCTCGGCATCGTCGACGAACGGCTTTTCCACGTAGATGTGGGCGCCGGCTTCGAGGGCCCTGCGGGCGGCGGGCGCGTGCGTATGAGCCGGCGCCGTACACACGTGCACGACATCGGGAGCCGTGGCGTCATCGCTGAACAGGTCGTCCAGGGTGGCGAAGGTCTTCGCCCCCGGCACCAGCTCTCCGAATTCTCGTCGGGCCTCCTCGTCCGGGTCGACCGCAGCGACGAGGTGCGCTGTCGAAATGCGGGCGATCGCCTTCGCGTGCTCCCGACCCATCCGGCCGGCGCCCACGATGGCCACTCTCAACGCCCTTGGAGGCGCCTGTGGGTCCGTCTGATTCATCTAACCTCGAATGCTCGAGTCAACCGACTCACGATGGGACAGCCGGGCGTCTACCCCTCCAGAGGGCGCAGTTGCTTGTCGGCTGAGCGGATCAACCCGGTCGGACTCACGGGAAAGGGGCATGCTCGCAAAAAAAACTATGCAAGAACCGACCGTTCAGTGCCAGAGAATTGTTGAAGCGCTATCGCCGGGGAGGCGGCGGCGCTCGTGGCACAGCTATTGCCGTTACAAGCGGGGATGCCAACAGCATCCCGGTATCTCGCTCCGGCACCAACTGCTCACGGCCACGCTATGAGAGAAACGGTTTGACACCATGAACGAGATAGTTGCAGCTTTAAGATCCTCTGGCACGCCGAGGATCACTCCCCCAGACCTGACCCAGGATTCGTGCGTAACCTAGTCTTCAACAACCGGCTGCTCGCATTTGGCGCCGCAGCGGTCATGGCTTGCAGCCCATCCGACTCGCAGGTCTTTGCCTTGGGAGAGAAACCAGACTCGCTCAATGTCAGAGCCGAGATGGATAGCGTCGTGCTAACGAACCCCGACACCACCTTTGGACCCGTCGATACGGTGATTGTCGTCCGGACCGATACCGTGGTCGCGGTGCCCGATAGCGTTTTGGTTGTGGACACGATAATCGAGGGGTTCGATACGACCTTCGTAGTCGATACGGTGGTCACCCTTGACACCATCGTGGCGACCTCGGTCGACACAACGGTTACCGTAGACACGGTCGTCGTTGCTGACACCATTCGTGTTCAAACAAGGCTCGTCGCCGCTTCGAACTCTCAATCGTTGAAAGATGGCCTGACCATCGACTCAGGGAGAACCGCGAGACTCACGGTGAGCGCGATCAACCGGCTCGACCAGCCCACGGTCCCGAGCACGGTCACTTGGCTTTCCGATGCCCCCGGCACGGCCAGCGTGAACGAAGGTCTGGTTACGGGGAAGCGCCCGGGCAATGCGAACATCTTCGCAATCGCTCAGGGACTTTCGGCCACGATACCTACGACGATCCAGCGAGCCGATGCCTTACCTGGACCACCTCCCCCGCTCCCCGAGGGGAGTCAAAGTCGGTTCTTTCGTGCCCACGAGCCTTCAGGAATGACCAGGGTCACGGAGCGGTCTTTTACGTCCCTCACGGAAGGTTGGACGTATGATTTTGACCGGGACCCAGGCGGGAAAGCGACGATCGTCTCGGATTCCGATTCGCCTCACTCACCTTCAGGCGTGGTTCAGTTCAACTATCGCGAAGGATTGCCAGGCGGTCGCGGGTCGGTCAACAGAGGCATCGAGGTGTTTAATGCCTCGTATAGGAGGATCTATCTATACCATACGTTCAAGATGGACCCGAACTGGCAAGGGCACCAATCGAGAACCAACAAGGTCTGGTACATTCATCATGAAGATCCGCCGATTCGTGCAGGCTGGAGCACCTTCTTCAGCGCCGGGACGATTGATGATAGACCGGTCGATGTAGTGGTGGAGGGTCAGGAACACGCCGAGCCGACACCATTTCTCCGATTTCGCCCCAACGTCGAGGGCGAAAGGCTGGTACGTGGTAGGTGGCACGAGCTCGAGTTCCTCTTGACTGGGAGCACCCCGGGGCAGCAGAACGGGTCGCTGAAGGTCTGGGTCGATGGCGTCCTCACTCACGAATACTCGGACGTCGGATATTTCCGCGAGGGTGGCGGAGACGGCTTCGACGCCTTCCAGTTCGATGCGATCTGGGGTGGCATCGGCGACGAAAAGGTGAGTGACCAGTGGCTGCGCGTCGGCCACGTCTACATCAGTGGAAGCAATTAGTACGTTCGTTGCCCTGGGCAGAAGCCGTGGGGTACCGAACTCCCTCCCGCTCCCACAGTAGGTCGAGCATGGTATCCAGCGACCGCTGGAAGACTGCACAACGCTACGAACAGGACTACTGGGACCGCGTCGCCACCGAGGTGGAGGCCCAAGGGCAGGATCGTCTTGGCGGCTACCGTTGGCGGCGTGATCAGCTCGTCCGCATGCTCGCTGAGGCGGGCGCACCTGAGGTCAGTGACGGCAGTGCGCGGGTCTTAGAAGTCGGATCCGGACCCGTAGGTGTCATTGGCTTCTTTCCCGGAGTGCACAAGGTTGCGGTCGACCCTCTAGAGCACTTCTACTCGGGAAGACCGCTCCTCGTGGCCTCTCGCAGCCCCGATGTCTCCTATCGGACCGGTTCCGGTGAGGCTCTCCCAGTCAAAGATGGGTGCTATGATCTTGCCATCATCGAGAATTGCATCGATCACTGTCAGGATATGGACGCGGTGATGCTCGGCATTCGCCGCGCCCTCAAGCCAGGGGGGTATCTCTACCTGACCGTGAATGTGCGGTCTCGGCCAGGTTATTACATGCATCGGGCCCTCTCTCGACTCCAAATCGATCCCGGACACCCTCACACGTTCACCCAATCTCGGGTTCGGCCGTTTCTCAGAGCAGCGGGCTTTGACGTGCTGCATCTGGAGCACGGGTCATTTTCAAGAGCCTGGCTCGATGACCTGCGAGGACCTAGCCTAAAGATGCGAGCGAAGGCCCTCCTGGGTGTCAGCGAGTACCTCGTCAGTGTCATCGCACGAGTGAAAGAGCAGTGAATAAGGACGGCCTCTTGCAGGCAGCACACTTCCAATTCTCGGGCGGGCGGGGAGGGGGGCGGGCGAAGCAGCACTCCTTGAGCGCGGGTCGAAGATGGGTTTAGTACGGTCGCGGAAACGAACTAGGAGGACTCCACCGAGCCGGTCCGCCGAGTTCGGGGCTCTCTTGGGTGGTCAGGGCACCTTTCAGATCTTTCTCTTTTCGTTGACCGTGCTGACGGTCAGTCGCATCCATGCTCATCTGGGCCTCGGGGCGCTGCGACCGGCGCTGCTCCTGGTGGCAGGAGCTTTTGGCTATGCACTGCTGAATCCCAAGGTCGTCAGCTGGGAGGCGTTGTTCCGCTATTGGCCTACGAAGGTCATGGCCGGTCTTGCCGTTGTCGCCTGCCTGTCAGCCGCTTTCGGTATCTCCCTTGGCGCTACGGCGGTGTTCATTCTGAGTGAGTACTCCAAGACGCTGGTATTGGCGGCGTTGCTCATCGCCGCGTTCCGCGGCGCGGCACAGGTGCGTCTCATGGTGTTCGCCTACGTCATCGGGGCCGCGATTTTGGTCTACTACGCGCTCTTCGTCTTCGCGCTCTCCGGCGGGAACGGTGGAATGATGCGGCTGAGCAATCTCTACACCTACGACGCCAACGATTTGGGACTCATGCTACTTGTGGCGGTTCCGTTGGCGCTCTGGTTGATGGGGACCGTTCGCCGCCGTGGAAAAGTCCTCATCTCCGCGCTCCTTCTCAGCATAGGCGCTGCTCTCGCGCTGTCTGGGTCCAGGGGAGCGTTCGTGGGCGGGGCGGGATTGGCTATCGCTCTTCTCGGGTTCCTGCGAACCGTCCCGTTTCGGAAGCGGTTGCTCGTGGTTGGGGCGCTTGGGCTCGGGATGGCAGTGATGGCCCCGCCTGGATACTGGAATCAGATGAGTACCATGCTGGAGCCAAAGGACGACTACAACTGGAGCAGCGAGTCCGGCCGGAGGCAGATCTGGTTGCGAGGGCTCGGCTACATGGCGGATTATCCGGTCTTCGGTATCGGAGCAGGTAATTTCCCTCGCGCAGAGGGAATGATCTCTGACATCGCCATGACCCAGAGCGCCGATAGGGGCATAAAATGGCTGGCGGCCCACAATTCTTTTGTCCAGGTGGGAGCGGAGATGGGTATCGTGGGCCTCACCCTTTGGTCCTTCCTGGTCTTTGGCGGGCTGGTGGGCATGGTGAGGTTGCGCCGACGCATGCCCGCGGGATGGGCGAGAGGTGACCCAGAGCAACGATTCCTGTACGAATCCACCATGTACATGCCCGCTGCCTACGTGGCGTTCGTAGTTCCCGCGTTCTTCCTGTCGTTCGCCTACATGGACCCAGTCTATTTCCTGAGCGCGCTGTACTGCGGCGTCCATGCCGCAGTCGATCGGCGCCTCAGGCGCGATCGGATGATGCGGAGTGGCTCGGGATTCGCGCCCGAGCTGCACCACAACGGCCGCGCCATGCGCAGGACCTACGTCCGAAACAGCCGCTCGGCCTAAGAGCCCGCCTCCGTGAGGTGGTACCGCCTCGGAACTTCCGCCAACCCGACCAGATGCCCCGAATACTGTTCCTGTCGCAAGCGCTTCCATATCCGCCGGAAAGCGGAGGAACCCAACGGTCCTTTCACGTTCTGAAAGAGCTTCAAAAGGGATTCGACGTGTCGCTAGTGGCCTTCTCGCGAAAGAGGCACCAGCCGACTCAAAGGAGTCGTGACGAGGCCGAGAAGGGGCTCTCAGGCTATGTGGACAAGGTGTTTCCGTCGGTCCCACTTCCGGCTGAGCACTCCCGGACACGCCGCCTTTGGGATCACGGGCGAAGCCTTGTCACAGGTAAAGCATACAGCGTTTTCCAATACAGTGATCGAGAGTTCACGAGAAGAGTGGATCAAGCCACCACTGAGGACGCGCCGGATCTCATCCACCTCGATACTTTCGATCTGTTCTTTTGGAGGGATCGTTACGGCGAAGTGCCCGTCGCTTGCACTCATCACGATGTAGAATCTCATCTGCTCGGTCGACGTGCCGAGACGATGAAGAATCATGTCCTCTCGGCATACGTTCGCCATCAAGCGGGGCTCGTTCGGCGGGTGGAAGCCGAGTACTGTCCGAGGTTCGACTTGAACCTCACCATGTCCGAACTCGACTCCAAGAGAATCCTTGACGTTGCCCCGAGCGCTCGAGTCCGCGAGGCACCCAATGCGGTCGACCTTGAGACCTTCCCACTTCCCGATCCCGAGTCGGAGAGGTCAAACTCGGTCACGTTCGTGGGCCCGACCTACCTTTTCGCCAACGGCGACGCTGTAGAGCACCTTCTCAGTGACATCTGGCCGCGCGTTCGAAGGCTGAATCCAGATGCGACCTTGACTCTGATCGGCCGGAACGCGCCGGGAGAGCAGGGCTCTTTCGCGGCCGTCCCGGGCGTGGAGCCGCTGGGGAGAGTGGAAGATGTCCGTCCGCATCTTGGGACGACCGGCTGCTCGGTTATCCCGATTCGGGTCGGAGGAGGTACCCGGATCAAGATCCTCGAGTCGTGGGCGTTGGGTCGAGCAGTCGTCACAACCACCCTGGGATGCGAGGGCTTGGATGTGACCGACGGAGTGAACGCTCTGGTGAGAGATGACCCAAAGCAGTTTGCGGCTGCAGTCGCTGGAGTGCTCGATGACGCTGACCTGCGAGGTAGACTTGGTCGCGAGGGTCGAGCCACGGTCGAGGCAAAGTACTCGTGGACGCAAGTGGGCGCTTCCGTCCGCCAGCGATATTCAGACCTCATCGAGAGCCGAGCCGCATCGTGATACTCGAGCCACAAGCGCCGAATCCCGGGAGGGAGTTTTCGCCGTCGCTCTGGGCCTCCACGCACAGCGCCCTCTTGATCTGACTCGAGCCCTCGAAGGCGAACCAGTCTGGGCGCCAACCCTCTGCCGCAGGGCTTCTAGAGCGATCCGGTAGTCGCGCACGTTTACCTTGAATCGAAGCGCTGCCCGGGTGCAAGATGCAGGGAGCCCGTTCCTTGCCGCGTACCACCCCGTTCAAGAGCCAGGTTCGCTCATGACCTTCAAAGACCGCACCCGCTGATGCTGATAGATCCGAAGACCGCCCGATTCATCCTCGCCTTCTTCCGCGCCTATCCGAAACGCACGGCTCTGATGGTGAGCCTCCTGATTGTCTCGGGAATCGCGGAGGGCATCGGTCTGGTGACTCTCTTCCCCCTTCTCGAGTTGGCCATGGGAACGGGCGCAGACGAGGCCTCCGGCGTCACCCAAGCCGTTCAGGCGGCCCTCGGAGGAGTGGGGCTGGAGCCGCGCCTGGAGTTCCTCCTGGCGCTCATTGTCCTCGCCATGACCGTAAAGTCGGCGTTTCTGTGGCTTGCGTTCCGACAGGTCGGCTATGCTGTGGCTCAGGTCGAGACCGACCAGCGGCTGCGGCTCATACGGCATCTGTTGGCGGTCGAGTGGAGCTATTTCTCCCGCCAGCCCACGGGGCACTTCGCCAACGCCATCAGCGCCGAGGCGGGTCGCGCCTCACAGGCCTATCGGTCGGCGTGCCAGGTGCTGGCGGGTGTCATTCAGGCGGGTGTGTACCTCTTTCTGGTCATCGCAGTCGCGTGGCAAGTGGTGGCCATCGCGATCTTCGTGTCGCCACTCATGCTCTTCGCGCTGAAGGGCTTCGTCACCATGGGCCGATCGGCCGGAGAGGACCAGACGAGGGTGCTGAGAAGCCTGGTGGCACGAGTCACGGAGTTGATCCCTGGCATCAAGACCGTGAAAGCGATGGGGAGGGAGCGGCAGATCCTCCCCTTCCTCGAGGCCGAGGCCAACGAATTCAACCTCGCGCGGAGGCGCGCAGTTCATGCCACCCAGTCGCTGACCGCGTTTCGTGAGCCCCTGATCGTCCTCGTCCTGGCTGTGGGTCTCTACGGGGCAATTCAATTCACGAGCGTCCCGTCAACGACGGTGCTGGTGGCGGCGGTCATCTTCTATCGAGTGATGACTACCCTGACCAACGTCCAGAGCAGGTACCAGGACCTGACGGTCAACGAGAGTGCCTATTGGTCGATCCACGAGAAGATGCACGCCGCCGAGGAGCATGCCGAACCGCGCGACGATGGCGGCTCCGTCGCACCCCTCGAGCACCGCATATCGTTCCGCGACGTCAGCTTCGCGTACGAGACCGAGCCGGTGCTTCGAAACCTGACCTTCGAGATTCCTGCCCGTTCGCTCGTCGCGTTCGTGGGTGGTTCGGGTGCGGGTAAGACGACCCTGGTCGACCTGCTGGTGGGCCTCTTGGAGCCGTCGTCCGGTGAGATCCTCATCGACGACATGCGACTGACGGGATCTGCGAGGATCGCGTGGAGGCGCCACATCGGGTATGTGCCCCAGGAGGTGCTGCTCTTCCACGACACGGTCCTGCGAAACGTCGCTCTGGAGGCGGAGGGGGTCAGTCGGGAGGACGTCGAGTGGGCGCTCGAGGCCGCCGGTGCCCTGGACTTCGTGCGGGCGTTGCCCGACGGACTGGATCACGTCGTGGGCGAGCGAGGCACCGAGCTCTCGGGGGGTCAGCGTCAGAGGATCTCCATCGCTCGGGCCCTCGTCACCCGGCCGGACCTTCTGGTCCTGGACGAGGCTACCACCGCCCTGGACCCGGAGACCGAGCGCTCGGTCTGCGAAGCGCTGCAGCACCTGTCTGCCACCATGACCATCGTGGCGATCTCGCACCAGCCGGCGATCACCGCCGTGGCGGACCACGTCTTCGAGGTGCGCGGGGGGCAGCTCTTCGAGGAAGATCGTCCTGTCGTCGCAGGCGCCTCTGTTGGGGCAGGAGATGAGTGAGCGGACGAGGCAGTGACCTCTCTCGGGCCCTATTCGAAGGAGGTACGATGAGACTACTTCGAGAACGGCCTCGGCCGTACGGAGCGTGACACTCGACGCAGTCATAGTCGGGGCTGGACCGAACGGCCTCGCTGCCGCGGTCGAGTTGGCCCGAAACGGGCTCGACGTCCTGGTCCTCGAGGCAGAGAGCACCGTGGGAGGCTCCGCCAGAACCGAGGAACTGACACTCCCGGGCTTCAGACACGACGTTGGATCTGCGGTCTATCCTCTCGGCATTGCCTCGCCCTTCTTCTCCTCCCTTCCGTTGGAGGAGCACGGGCTCGAGTGGGTACACCCTGATGTGCCACTTGCCCACCCCCTCGACGGCCAACGGGCTGCCTTGCTGAAGCGTGGCCTGGACGAGACAGCGGCTGACCTGCGAGGGGACGAGGCCTCGTACCGCGGGCTCGTCAGTCCGTTCTGCCGAAGGTGGGATGCCTTTCGAAGGCATGTGCTCGACGCACCTACCCGGATCCCACGATCGCCTCTGCTCATGCTTCGCTTCGGACTCCTGGCGATGCGGTCGACACCTTCGCTGGCGGACCGTTTCCGCACTCAGGAAGCTCGCGCCCTCCTGGCGGGCAACGCCGCTCACGCAGGGATCCCCTTGGAACGCCCCCTGGCGAGCGCTGTCGGCCTGACCCTGATGGTCGCAGGTCACACCGTCGGGTGGCCGTTCGCCCGAGGAGGCGCGGGCTCCATAACCGCCGCACTCGCCTCCCTGCTGCGATCTCTCGGAGGCAAGATCGAGACGGACAGCCGAGTCACTTCGCTGTCCGATCTGCCGGCGGCCCGCGCTACCCTGCTCGCCTTGACCCACCAGCAGGTAGCGGAGCTTGCCGAGGATCCACTACCCACGGGCGGCCGACTCCCTGCCGGATACCGGGACATGCTGAGGACGTGGGAGTATGGCCCCGGTGCCTTCAAGCTCGACTGGGCTCTGGACGGGCCCATCCCGTGGACGGACGCGGAGGTCGCCCGCGCGGGAACGGTCCATCTAGGTGGTACCCTCGAAGAGATCGCCCTCGCAGAGCGCGCCCCGTGGAAGGGGACCGTGGCCGACCGGCCCTTCGTGCTGCTTGCCCAACCCAGCCTTTTCGATCCCACTCGCGCTCCCGAGGGCAAGCACGTCGCCTGGGCGTACTGCCACGTGCCGAACGGGTGGACCGGAGACGCGACCACCCTCATCGAGGCCCAGGTCGAGCGCTACGCCCCTGGTTTTCGTGACAGGATCTTGGCACGCTCAGTCCTGGGGACGGCGGACCTCGAGGGGTGGAATGCGAACCTCGTCGGGGGAGACGTGAACGGAGGAGCCTTCACGCTGAGCCAGACGTTCGGTCCTATGAGGTCCGCGCTCAGACCTTGGGGCACACCCGTGGATGGGCTCTACGTCTGTTCCGCGTCGCGGCCTCCGGGAGGCGGCGTTCATGGCATGGCCGGCTACCACGCCGCCCGAGACGCGCTGAAGAGGACGTTCGGGCTGGCCTGATGTCTCGACGCGGGGTTCTTTCTGGACAGCACGATCGGGTTGGTGGCACCTTGATCCACCTTGCTCTCGGACCCTGCGTCCACACCGAGTTCTTGCTCATGACTTTCACACGACGCGCACGCCGATGCCGATGAGCCGGACTGCCGCGAGACCCCTTCGGGTGACTTTCGTGGTCCACTCCTTCCCCTCCACGAGCCAGACGTTCATCGATCGGCAGATCACGGGGCTGCTGGACCTCGGTCACGAGGTCCGGATCCTGGCCGAACGTCGGCCGCAGGACCCGGTCCTGCATCCAGCGGTACGCGAGTACGGCCTTCAGGAGAAAGTCACCTATGTGCACGAGGAAGAGCTCGGGCGCCGGGCGCTGGGCGCGGTCATCGGCAGGCTCATGCTCCGCAAGCCATCGGCCTTGGGCCTCCTCCGACGAGATCGGGCCGCCCGAAGCGGCGGACGACGCGTCGTTTGCGATCGGGTGAAGACCTTGCTCGACGCATCGCCGACAGACGTGCTCCACTACCACTTCGGGTATGTCGGGCTCCGGTATGCCGAGGTCGGGCGTGAGCTGGGTATACCTCAGATCGTGTCCTTCTACGGGTGGGACTGCTCGGGGCTGCCGCGTCAACGCGGCGAAGACCTCTATGAGCCGCTCTTCCGCGGGGTCGACCGCGTTACGGTTCTGAGCGACAACATGAAGGCGCGCCTGATGGAGCTCGGATGTCCCCCCGAGCTTCTCCGCATCCATCACCTGGGTGTGGATCCGTCGGAGTACGCGCACCGAGAGCGCGTTCACCCGGCCCCGGGCGAGCCCGTCCGCTTGCTCACGGTCGCTCGTCTGGTCGAGAAGAAGGGTGTGGAGTACTGCCTGCAGGCGGTGGCGCAGGTCCTCGCGAGCCGGGGTGAGGCGGCGAGGGGCCTCCGCTACGACGTCATCGGTGATGGGCCGCTGCGGGGCGACCTGGAGGCCCGGGCCTCGGAGCTGGGACTCGACGACTCTGTGCGTTTCCACGGCAGCCAGGATCAGGAGGCGGTGCGCCGCGCCATGATGAGTGCGCATCTCTTTCTGTTACCGAGTGTCACCGCAGAGGATGGCGACCAGGAAGGGACGCCCACGGTTCTGGTCGAGGCGTCTTCCACGGGGCTTCCGGTTCTTTCGACCTGGCACAGCGGAATCCCCGAAATCGTTCTCGACGGACAAACCGGATTTCTTGTGCCCGAGCGCGACGCCGACGCTCTAGCCGAGCGACTAGGCCACCTGCTGGACCACCCTGAGCTTTGGCAAACGATGGGTCGCGACGGGCGCCGTCACATCGAGGAGAGCTTCGCCACGCCCTCGCTCTCTCGTGAGCTCGTGCAACACTACCGGGACATCATGGAGTCTGGCGGATAAGTGTAGGAAGTTCCGCACTCGTCGCTGCTCACTCCTTCAGACGGTAGACCTCTACGGGGTAGCGGGTGTCGGCCTCAACGGCGAGGGTGCGCTCGTAGCGCGCCTCGAGGATGGCTGGCAGCTCCGGAACCGCGCGGAACCAGGTCTGCTCAGTGTACCCGTCGAGAACGACGACCGACGGAAGGTCTTCGGCCAGCGCACGCTGCATCGAGGCGGCCTCCTCATCGTCGAGGTTCAGGCGAAAGCTCAACGGATGAGAGATGTTCATGTACGGGCGTCGCTCGGCCTGCAGCTCCCAGATGACGGCTCCGGAGAGCACGTCGTCCCCAGGGCCGGTGATGCTTCGAACCTCCTGGCCCACGGTCCTGACGGTTTGCGGGCTCCAGACCGCGTCATATCGGAGGTTCACCCGGGACAGGGACTCCGCCACCGAGAGGAAAAGAGCGGAGACGATCAAGCCGTAGATACCGAAGGACACGCCCTTGCCGAGCGAGTGGACCCAGGAGATCCGTGCCGCCCACAAGACCAGGACGAGCACGCCGGTGATCCAAAGCAGATACAGGCCCGGAAGCATGACACCCGGAAGCCGCGGCTGGAACTGGAACCCCACCACGGACAGGCCAACGACCCCGAGCAACGCCGGTAGCCAGCGCCTCGCATCGTTCGTGTCGAAGAAGTGGACGAGGGCCAGGGCCGCCACAGGCACCAGGAAGTACAGCGGTCGACTCAGCACGGGGCTGCCGAAGAGGGCCGGAATGGCGAGTAGAGCCAGGACCAGGAGAGCCAGTCCGAGGCCCATCCGGCGCCGGCTCGTGCTCTCGACGAACTCGCGCGCTGAGTAGACGAGCGTCGCGGCGGCCAGAATGGTGAGTGGCGCGGAGATCTCCATGAAGTAGGCCCTGAAGAAGCCGCGCTGCAGGGCCCAGAACAGGTACGCCGCCGCCATGCTTCCTGCCCAGGCCAGTGGCAAGAGGGCCGAGATGGACGGCTCGGGCCCCTCGCCCGGGTCCTGCCGGCCCCGCCCCGTGACCAGGACAACGGGGTACAGGACCAGGCCGACGATCAGAACGATGTTGAGCCACACGCTTTCCCTGATGAATCGGAGCGTGACAGCGAATGCCTGATCTGGAGGCGCTCCCTGCGCCTCGGCCGCATTCTCCTCGACCCCGTCGGATGGACCGGGTTGCGTCGCGCCCCGGTCCGGGGCGCCCACCGCGTCACCCCGCCCCCCTCCGATGGCCTGTCGAATGTTCTGGGAGACGAAGACGATGGGGTTGTTGCCACTGGTCCACGCGTCCTCGACCGACGAGTTGGCTGCGTGCAGAGCGCCCCAGAGCAGGCAGACACCCACGAAGCCTGCCGTGATCGACGCCATCCCTCCTACCGCCCGCCCCGGGGCTCGCCGCAGCCTCCACACGAGGATGACGACGAGCGCCGCGAGAATCGCGAGACTCGATTCGCGCACGTAGAAGCCCAGCGCGCAAACGGCTCCCGCACCGACGAAGTAGAGCGCCGTGCCTCCGCGGCCGCGCATCCCCTTGAGACCCAGCCAGATGGCGCTGGCTGCCAGGAGAATGGCCAGGGGCTCTGTCTTCGCATTCACCGACAGAATCAACGGAAAGGGCAGGAATAGAAAGAGACCTGCGCTCAGCAAAGCGACCTTCGCGTCGAACAGGTCACGCGCGATGAAATAGAGGAAGGCGGCCGTCCCCAAGGTGCATATGAGGGCCAGCATCCGCCCGGAGCCGAATCCCACCCCGAAGACCTCGAGTACCGCTGCGGTCGCCAACACGTAGAACGGCTGTCGGGCACCGTAGTCGATGCCCGGGAAGAGACCGTCGAGGAGAAGCACCCCGTCCATGAGGTGGGCGCCCTCGTCGGGGTTGACCCACCGGGCGCCCAACAGCCACAGGTGAACCCCAAGCGCGACCAGAAGCAGAAGGGAAAGCGGTAGCCAGGCACCGCCACGCAACGAAGCCGTAGTAGCCGGCGGCTCGGTCATCCTCCCGTTCTGGCTCATCGTTCGAATATACATGCGGGAGGGAATCCCTTCACCGAATATTTTCCTTGTGCCCGGCACCCTCCGGCCACACCGTATGTCTGAAGGTGACGCGACCGAGTTCGACGGCCACCGGAATCGGAGGGTTGTGGACCCCGTGAAACAGCGTGAGGGAGCCAGCCCACAGCGCAGCCGGCTGTCTGGGGAAACAGCCCGTCCTTACTGGGAAAGATCGAGCCCCCCGGCTCGCACGACTCTTGCACTCACCCTTCTCGACCGGCCCTGTGGCCGGCCATGGCGTTCCTACCTCGCGGCGGGACACATCCAACCTTCGGGTCATTGATGCAACATCCTTCCGACCTCACGCCCCTGGTTCTCTTGATCGACGACCAGGAGTGGAAGTCCCGGTCCATCGAAAGCATCCTGAAGCCCAAGGGACACGTCATCCTCAAGGCGTACACGGGGAAGCAGGCTCTCGACCTGGTGCAGAGGGTCAGCCCCGACGCCTTCCTGGTCGACATGAATCTGCCCGACATCCACGGGATCGAGTTGGTGCGCGAATTGCGCGCGGCCTCGACCGTCCAACCGATGACGCCCGTCCTGATGATCACCTCCGACACGGTCAACCGGGCTGATCGTCTGGCGGCGCTGGAGGCGGGAGCCTGGGACGTTCTCACGCACCCCGTGGATCCGAACGAGCTGACGGTCCGCATGGAGACGTTCGTCCGGGCGAAACAGGCCGCGGACCGCCTCCGCGACGAGGGGCTTACCGACCCCGGTACCGGCTTCTACAACGTCCGCGGCATCGTGCGCCGAGCTCAGGAGCTCGGGGCCGACGCGGTACGCTTCCAGCGCCCGCTCACGTGCATCGCCTTCGGGCCTCAGGCCTTCGGCGACGACCCGAAATCCAGCGAGGCCCTCGCCGAAGCAGTGGGACAAGGCGTGGCCTCGGCCCTTCGATCAGTCACCCGCGTCTCGGACACCGTGGGCAGACTCGGTCCCGGCGAGTTCATCGTCGTGGCGCCGGGAACCGACCCCGAAGGCGCCGTCCGGCTGGCCGACCGCGTCTTCGAGGCAGTCGAACGCGTGGCCGCCTCCGAGAAGCTCGATCCCGAGCAATCGAAGCGGATTCGCGCCGGGTTCTTCTCCACGCGTGGCGACGACCATACGACGCCCGACGAGCTCCTCTTCCGGGCGACGTCGGCGCTCCGCCACGCGCAGGCCGACGACGGCAGCTTCCGGGTGCGGGCTTACGAGGCCTGAGCCCGACAGCTTCCCTGACGACAAGCCTCGTCGGTCCAGCAACCTCGTCGGTCTAGCAGCCTCGTCGGTCTAGCAGCCGTTCACCCTCTGCCGTCCGACAGGAGTGCGCCTTCCTCCTCGTCCACCATACCCGCCTCGTAGCCGGGCAGGTAGGACGAATAGTACTGGTGGTACCCGTCGGAGGGGTCGACGTCGTTGAGTACCGCCCCGAGAAGCCGTATGGGCAGTCGGTGGATCGGCGCCAGCTTGGCCTGTGTCAGGTACTTCTCGGTCGACCCGGTACGGATGACGACGGCGAGGTTCCCGGTCAGGGTCCCTAGAATGAGGGCATCGCCTCCCGCCGCGAGCGGGGGGCAGTCGACGATTATGACGTCGTAATGCTGCTTGAGCGTACCGATGAACTCGGCCATGCGCCGCGAAGCGAGCAACTCCGGAGTCGACGCACCCCGTGGCCCGCACCCGATGAAGTCGAGGTTGTCGTGCTCGGACTTCTGGATGACGTCCTCACGCGCCGTGCCCTTGAGGTGGTCGATCAGCCCTGGTGACTGCGACAGCCCGAGCAGCCGGTGCGCGTCTCCCCGCCTCGTGTCGCCATCGATGAGGAGCGTCCGCCGACCCACCTCGGCGAAGGACACGGCCAGGTTCGACGAGATCAACGACTTGCCCTCGCCGGCGGCCGGGCTCGTCACGGCCACCGTGATGGGCCCCGCCGCGCCATAGGCGAAGTCGACGTGCATCCGTAGCTCTCGGAAAGCCTCGAGCGCCTGGGCCGCGTTGAGAATGTCCCGCTGGCTCCTGCCGCTCTGGAGGCGCGGGATGCTGCCCAGGATGTCGAGCCCCATTTCCTTGCCGATGTCGGACGCGTAGCGGAACTTGGCGTCGGTCTGATCGAGGAGGACCGCGCCGAGAACGGCCGCGCCAAGACAGCCGGCCATGATCATGAACACCAGCCTGAGACGATTGTCCGCGAGCGGCTGAGAGGGCACCTGAGCCTCGTCCAGAACCTTCACCTCCGGAATCGAACTCGCGGTAGCCACCTGGGCCTCCTCAACCCGTGACCTGAGATCGTTGTGTAGCTCCTCGGTGATCTGGACGCTCCGCGCCAAGCGGCGCTCCTCGATGGCGACCGGCGGGATCTCCCGGAGCTCGGCAGACTGGCTCGCCACGCGAGACGAGAGGCTCTGCTCCGTGGTCCCGAGCTCGGAAGCGATGCCCTGGACCGAGTTCGCGATCGAGGTCTCGATGCTCTCGATCTGGACTTCCAGATCCTGAACGGCAGGGTGGTCCGGGGTGTACCGATCGCTCAGGGCTCGACGCTGCGCGCGGGCGTCGATGAGGTCGTCGATGGCGCGGCGAAGCTCCGACGAGTTGGCCGTCTCCGGAATCATCTCCAGCGCCTCGATCCGCACCTCGCTCGTCTCTTCAAAGGTGGACAGGACCCCGCCGAGCCTCGCCCGAGTGTCGGCGATCTCGCTCTGACGGATCCGGTTCTCGAGGAAATTCTCGAACACCGGGTTGGTGTTCTGAGACAGGCCGCCCGCAGCACCTCCCCCGACCGTCGGGGTGGTGATCGTGTTGACGCGGAACACCTCGTACGCCTGCTCCGCGGCGAAGAGCTGGGACTCAGTGATCCGGAGCTGCTCCTCGAGAATCATGAGGCGCTGCCGGAGCCGCCCCTGCCGGAGCTCTTCGGCCACCGCCACATGCCGCTCCATGAGCGCGTTCACGATTCGCGCCGCCCGCCCCGCACTGGTGTCGGTGTAGCGGATCTCCAGGAAATTACCCGCCCGGTCCATTCCAGTATCGAGGCGGCCCGCCAGCGTGCCCGAGACGTCACGCGGCCTCCGAACGGAGAATGGGATGACCTCTCCGGCGGCGAAGGCTCCGACGGGAGGCCTCCAGTCAAAACCGAGCGACGCGCCGACCGCTTCACCCAGCTGCCCGCGCTCGAGGACGTCTCCTCCCTCCTCCTCGGGCGTTGTGAGTGTGAAATCCGTGCCATTGGCGTCGATGCGCAGCTCGAAGGCACCGGCCTCGAGGCGGTCGGTGATCTTCAGGGACGCGAAGTGGGTCCCGTGCTCGCGAGGAGCGGAGATGTGCATCCGCTGCTCTACGACGACCGAGTCGAGCACCGAAAACGAGCGCAGAAGCTCGATCCAGGACGTGCTCTCGAACGCCCCATCCTGCTGTAGGGGCTGAAATCGGCCTCCATCATCTTCGATCCAGAGCGTCCCTTGGGCCCGGTACTCGACCGGCGTCGTCTGGTACACCCAATACGAGGCCCCGGCGCCGAGCAGGAGCGCAACGACGATGAGCCACTTGTATCGCACCAGGGAGTGCACGTACCGTCGCCAGTCGAGCCCCTCCATCTCCGGCTCGAGGTCCGGATAGTAGGGATCCTGGCCGTACGCAGGCGCCGGAGGATGATGCTGCTCGGCCGGCAGCGGGGCACGATCCCCGTAGGCCGGGTTCGTGGGAATCATCTTGTTGTCAGGCATATGCAGCGACTTCTCGAGTTCGGTGTTCTTGGGCGAAGCCCAATGGTTTACAAGCTACAACAGTCGTCCCGTCGCCCGACAGGACGACGTTTCCCCCCGCCGGCCGCGATGAACCAGGCTGTGGCACCAACGAGACACAGGTGTGGCGGCTCCGAGGCTCCTCGGGACGAAACTCTTGTATCTGCCTCCGAGCCGACGGATGTTAGATTCCGCGGACCATCGCACTACGAAGCCCGATTCCTTCGTCCGACCGGGGCCTTTTCGGCGTCTGAGGCGGAGGTACAACAGTCGCTCGGAATCTGAACTCTATGCAAGAACCTGACCAAGGCGGCGCCCTCACGGACGGCGCACGAAGCCCCGAACTCGGGCTCATTGCGCTGGACCCCGAGGTCCGCGGGTCAGTCGACGTTCTCGTTATCGACGACGAGCACTCCCTTCGCGAGAGCTGCGCGTCCCTCCTCCGAACCGAGGGCTTCTCGGTCACCACCTGCGGCCGGGGTGACGACGCGCTGCGCCTCGTGAGGACGCGCCCCTTCGACATCGTTCTACTCGATCTCTACATGACCGGCGCGGACGGCCTGGAGATCATGCGAGCGACTACGGAGGCTCACCCGGAGACGCTGGTCATCGTCATGACCGGCAACCCTAGTGTCGAGTCGAGTGTGAACGCCCTCCGGGCCGGAGCCTGGGATTACCTCCCCAAACCGTTCTCCGCAACACACTTCCAGATCCTCATCGGGCGGGCGGCCCATGCGGTCGCCATCAGCCGGGAGAGCCGTCGGTCGGAGACGGCACGGCTCGAGCCCACACAGAGTCTGAGCGACCGGGTGACCATCTACGGTCAGAGCGCGGCGCTGCGGCGCGTCATCGAGCTCGCTGACAAGGTCGCCAGGACCGACGCGTCGGTCTTCATCACCGGCGAGAGCGGCACCGGCAAGGAAGTCATCGCCCACTACATCCACATGCACAGCCGGCGACAGAGCCGTGAGCTCGTGCCGCTGAACTGTGCGGCCATCCCTGAAGCGCTGCTCGAGTCCGAGATGTTCGGCCACGTCGAGGGGGCGTTCACCGGAGCCGTCAGGGACAAGGAGGGTCTGCTCGAGGTCGCCAATGGCGGCACGCTGTTCCTCGACGAGCTCAACGAGCTGCCGCTGCCGACGCAGGCCAAGCTCCTCCGCGTCCTCCAGGACGGCGCGGTTCGGCGGGTGGGCTCCACCAAGACGAACGCCATCGTGAACGTGCGGTTTATCGCGGCGACCAATCGCGACCCGGCAAAGGCTATCCAGGAAGGATCGCTGCGACGGGATCTGCACTACCGATTGCGCGTAGTCCCCATCCACATCCCGCCGCTCCGGGAGCGGACCGACGATATTCCGATCCTCGCCAAGCGCTTCCTGCAGGAGTTGTGGGTGCACCACCGGGAGAGAGGCTCGGCGGTGCCCATCCTCACGACCGAAGCCATTGAGACACTCGTCCGGGCCCCCTGGCCCGGCAACGTCCGGGAGCTCCGGAACGTCATGGAGCACCTGGTGGTGCTGGCGGAGCCCGGAATGGAAGTCAGCCCGCACGACATTATTTTCATAGACGATGGGGTGGCGCCCTCGGGGAGCGCGACGACCAGCATCGACCGCTCCCTCCTCGATCTCGACTACCATAGCGCGCGTGAGAGCGTGCTCGCCTCGTTCGAGGTCAACTACCTCACGCATGTGATCCAGGCCGCCAACGGCAACATTTCGGACGCCGCACGCTTGGCAGACGTCGACCGCACCACCCTCTATCGCCTCATGGACAAGCACGGGATCGGTCGGGACAGCGCGCCCCACACTCCCGCGTCGCACTGAGAGGGCGGTGAGGACCGAGGCGCCGGGGCCAGGCGTGGCGCAGGACCCGGCGGCGCTCCTCTCCGCCGCAACCGATCGCGTCGCCGCCCGGGCCCATGAGCTCGGGCTCGACCACGCCCCCAGCGGCGCAGGGGGGGTCGACGCGTGCCTCGCCGAGCTGCGTCGACGGGTGGAGCAGATCCTCGACGGGGCGGACCCCGAGCCCGTCCGGGCCTGGGCCGCCTCGAATCCGCTGGTCGGCCCGCTCACCCAGGTGTTCACTCGCGAGCTCCTCCGCGATCCGGTCTCCGACCCGGACCAGGCGGTTGCTGTCGTCGACACGCTCAGGGCGCTGGCCAAAGTGGGGAGCGATCCCCACGCGCCCAGCGCCTCCGAGCGGGGCGGTCTCGAGGCCACGATGGGTGGCGCGGACGCGTTCGAGCTGCTGGTGGAGATCGTCCACGACTTCCGCTCGCCCCTGACCTCGATCCTCTTCCTGTCCGAAGCGCTTCGAGACGGTCATAGCGGGCCCGTGAACGAGACGCAGCGGAGTCAGCTCGGCCTCATGTACGGAGCGGCGTTCGAGCTGACGTCGATCGCCTCCGACGTGCTGGACCTCGCTCGCCGCGAGAGGGACCTGACCGACGAGGATGTCGAACTCTTCTCTCTTCCCGAGCTTTTCTCGACGGTCGAGCGGATGGTGCGTCCCATGGTCGAGGAGAGGGGCTTGGAGCTGAAGACCCTCGTCCCCGAGCGGGCACAGGCCCGCGGTCACGTTCATGCCCTGAGCCGTGTGCTCCTCAACCTCACGACCAACGCGCTCAAGTTCACGGATCAAGGGAGAGTGGAGCTTGAGGTGCGGGCCTTGCCGGGCGATCTGTTCGAGTTCCGCGTGCGCGACACGGGTCGGGGAATTCATCCGGAGAAGCAGAAGGAGCTGTTCAAGCCCTTTCGTCGTAGGGAGGGAGGGACCAGGGCGGGCCCTCGCTTCTCCGCCAGTGGCGTCGGGCTGTCCATCACGAGGCGGCTTCTGCGAGGCATGAACTCGGAGCTCGTACTCGACTTCTCCGACGAGAATGGCTCGCAGTTCTCGTTCGTCGTACCCGCCGACTCGAGCGACTGAGGCTCGCATGCCCGCGAGTTTGGGAGGTGTTGCGCCGTTCCCACAGACGGGCCGACCCCTCGAGCATCCCCACGCCGCCAGTCAAGCCAGGAACACCGCCTGAAATAACGCGGTAAGTCACTGTACCTCAATGGCTTGAGGTTCGGGGGTGAAATTAACTGTATCGCAAGGTGCTGATGGAACGTACCTTGCGTATCCTGTGTAATCCTCGCAGCCCCCCGACCGTCCGACCGAAAAGGTCTACGAACAGGCGTGAAGATCGCGAACCCCCCAGACCCGACGCCAACCTCCATCCGCTTCCAGGCTTGGAACGCGATGGTGAAGGTACGCCCCCACAAGGGTGACCGGCTGCGTCGTCCACTGAATGTAGTGGCCGCCGCCGTACTGATCGTGATGACGGCGCCTATCATGCTCGTCATCGCGCTTCTGGTGCGGCTCACGTCGCGGGGGCCCGTCATCTACAAGCAGAAGCGGGTGGGCCTCGACCGTCGGGTGGATCGTGCGGGCAGCAAGTTGAACCCGAAGCGAAACCAGGATATGGGCGGGCGGATCTTCACGATGTACAAGTTCCGCACCATGTACCACCAGGAAGAGGGAGCGGAGAAGCAGGTCTGGGCGACCGAGAACGACCCACGCGTCACGCCGGTCGGGCGGTTTCTGCGTGCCTTCCGACTCGACGAGTTCCCCCAGCTCTTCAACGTCCTCCTGGGCGACATGAACATCGTGGGACCGCGGCCGGAGCAGCCCGAGATCTTTCAGGACATCCGCGAAGAGCTCGGCAACTACGAACGACGGCAGCAGGTCTTGCCTGGCATCACGGGCCTGGCCCAGGTGTCGTTGTCGTACGATTCGGATCTCGAGGACGTCCGCAAGAAGGTCGAGTTGGACCTTCAGTACCTGCGCAAGCGCTCCGCCAGCGAAGACCTCCGCATCATGCTCAAGACCATGCCGGTCATGGTCGGCCGCAAGGGCTCCAGGTAGGCTCGGACCTACTCAGTCGCCGTCGGAAGGGTCTTTTCGTAGCCGGTACGTTCGGCTGTGCGACGCGTTGAGGTGGACGATGATCTCTCCGATCAGCCCCATCGCGATCGCCTGCACGCCCAACACCAGTAGCAGGGTACCGAGCAAGAGAAGCGGACGGTCGGCGATCCCGCGCCCGCCCAGCCGCTGAACCAGCAGGACGGTGAGGATCGCACCTCCCGAGAGGGCGAAGAAGCTCCCCACCAGACCGAAGAAGCGCAGGGGCTTCTGGGTGAAGCGGACGATGAAGAAGACACCCAACAGATCGATCAGCCGCCGCAGGTAGACGCCCGGGCGGTAGACTCTGGTTCGCTGGTCCTCGGGATGCTGCTCCACCTCGTGCTCGACGACCGAGAAGCCCTCGCGCGCCGCGAGCACCGGGAGGAAGCGGAAGAAGTCGCCGTAGAGGGGGAGATCCTCGAAGATGGCTCGCCGCATGGCGCGGACGCCCGAGGCGACGTCGCGAAAGCCACCCCCGCCCATCCGCCCGAGAAGCAGGTGGAAGAGCCTGTTCTGCACCCGGTTCACCAGGCTCGAGCCCTCTGAGACGCGCACCGCCGAGGCCATGTCCACCTCCTGGCTCTCCAAGGTCTCGACCAACTCCTCCAACGCGCCGGGCCGGACCCTCGGATACGCAGGCAGCGTGACCACGATCGAACTCGTACATACGGAAGCCGCTGCGTCGAGCAGAGCGGACTCCCCGACCGTCTGACCGACTTCGATGACTCGCACGGGCTCGCCGGCGGCCATCAGCGGATCGAGGGGCTCGGCGAGGGCGCGCCCCCAGGGCTCGAGCGCAAAGACGAACTCAAAGGGCCGGCCGGCCTCTACGAACTCTGCGGAGAAGGTGCGGTACAGCCAGGCGAGGTCGTGCGGCCGCTCGGTGACCGGGACGATGACAGAGACCGCCGCGCGAGCGCCGGAACCGCCTGCGGTCATGGGAGATGCCGCCGTGACCGGGGCCGTCGTGGGTTCGGTCACTGGAAGGACCTCATCCGCGTGAGCGGGACGATTCTCAAACCCCGAACGCGATGTTGGCGGATGACGCCTTCACCGACCAGACCGAGCATGAGCAGGAAGAGGGACAGCGCGAACCAGAGGAGCGCGATGCCAGGAAAGACCATCGAGGCGGCGTCGGTGGGCTGGAAGGTGAAGATCGCCACCAGACTGGCTGCGCCGCTGAGCGCCCCCAGGATAGCCGAGCCGGCCGCCAGGGCCGCGAAGAGCACGAGCGGCCTGAGCCGGAAGGATCGGATCATCTTGATGGACATGAGATCGGCGAGGACGCGGAAGATTCGGGATAGACCATACTTACTCTCCCCCCGCGTCCGGGCGTGGTGTCGGACGCCCACCTCGGTGATGCGGGCGCCTGCGGTCGCCGCCGCGAGCGCCGGGATGAATCGGTGCATCTCCGAATAGAGGCGCATTCCCGAGAGGAGCTCCCGCCGATACGCCTTGAGCGAGCACCCGTTGTCTCGGATCGCGACGCCTGTGATCCAGCGGATGATACGGTTGGCCACCCACGAGGGGACCTTGCGTGTGAAGAAGCGATCTTGCCGCCGGATCCGGTAGCCGGCCACGAGATCGAAGCCCTCGTCGAGCTTCTCGAGAAGGAGCGGGATGTCGCGTGGATCGTTCTGTAGATCACCGTCCATGGTGACGACCACGCTCCCGCGCGCGCAATCGAACCCCGCCTGCATGGCCGTCGACTGACCGTAATTGCGGGCGAGGGCCACGAGGCGAACCCGAGGATCCTCCACCGACAACGCGGCGCCGATCTCTCGTGTCTGGTCCCGGCTGCCGTCATCGACCAGGATGAGCTCCCACGTCATGGATTCCGGCAGCGCGTCCCGAACCGCGTCAACCAACGGAGCGACGTTCGCCTCTTCGTTCATCATGGGCACGACGACGGAGACGTGCGGCTGTTCGGTCATGGGGGCGCGGTCTGGGTCAACTTGCCTTCTGACACATTTTTAACGCATCCATGGGGTACGTAAAAGGATCACGTCCCCCCCGATGCGCCCTCCGGATACCCTGCATGGCCCGACTTCGGACATTCTGCTTCTCGACCGGCCTTCTGCTCTTGCCCGCCTGCTCCAGCCCTGCGGATCTGGAACCGACGGAGTCGTGCGTCGGGGAGTCGAGCGAGGCGCGCGCGAATTTCGAGGACCCGGCGCTGGAAGCTGCGGTCCGGCAAGCCCTTGGAGTCTCGGGGACCTCCGGCCTCACGTGCGCCCGCATGGCCACGCTGAGAGAGCTCGACGCGAGCGAAGCCGGCGTCACGAGCCTGCAGGGGATCCAGAACCTGGTGAATCTCAGGGTCCTCGACGTCACCGGGAACACGATCGGCGACCTGGAGCCATTGTCGGGCCTGGACGTCCTTCAGGTCCTGTTCATCCCGTCGTCCGGCCTGACGACGCTCGATGGCATCCAGAGCCTCGCGAGTCTCACCTTCCTGGACGCACACGACAACGCGGTTGCCGACGCCGAGCCCCTCGCCGGGCTCACGGGTCTACAGTTCCTAGACCTCGCGGAAAACCGGATCGGCGACGTCGGTCCCCTGCGAGGGCTCACGCGCCTGCTTTCCTTGCGGCTGGGCGACAACCTCATCTCGGACCTCGGAGCTCTCGGCGGCCTTACCCGCGTCCTTTCGCTGTCGCTCTCCGCGAACGAGGTGACGGACCTCACCGCGCTCGCCGGGCTTCCCGCCCTGGCGACGCTGGACCTCAGCGAGAACATCTCCCTGTCCGACATCCAGCCGCTCATCGAGAGCCAGAACGTCGGAGATGGCGACACAGTCAATCTGAGGGGCACGGCGGTGGACTGCCCGAGCGTCGACGCGCTTCGGTCGAAGGGGGTGTTCGTGGACCACGGTTGTGTCTAGGAGGGAGGGCGAGCAGCCTCTCTACCCTGGCTGTTGCGAGAACCACTGCAGGAAACGGCGGACCCCGTCCCGAAACGCCGTTTCCGGGCTGTAGCCGAGCTCGTCGCGAGCGCGCTCGATGTCGGCATAGGTCCGCGCGACGTCTCCCGGCTGCATCGGAAGCTGCTCGATGCGCGGCTCGACACCCATCTCTTCCCCGATGGTCCGTATCATCTCCGTCAGCGCGACCGTCCGGTGATTCCCCAGGTTGAAGATCCGGTAGGCGCCCTCGTGACGACTCACCCACTCGAGTGCGCCGATCACGCCGGAGACGGTGTCGTCGATGTAGGTGTAGTCCCGGCTCGTGGTGCCGTCCCCGAACATGGGGATCGCGCCTCCGTCGCGGAGGATGCGTGCGAACTTGTGCACCGCGAGGTCGGGGCGCTGCCGCGGGCCGTATACCGTGAAGAAGCGCAGGCACGCGGTGGCGATCCCGTCGAGGTGAGACGCCGCATGGCAGACGAGCTCCCCGGCCTTCTTGGTCGCGGCATACGGCGAGATGGGGTGGTCGACCCGATCGGACTCGGAAAACGGCACCTTCTCGTTGTTGCCGTATACGGAGGACGAAGAGGCAAAGACGAATCTGCGGACCCCACGCTTCTTCGCCCACGCCAGTAGCCGCACCGTGCCCATGATATTGACGTCCGCATAGAGCTCGGGATGCTCGATGGACGGACGAACTCCAGCTCTTGCCGCCAGGTGGACCACCGCCTCGACGTGGTCGGGGAGCGCATCGAGGGCACCCGGGTCGCGAATGTCGCCGCGTACCAGCGTGAAGCCCTCGTGCTCGCGGGCGCCCGCCAGGTGGCGCTCCTTCACCTCCGGAGCGTAGAAGTCATCGAAGTTGTCGAGGCCGACGACGCGCTCGCCTCCCTCGAGGAGGGCCTCGCATGTGTGAGAGCCGATGAAGCCGGCTGCACCGGTGACGAGAATGGACATACGATCAACCTGAAGGGGGGAGTGCGGTCCGGGAGAAGCACACGCGGAGAGCCAAGCCGTACGATACGGGTCGCGGGGTCGAGCATTGATACTTATTGCCCCCCGTGCGCCCGGTGCAATAGCGTGGGAGGGTCAGCCCCCCAGGAGACGGTTCAGACGTGACCACCCGGCAGGACAACCCCGGAGCCCTGCTCGTGGACGGACACGTCCACTTCCATCCGTGCTTCGAGGTAGGCGACTTTCTCCAAGCCGCCGCGTCGAACTTCGCAGCGGCCCGCGCCGAGAAGGGGCTCGCCGAAGCCGTCGGCTGTCTCATGCTGACGGAGAACTCCTGGCGTCACGATTTCAGGGCTTTCTCCGAGGGGTACATTGCACGGGCCGCACCCGAATGGACGGTCAACCCGACACAAGAGGATTGCTCCCTGCTGGCTCGGCGGGACGACGGCGAACAGCTCGTCTTCGTCGCGGGGCGCCAGCTCGTGACGTTCGAGCGTCTGGAGGTCCTGGCGCTTGGAACCATGAGCGAGTATCCGGACGGACTGCCAGCGAAGGAGGCCGCCGCAGTCGTCGCTTCGAGCGAAGCGCTGGCCGTCATGCCATGGGGCTTCGGTAAGTGGACGGGACGGCGGGGCAGGATCGTCCAGGACATGCTGACCTCCCCCGGCGCCGAACGTCTCTTCGTGGGTGACAACGGCGGACGGCCGGGGGTCGGCCTGCGGCCCCCGCTCTTCTCCCTCGCGGAGCGTCGAAATATTCCGATCCTTCGCGGCAGCGACCCACTGCCGCTGCCTGCCGAGGTCGCGAAGCCAGGACGCTTCGGATTCGTCCTCGAGAACTCCGCCGACCTGGAGAGCCCCGCCGCCGCGATCAAGCGCGCCCTCCGTACGCGGATCCAGCCGGAAGGGTATGGGCGACTCGAGCACCTGACCACGTTCGCCAGGCGCCAGATCGGGCTTCGCCTTCGGAAGCAGCCTCCCCGGCCTCCCTCGATGCACGGACGGCGGGCATGATCGAACGTGATGTGCGGGCTGCCGCGGCCGAAGCGTACGACCTGGTGGCGGTCGGTGGTGGCATCTACGGTGCGATCCTCACCGCCGAGGCCGCACGGCGGGGACTTCGGACGCTGCTCCTCGAGCGAGACGACTTCGGCGGTGCGACGAGCTGGAGCTCTCTTCGAATCGTGCATGGGGGCCTCCGTTATCTCCAGTCTCTGGATCTACGACGCTTCCGGACCTCGGTGGAGGAGCGCCGATGGTTCTGCCGCACCTTCCCGGAGCTCGTCGAGCCCCTCGAGTGCGTCATGCCGCTCTACGGCCGTGGCCTCAAGCGCCCGGGCATCTTCCGGGCGGCGCTGTGGGCAAACGACCTGCTGTCCCGTGGCCGCAACCAGGGTGTGCTTCCCACCCAGAACCTTCCCGCGGGGCGGATCCTGGGTCCCACCGACACGCGCTCACTCATACCGGCCCTCCGGCCCGATGGGCTGAAGGGTGGCGGCGTTTGGTACGACGCGATCATGAGGAGTTCGGTTCGCGTCCTCATGGAGACGCTGCGCTGGGCATGCGCCAACGGTGCCACCGCGCTCAACTACGTCGAGGCACGCACCCTCGAGATGGAAGAAGGATCGGTTTCTGGCATCCGGGCCATGGACTGCATTTCCGGAGAGGCACAGCTGTTTCGAGCCAGGCGCGTCGTCAACTGCGCGGGCCCATGGTGTCGCGAAGTGGCTGAAGACCTGGACCGCGAGGTAGCCGAGCTGT